>JBMSOD010000036.1:0-18082 GCA_049422085.1 Burkholderiaceae bacterium
GGCCCGGTCTTGCTGTGCCGCCCGGGCTCAACGCGACGGCGGGGCGGGCTCAACGCGGCGGCGGGGTGGCCTCAACGAACTGGCGCAGCACCGACACCATGGCCTGGGGGTGGTCGAAGTTGGGCGAATGCCCCACCCCGTGCCACACATGCAATCCTGTGCCGGGCGGATACATGGCCCAGCTGGCCAGCATGTTGGCCAGGGGAATCACCTTGTCCTGATCGCCCGCCACCAGCAGGACCGGCATGGGCAAGGTACGCACCCGGGCGCCCAGACGCAGCTGCAGCATCGAACGCATGGAGCCCCGCAAACGCCGCTCGGGTGCCGCCTCAATATCACGCACCAGCGCGGCGGCAATCTCGGCATCGACCGCGCCCCCGCGTGCATCGATGCCATCGCCGCCTCCGCCCTTGGCCAGCTGGGCTCGGCGCTGGGCCATGCGTTCATCCAGAAAGGCCTCCAGTGCTGCGCCTTCCATGGGTGCGCCGTCCGGGCTGGCAGGGTCCACCAGAATCAGGTGCGAGACCCGCTCGGGATGGTCAACCGCATACTGAGCCACGGTTCCGCCGCCCATGGAATGACCCACCAGCACAAAGCGGTCCCAGCCCAGGTGATCGACCAGGGCATGCAGATCGCCGGCAAACTTCTGCAGGGTGTAGTCCTCTTCGCGGGGGGGCGCATCGGACTGACCCGCACCCCGATTGTTGACCGCCACCGTGGTGTAGCGCTCGCCGGGCAGGGCCTGCTGCACACCGTGCCAGATACGGGCCGAGGCCTGATAGCCATGCACCAGCAGCACCCGGGTCGGCCCAGAGCCCTGCGAAAAGATCTCGAGGCTGACCTCGCCCAGCGCAACTCGGGTCATGGCATCAACCTGCCTTGCGCATGCCGGCCAACCGGCTGGCGATGATCTCTTCAGCCTCGCGCACCATGCGTGAGACCAGCTCGGCACAGGTCGGAATGTCGTGGATCAGGCCCTGCACCATGCCCGCTGACCAGATGCCGTACTCCGGGTCACCCATCTCGTACACACCGCGGCCGCGCTGACCGGCCACCAGGTGCTTGAGGTCATCGATGGTGGCGCCGCCCTTGCGCTCGATGGACACCACTTCGCGGCTGACCGCATTGCTCGCCACGCGAGAGGTATTGCGCAGGGTACGGAAGATCAGCTCGGTGGCCCGCTCATCGTTGTCGACGATCTGCTGCTTGATACGCGGATGAATCGGGCTCTCGACCGTGCACATGAAGCGCGTGCCCATGTTGACGCCCTCGGCACCCAGGGCCAGTGCCGCCACGAGGCCACGGGCATCGCCGAAGCCGCCCGAGGCGATCATGGGAATCTTGACCTTGTCCGCTGCGGCCGGGATCAGAATGAGGCCAGGAATGTCGTCTTCGCCCGGGTGGCCGGCGCATTCGAATCCGTCGATCGAGATGGCATCGGCACCGATGCTCTCTGCCTTGAGTGCATGACGGACTGCCGTGCACTTGTGAATCACCTTGATGCCGTGCTTCTTGAATTCGGCGATATGTTCCTGGGGGTTGTTGCCGGCGGTCTCGACCACCTTCACGCCCGAGTCGATGATGGCCTGGCGATATTCGGCATCGGGCGGCGGTGTGAGCGCCGGCAGTATGGTGCGGTCCACACCAAAGGGCTTGTCGGTCATCTCGCGACAGCGGGCGATCTCCTTGCGCAGATCGTCGGGCGTAGGCTGAGTGAGCGCGGTAATGAAGCCCAGCGCGCCGGCATTGGCCACGGCTGCGACCAGTTCTGCGCGACCTACCCACTGCATGCCGCCCTGCACGATGGGGTACTGAACACCCACCAGTTCGGTGAATCGGGTTTTCAACATGATCGTCTCCCTGAAAATGCTTTTTAAGTGATGGGATTGTAAGTACCGGGCCTGCCGTGCTGCTCAGACAAACCCCGTTCCTGCAGGATGCTCCGCCAGTTGCTTGAGCAGGCACCGGTTGATCACCTCGGGCACCTGGTCGGTGGCGAAATGCCCCGTGCCGGGCAAGACCTCCATCCGATAGGGCGCCTGCACCTCGTCGGCAGTGCCATGCGCGGCCATCGGTCCGACCGTGGCATCGGCGTCGCCCCACAGATAGCAGGTCGGAACCCTGATGCTGCCGATGTCGACCTTGAGATCCCGCTGGGCCCGATACCAGGCGAGCGCCGCTTCCAGCGCATCCGGGTCGGCGAGGACACTCAGGTAACGATCAACCGCCTCAGGGGGGACACCCGCATGGAGCAAACCCTGTCGCAATCGTCGCGCACCGTCCTCGAGCAGCAGCGAGGCGGTTCGGGGGTCGAGAAAGGCACGGTGATGGCGCGAGCGATACCGCTGATCTCCATCCGGCGCCTGCAAGGCCCGGGCAAAAGCGCGAGGATGAGGACGCGACAGGACGGTCAGCGAGGCCAGGCGATCGGCATGGCGGTCAGCCACCCCCCAGGCAATCTGCCCGCCCCAGTCATGACCGACGAGATGAAAGGGGCGCCCCCCGATCCCGGCCGCTTCCGCGATGTCGATCGCATCCTGAACGAGCAGATCGAAGTGGTACTGGGTCAGATCCGATGACGCAGGACGTGCACCTGCCGAATAACCGCGCTGATTCGGCGCGACCACCCGATAGCCCGCCTGCGCCAGTGCCGGGATCTGCATCCGCCAGGTGTCGCGGGTCTGCGGATAGCCATGAAGCATGAGCACGCCCTCGCCTGAATCAGGCCCGGCCGTGTAGGCGTCAAACACCCAACCCGAGACGGTCCGGACAGACGAGTCATTCATGGCAGGCGGGCCTCCTTGGGAATCAGGCCAGTGTGAGCGTGCCGAAATCAAGCACCGTAGCGCCGCCCGCACCCAGGGTGCGGAAGCGGATCTCGCCGCCTTCGCGCCAGGCCTGGACGGTAAGGGTATCGCCAGGAATGACAGGCTTGGTGAAGCGGGCCATCATGCCCTTGACCTTGCGCGGATCGCCGCCGGCGAAGGCCTGAATGAGCAGGCGGCTGGTGATGCCATAGGTGCACATGCCGTGCAGGATGGGCTTGTCGAATCCGCCCCGACGGGCAAAGTCCGGGTCGCTGTGAAGCGGGTTGCGATCGCCACTGAGTCTGTAAAGCAGCGCCTGATCATCGCGGGTCACTGAGCTCACCTCCACATCCGGTGCGCGGGTGGGCACAGGCGCAGCCCCCGAGGGACCCTTCTCGCCGCCCCAGCCGCCCTCGCCCCGGATGAAGGCTCCCGAGACGGTCTCAGCCAGCAGTTCGTTGGTGGCGGCATCGCGGACTTCGGCCACCGAGTTCACCAGGGCGCCCGAACCTTTGTCGTAGATGCCGGTGATGCGGCCGGTGATGCGCGCCGTGCCCTGCAGAGGCAGCGGCCGATGCAGGGTAAAGCCCTGCTCGGCATGGACCAGCTTGGTCCGATCGATCGGACCCAGGTCGGGCCGGGCAGAGGCGCGCTGGGTCAGGACCACCGCATAGGCCGGCAGCATGACCAGCTCATGGCCCGCAGAATTTTCGGTGGTGAGATTGAGTTCACCAAAAGGATCCGCCTGGCCAGCGCCCACGCCGAGCGCATAAAGCATGGCGTCACGGGAATCCCAGCTGACTTCAGACGGGCCGGTGGTCCGGCCCACGGCATTGCGATCGAGTGCCATCGTATGTCTCCAGTGAAATGACGTGAATTGGATTGCGAGCTGTTGAAGGAGTCAGGCACCGCCGTCTCGGGGCGGCGGTGCCATCGATCAGAAGCGGCGCTGCCGGGGCTCGATCAGGGCCGAGTACACCAGGGTGCGCAGCTCGCGACGGACCGGGTAGGTGCTCGAGCCCAGCAACTGGGTCATGAAGACCACGGCGATGTCCTCCACCGGATCGACCCAGAAGGCCGTGGACGCCGCCCCGCCCCAGTAATACTCGCCCGGGCTGGAGGGCACCATGGCCCGCACCGGATCGAACACCACTGCGAAACCCAGGCCGAAACCCACGCCCGCGTTGGTGGACTCCGAAAAGAGCGAGCGCGACAAGGCGGTGAGGTCCTTGCCCCCGGGCAGGTGGTTGGCCGTCATCAGACGCAGCGTGGACGGTGCCACATAGGTCTTGCCATCGAGACGGCCTCCCGCAAGCAGCATGCGGCAAAAGCGCATGTAGTCGTCGGCCGTGGACACCAGTCCGCCCCCGCCCGAGAAGAACACCGGGGTCGTGAGGTAGGGGCTGGTTTGCGGATCATCCAGCAGACTCATGCCGCCCTGCGCGGTGGGCAGATAACAGGCGGCGAAGCGGGACTTCTGATCCTCGCCCACCACAAAACGCGTGTCCTTCATCCCCAGCGGATCAAAGACCCGCTCCTGCAGCACCTGGGCAAAGGGCTTGCCGGTGATGCGCTCGATCAGCACCCCCAGCACATCGGTGGAGACCGAATAGTTCCAGGCATCACCGGGCGAAAACTCGAGCGGCAGGCGGGAAAGCTCATCCACAAAGCGCGCGGTGTCGAGCGAGCGGTCACGGTCGGCCACCTTCAGACTGCGATATGCCGCGTCGACATTGGTGCGCATCTGAAAGCCGTAGGTCAGGCCCGAGGTATGGCGCAGCAGATCGACCATCTGCATGGGGCGTGTACAGGGCGTGGTCACCCATGGCCCCGTGCCAGCCGAATACACCCCGAGGTTCTTCCACTCCGGAATGAAGCGCGTGACCGGATCATCAAGCGCAACCTTGCCTTCTTCGACCAGCATCATGAAAACCAGGCTGGTGATCGGCTTGGTCATGGAATAGATGCGATAGACGGTGTCGCGGGTGAGGGCAACATCACGCTCGACGTCGCGCCGGCCGATCACCGTTTCGTACACCAGGGACCCCGAGCGAAGTACCTGCACCTGCGCGCAAGGAAGCTTGCCAGTGCCGATGTACTTGTCCTGCAGGAAGGACTCGATGCGGGCGAGGCGATCAGTGCAAAAACCATGTTTCATGATTCGACTTTGCTAAGAGAGGGGGCAGAGTTCGTGAAGGAAGCGGTCGCAGAGAGAAAGCAGACAGATCCGCGGCAAGGCCTTCAGTGCAGATCGATGCCGGCGGCCATGCCATCACCCGCAGCATCGGCGCCGCCGTCGAGCCGACCCTCGTCGATGCGGATGGCATGCACCAGAGGCAGCATGTGGCTGAAGGGATGGCGATGCACCGGATAACCTCGAGCCTGCAGCGCCCGCTCGGTCGAGCGCAGGATGCGGTTGTTGATCTCGATGGTGCTTGAGGTCGCACAAAAGCGGGGCGCGTTGACCGCATCCGCTGCGTTCATGCCGAAATCAACCGCATTGAGAATGGCCTGCAGGTTGCCCATGGTGATGGTGGTGCCGCCTGGCGAACCCACCACGAAGAAGGGCTTGTCGCCACGGAACACGATGGTGGGCGAGAGCGCCGAAAAGCGGGCCTTGCCGGGCGCGAGCGACCCGGTCCGCCCCGGGCGGGGGTCGAACACCATCATGGCGTTGTTGTACATGAAGCCCAGGCCCTCAGTGACCACGCCCGAACTCGAGCCCAGTGAATGGGTGAGCGAGACGCAGTTGCCCCGGTCATCGGCCACGCAGACATGCGTGGTGTCCTTGCTCTCGGGCCCGCCGCCGTTCATGCGGGGCACGTCAGTCTTCTGTCCGCTGCGGATGCGATCGGCCATGCGCCGGGCATAGTCGGCCGAGAGCAGCTCGGCCATCGGAATCTCCACGAAACGCGGATCCCCCATGCGGGCATCCTTCTCGACCGTGGCGATCTTCATGGCCTCGCTCACGGTGGCGATGTAATCAGGCGAGTTGTGTCCCATGGCCGCCAGATCGAAGTGCTCAAGGATGTTGAGCATGATGGCGATCATGAGGCCGCCTCCGGGTGGCGGATTGGTGGCCACCCGATGGCCTCGGTAGGTGGTCCACAGGGGCTGCGAGGACACGGTCTCGCACTCGGCCAGGTCCTGCAGGGAGATCAGGCCTCCGTGGGCGCGCATATCGGCATCAATGCGATGCGCGATCTCGCCCTGATAAAAGTCCTGCACGCCATGCTCGGCAATACGCCTGAGGGTGCGGCCCATATCGGGATTGCGCAACACTTCGCCCACGCCGTAGGGCTGGCCGTCGGGCTTGAGGTAGATGCGTGCGGTGGCCGGATGGTCGGTCAGCACGCGCAGGCGCCGGATGCGGCCCGCAATGGCGGGCTGCATCCAGAATCCATGGACATGCGGACGCACCATGAACCCGTCTTCGCAATAGGCGATGGCCGGTTGCATCAGGTCGGCCAGGCGCCGGGTGCCAAAACGCTGCAGGGCTTCGTCCAGGGCCTTGATGGTGAGCGGCGTCGTGGCACTCTGATGCCCGATCTCGTTGACCTCGCCCTTGAGCACGAAGCCGAAACCGTCGTCGCATTCACGCACGATGCGGTCTTGCCACATCTCGGGGCGGGTGGCGAGCGGCGCCCGTCCATGAAAGTCGATCAGGCCATGAAACCCAGCCTGTGCCAGGTGGATGTGCATGGATCCAAACCCGGCAATGCCGCACATCTGCGGATCCACTGCCGCCTGCACCAGCGCGCTGGCCACAGCCGCATCAACCACATTGCCGCCCGCTGCAAGCACATCCAGGCCCGCCTCGACTGCTTCGGGCTGGGCCGCACTGACCATCGCGCGTGCCATCGCTCAGACCTCCAGACGGAAGGCGTCGCCGTCGTTCTTGATGTGGCCGGCCGTGGCTCCGGCAAAGTGAGTACCGATCACCAGAGTGCGGGTTCCGGCCAGACGGCCGAACACCTCGCGGCGGGTGCGGGTGGACTGTTCCTGGTCGTAATCCGCAGTGGACGCCCAGGCCGGCATGGCCATCTGGCAAGGGTGGTGAACGAAGTCTCCGGTGATCAGCGCCTCATGACCCTCGCTGCTGATCAGCACGCTGCAGTGTCCCGGCGTATGGCCTACCGTGGGCACCAATCGCACTTCATCACAGATGCGGTGATCGGTCTCGACCAGATCGACCAGCCCGGCCTCGAAGACGGGTTTAACCGAGTCATCGAAGATGGCGTTGTGTTCGGCCGAATCGCGCTTGGCCTGCCAGTAGCTGAACTCGCTGCGGGCCATCAGGTAGCGGGCATTCGGAAAGGTAGGCACCCACTTGTCCTCGACCTTCATGGTGTTCCAGCCCACATGGTCCACATGCAGATGGGTACACATCACGGTATCAATCGACTCACGCGGAAAACCGGCCGCAGCCAGATCGCGCAGGAAGGGGCCGTTGAGGTTGTTCCAGCCCGGCACCCCGCGGCCTTCCTTGTCATTGCCCAGACAGGTGTCCACGATGATGCGCTTCGTGGGGGTTTGAATGACCAGAGCATGCACGCTCATCTTGAGCCGGCCTTCGTCATCCATGAAATGCGGTCGCATCCAGTCGATATCGAGGCAGGCCTCGCGGGTGGCCTGCGGCAGGATGAAGCGCGAGCCGCCAACCGATTCGAGCTCCACGATCTTGGTGACCGTGACCTGACCAATGCGCCAGGACTGCGGGCGTGCCTGCATGGGTGTCTCCTATGGGTTCTGGACGCGGCGCTTGCGGTAAGGTGCGCCTTTGAAGACACGCTACCACAAGGAGACCCCCATGCGCCTGCGCACACCTCGTGTTGCCCCCACCGATCCCCAGTCCTGGAACGAGGCCCAGAAAGCCCTGGCCCAGCCCCTGCTCGACAAGCGGGGCAAGGTCATCAACATCTTCCGCACGCTGATGAACCATCCGGACGCCATGAAGGGCTTCATGGGATGGGGCTCTTACGTGCTGAGCAAGAAGAACAGCCTGCCAGCACGGGAGCGCGAAATCGTCATCCTGCGGATCGGTTTTCTCTGCGGCTCAGGCTATGAATGGACTCAGCATCGGGCCATCGGCGAGCGGGCCGGACTGACTGCCACCGAGATCGAAGCGATCAAGGTGGGCGCCACGGCGCCCAACTGGTCAGCGGCCGATGCCGCCCTGCTCCGGGCCAGCGACGATCTCAACAAGGATCACTTCGTGAGTGAAGCCAGTTGGGCGGCGCTGCGCGAGCACTTCTCCCCGACGCAGTGCATGGATGTGGTCTTCACTGCCGGGCAATACACCCAGGTCTCCATGATTCTGAACAGCCTGGGCGTGCAGCTCGACGAGGGTCAGGTGCTGGACCCGGACCTGGACCGGCGCAAGGCTTGAGCGGGTTCACTCAGCGGGTTCACTCAGCGGGTTCACTCAGCGGGGTCACCCAGCCACCTCCCTGAGTCTCAGGCCTGCGGGGCGCGAAGCAACGCCCTGAGCGCCTCGAGTCGGAACGGTTTGCCAAGGAAGCCCTCCATGCCCGCCTCCAGGCAGGCTGCGCGGTCCTCCTCGAAGACATTGGCGGTCACGGCGACGATTCGGGGTTGATGCAGACTTCTGGCGGCTCTGAGCCGCCGGGTCACCTCCAGTCCGTCAAGCCCGGGCATCCGCAGGTCCATGAGCACCAGATCGAAGTGCCCGGTCTGCAGCTTTTCCCAGGCCTGCAACCCGTCTTTTGCCAGCTCTGCCTGAACTCCGAGTCGCCCGAGCAGGGTCATCATCAGCGTCTGGTTGACCGGATTGTCCTCAGCCACGAGCACGCGGCGGTGGAACTTTGCTGCATCCCCTTCCGATGAGGGCGGAGCTGAAGGGTCCGAAACGGGCGGCGGGGATGGCCGCGGCGACATTGCGGGATCTTCCGACCCGGGACTGCCCTGACTTTGCCCGGCCGATTGCTCCCCAGCGGTCGCAGGAGGCGCCTCGGAGACCGTCCAGGTGAACTGGAAACAGGCCCCCTGCCCCGGCTGACTTTGAACAGTCAGCCCGCCGCCCATGAGCCTCGCAATTCGCTGACAGATGGCCAGACCGAGCCCTGTCCCGCCAAAGTCACGGGCGGTGCCCGCCCGCTCCTGTACAAAGGGCTCGAAGATGGCCTGAAGGCGATCCTCGTCGATGCCGATCCCGTTGTCTTCGACTTCCAGCACGAGCCTGCCCTCGAAAGCCGGCCCGGGATGGCACCGCAAGCGGACTCGTACCCGCCCTCCGGGAGCGAACTTGATCGCATTGGACACGAGGTTCAGGAGGATCTGGCGCAAACGAAGATCGTCACCCCAGAGGCTTGCGGGCACCGCGCGATCCACCTCCGTGCCCAGATCGACCGAACGACGAAGTGCGGTGGCCTCGAGCATCCCGCAGACTGCTCCGAGCGTTTCCCGAGGGTCGAAGGCCCTCAGGTCGAGCTCCATGCGGCCGGCTTCTACCTTGGAGAAATCGAGGATGTCGTCGATCAGCTTGAGCAGCAACTCGCCACTGGCAATGATGGCCCTGGCCTGTTCATGCTGCTCTGCATCGAGCGGGCTGTCGATCATGAGCTGGGCCATGCCCAGAACACCATTCATGGGCGTTCTCAGTTCATGACTCATCGTCGCAAGAAATGCCGTCTTGGCTCGGGTGGCGGCTTCTGCCTGGGTCAGCGCGTCAGCAAGCTCCGCGGTGCGAACCCGCACCTGGCCTTCCAGGGAGTCTGCCAGGCGGCGCAAAGCCTGGTTGCTCTCGTACAGTTCTCTGCTTCGCTGCTCCAGGGCCTGCTCGGCCTGCTTGCGGGCATCCCGCTCACGCTGCGCGCGGCGCTCCACGCGCTGCAGACGCTCAAGCAACTCGGCCTCGCGCCGGAAGGAAGGGTCCCCCGGGGTGCTCATTTCAGGCCTTCACCTTCTGGTCCTGCCTCTCCTGGCGCAGGGTGAATCGCGTTTCGCCAGCCCGCTCCTCGCCGATCGGGCCGCGTTCGATGGCAATCTCGCCTCCAAACTGCCGGATACAGGCCAGGATCAGTCCGTGCGCAAGATCCTCCATGCAGCGTGGGGAGCGATAGTCGAGCACAAGGCTGTCATCCCCTGGGCGATGCACATCGAATCCGGGCAACTCGGCATCCGGAAAAAGTTTCCGCACTTCGGTGTGAATGACCGACTCGATACCCTCCAGCACCTGGAAGGCATGGGTTTTCCCCTCGAAAAAAACCGGGAACCCCTTGGCGAGAGACATGTAGAGATGCTCCCCGAACCATCGCAGCAAGGACGGGACAGGCTCTCCAGTGTGCTTCTGCAAGGTGACGAGCAGACGGACCATTTCGCGATGGTCGTAATTGCCCACAGCGGTATATGCACCTCCGGATGGCAGATCCGATTCCTCGATCAGGGTATCGACCAGTTCGGCAGAGTGGGTGCGCTCGACAAGATCGAGAAACTCGGTGAAGACCATTCCTTTCATGTTTACTCCAGCAGCAGGCCCGTCACCATGATCAAACCGACCAGTACGGCCGGAAGGGCAAGCATGCGGGCTCTACGATACAGGGCAGCTTCGATTGTCGAACCCCCGTCGAATGCGATGCCCATCGCGATCCGCATCGGCGAGAGCAGGGTGAGGTTGGTACTGACGGTCGCCTGAACGGCAGCCATCCAGGGCACCCCGACACCCGACTGCGTTGCCAGGGCGGTCACCATGCCCATCAGCATGGCGTTGGATGCCGCCCCAGTACCGGTCAGGAAACCGGCGATCGCCGCGAATACCGGCACCATCAGCAGGGCTGCCGGACCTGCAAACGACTGCAGCCCCGTGGCCACCGTGTGCGCGAATCCGGCACCGACATAGCATTGAGCCATCAGCACGAACACCAGCGTGACCAGTGCCGGGCGCCAGCCCAGGCGCAGCGTCTGTGTCAGGACACTCCCGCTCTTCACACGACCGACCACGAGCACGATCAGACCGCAAATGACGAGCCAGAGCGCAGGACTGGCCAGCGGATGGAATTCAGGCTGACCCGCGAGGGGCTGCCAGACCAGGCCATGACGCAGGGCATCGAGCACCGGTGGCACCCGAGTCAGACACAGAACGACAGCCACCAGCACAAGCGGCCCGCTGTCATGCAGGACCTCGCCCAGTCGACGGCCTGCTCGCAGTCCGGATCCCGCAGGTCTGATTCCTTCGTGAAGCAGAAGGATCAGGCCGCAGGCGAGCACCCCGCCAATCTCAAGGTCGATCGTGCGGTTGACACCCCAGAGGACAAGCAGCAGAAGCGCCGTCCAGAAAAGGTCCTGGATCCGGCTTGACGGGCTTGGCGTCAGCCCGGCCTGCCTGGCAAAGCGCCAGTAGAGCATCAGATAGCCCAGATGCATCGGCGCCTGCAAAAGCGCTGCATTCGCCCCCATGTCCTTCACGCTGATCCCTGCGAGTTGCGCCCCGAGCACGGTCCCCACCGCGAGCGCCCCCCAGGGCACCAGGGTCTGACTGTAGAGCCCGAACAGCAGCAGCGGCATGCCGCTCAAGCCCAGGCGCTGCAGGTGCACCAGCAGGATCAGGTAGCCCACCCCGAAGCCGGTCACCGCCTCGACAAAGGGGCCGAGTGCAAAGCAGCTGACCCACAGGGTGCGTCCGTCCAAGCGCGCTGCCGACCCAGTGGCCCCTGAAGGCTCAGGCGATCGGCTAGGCACAGGCGCGGCGCCCGCAGTCTCGCCCTTGGGTAATGACGCCGGCCAGGTCTGCAGGCAGCGCGCGAAGAACAGCCCTGCCAGGATCACAACCACAACGCGCAGGGCCATCCAGGCACCGGCTGCCCCTTCCTGCAACCAAGCCTGCATCGGCAGGCCCTCGGTCAGGGCGCCGAGGACAAGCGTGAGCGCGAGCCCGATGCTTCCAGCCTGCAGCGTGTTTGCCCGTCCGGTGCCCAGCAGCACCAGGACGGCAAGCAAGGGAAGCAGGGCCGCGAGCGTCACGTGCCCATCAGCCAGTCCCGCATGGCCTGTGGAATGGGTGAAGGACGTCGGGTCTGCCGGTCGATCAGCACGCAGATCGACTCGGCGCGGGCCGCCAGACCGCGGGGCCCGACGAGATGCTGCTCGAAGGTCATCGAGCTTGTGCCGACCCGGGTGACATTGGTGCCAACGCGCACCTGACCGGGGTAGAACAGCTCTTGCAGATAGTCGATGGTGACGCGAGCGACCACGATGGCATGGCTGCGCCGGATCTCGCCGATCTGTGGCGCATCCAGGATCTCAATGCGACCTGCCTCGAAAAAGCTGCCCATCACGGCATTGTTGATGTGGCCCTGCCGATCGGTATCGGCATTGCGCAGTTTTTCGTCACACCAGAAACGGCAGACCAGATCGGTGCTGTTCGTGCCGTCTTTGACGTTCGCAGAATCGGCAGGGTTGGCGTTGCGGGCAGGGGCATTCATGAGGGCAGTTTTCCGGATTCGAGCAGTTGCGCCGCCCAGTCGCGCAGGATGCGCTTCTGGATCTTCACGCCGTTGGGTCCGTTGATGACCGGGAACTCGGCCAGCGCAAGGACGCGGGCTGGCACCTTGTACGACGCAATGCGCTCGCGACAGAGTGTCAGAAGGGTTTCCTCGGCGGGCAGCGCGGCCAGATCGACCTCGGGGGCGGGAATCACGAAACCGACCGCGACATCACCGATCCCGGGGCGCTGCACGCCCACCACCTGCGCGCCACCCACCCCTGCAGCCAGCATGAGCACCGACTCGATCTCGGAGGGGTTCACGAGATAGCCCCGCAGACGCAGGCTGTCGCCCATGCGGGCCAGGTAGGTGAATCCCCACTCGCGTCGCTGCCCCAGGTCACCCGAGCGGAACCAGCCATCGGGCGTAAAGGCCTTGGCGGTGGCTTCGGGATTGTTGAGGTACTGGGCGAGCACGTTGGGGCCTCGCAATTGAATCTCGCCGGTCGCCTCCATCGCAACCGGTTCATGGGTCTGCGGATCGGCCACCCTCACTTCGATGGCGGGATGAATCACCCGCCCGCCCGCCAGTGCCCGCACGGAGGCCGGCGCACTCCAGTCGGCCAGCGACATCAGCGAGAAGACCTCGGACATGCCATAGGTGCCCGAAAAGCGCGCGCCCAGGGCGTCAGCACGTTCGATCACAGGGCCGATCAAACCGGCAAAATCAGCCAGTGCACCGCGACGCAGGCTACCCAGTTCGGCGCCTGGCAAGCTCATCAGTTCATCGAGCATGCCATCGGACCCCACGAAATGCGTCACGCGGTGCTCACGGATGGCCCGGGCCGCTGCTTCTGGCTCGAAGACCTGATGCAGCACCAGCAGGCCGCCCACCGACAGAGGGGCGAGCGCGGCCATGAAGCCGAACACACCAAACAGCGGCAGGGTACAAAGAAAAACATCCTGCGCCCCGATCTGCAGGCCCTGTGCCACCTGCGCTGCATGGACGGGCGTGCTTCGATGGTCATGCGCAGCAAGTTTGGGCGCACCGGTGGTGCCCGAGGTACTGAAGCACACCAGCAGGTCCTGACCGAAGCCGAGCTGCGCAGGGGCATCATCGGCCCGGGCCCGCTCATGCGAAAAGTAACCCTCCGGGTCCTCAAGCACCAGATGCTGTTCAAGGTCAGGCGCCTCAGCCCGCAGCCCCCGGGCGATCGCTGCGTAGTCCTGACCCAGAAAGACGGACGGGGTCACCAAAGCGCGCGCCCGCGAGACCCTGAGCAGATGCAACACCTCGGGCGCCTTGTAGCGCGTGCTGATCGGCACGACCAGCAGGCCAAGGCGCGAAGCTGCAAAAAGCAGCTGCAGCCAGGCGGGTCCGTTGGGCAGCCACAGGGCCAGGGCATCGCCGCGACGCAGGCCAAGGGCGTGCAGCGCAGCCGCAGCCACGCGCGCCTCGGTACGCATCTGCCCTCGCGTCAGGATCTGCCCGTTGAACCAGACCGCAGGCCGCTCATCCTGGCCTGCAAGCAGGTCCTCGAGACAAATGGGTGCCAGCGGATTGCCGCTGGGCACCAGAGGCTCGGTGCCCTGGTTCATGAGCGGCTCCTACCAGTTCGCAGGCATGTCATGGGTCGAGGTGACCAGCGACGGCATGGACGCCATGCGCTTGCTCAGCCACCAGCCGGTGGCCGGCGGGGTGAGGGTGAAGGCGTCGGGCACGCCGAGCTTGAGGGCCGCGTCGAGCGCCCAGTTGGGGTTGTGCTGCATCTCGCGGGCCAGCGCAATCAGATCGGCACGCCCCTCCTGCAGAATGCGCTCGGCCTGCGCGGCATGCACGATCAGTCCGACCGCCATGGTCTGCACCTGGGCATCGCGCTTGAGCGCCTCGGCAAAAGGCACCTGATAGCTGTAGCCAAGCGGGGCACTGCTCACCGGACGCGCCAGGATGCCCCCGGCGCTGCAGTCGATTACATCCACGCCGCAAGCCTTGAGTTCACGCGCCAGCACGATGCTGTCTGCAGGCCCCCAGCCTGCATCATCATCCACCGACAGGCGCATGAAGAGCGGCTTGTGCGCAGGCCAGACCGCCCGCACAGATTCGGCCACTTCCAGCGCAAAGCGACGACGATTCGCCTCGCTGCCGCCATAGGCATCCGTGCGCTGATTGGCCTGGGGCGAGAGGAATTCATGCACCAGAAAACCATGGGCGCCATGGATTTCAACCGTATCAAAGCCCGCTGCGTCGGCGCGCGCTGCCGCCTTGCCGAAGGCCTCGACCACCTCCCGAACTTCGGCTGTCGACAGGGCACGAGGCACCGGCGAATTGGCATCAGCCGCCAATGCGCTGGGCGCCACCAGCTCCCAGGCCTCCCAGTCGTTCACGCCACAGTCCGGCCCCAGGGGCTTGCCACCCTCCCAGGGGCGGCCGGTGCGGGCCTTGCGGCCGGAGTGTCCCAACTGGATGCCTGCCGCCGCACCGCAGTCATGAATGAACTGGACGATACGCGCCAGCGGCGCGATGAACTCGTCCTTCCACAACCCCAGATCACCCACGGTGCCGCATCCGCGGCGCTCCACCTTGGTTGACTCCATCATGACCAGGCCGGCACCGCCAGCAGCGTAGCGGCCCGCATTGACCAGATGCCAGTCAGTCGGGAAACCCTCCCGAGCCGCGTACTGATGCATGGGCGCGACGACCACGCGGTTGCGCAGGCGAAGCTCACGCAACTGCATGGGGGTGAACAGAAGCGGACGATCAGACATGGGGTCTCCGGCCTGCGACTCAGGCTCTTTGGATTGGATGGGACAGGCGTACGGGCGCAGGATGCAGGCGCTTTCGGCCCTCAGGTAGTACGGACGTCAGAGGGGATCCTAGCTGAAACCGGGCTCAGCGGCCGGCGGTGCACTCCGGATTCAGGCCGGTGCGGCTATCGCCAGAAACCGCCGAAGCACCTGCAGCGTAGCCTCAGCCTGCTCCTGCTGCACCCAGTGGCCTGCGCCCTCGAGCAGGGCGCACTCGAGCATCCGGGTGCACTGGATGTTGCGCATGCGATCGAATTCCCCGGGCCTCTGGTGAATGCCCCAGTCCATCGCGCCCGCGATATAAGCCGAGGGAATGGTGATCCGACGCCCTGCCCAGGTCTGATGTTCGGCGATGAAGCGTCCCGAGGTATTGCATCGATACCAGTGCAGGCCGCCCTGAAATCCCGTCCGGGCGTATTCGGCCGCGTACACCGCGAGATCAGCCTCGGGCAGCCATTGGCAGGCCTGCACCTGGTCGGGCGAAGGCATGTGCGGGGCCACGGTCTGCGGCATGGTCTGACCGGCATCCATCACATAGTAGGTGGGCAGTCGTGCGAGCGACTCCGCATCCCAGGCGGGCAGGCGAAAAGGGCGATCCCCCCCTGCGTCTGCACTTTTCACGTGATAGTAGGCCCGCAGAAAATCGCTCAGCCCCTGCGGGGCCTGCATCATGTCCTGATTGGCGTGCGGGGTGGCGTAGTACCACTGATAGTGTCGACGTGGTCGCGCCAGTGCCAGCATCGCTTCATGCACATCGATTGCTGCGCGAGCAGCGGAATGCTCACTCTCGGCAGAAGTGGAAGCGCTCGATGAGGGGGCTCGGGTCGGCAACGGTGGCGCCCCCCCAAAGGGCGCGCTCATCAGCACCACCGACCGGAACAGTTCAGGGCGCAGGGTGGCGCACCATGCAGCGAGCGGCGAGCCAAAGTCATGACCAATCACCGAGGCCGCCTCCTTGTGACCCAGGGCATGCATGAGACCGATCACATCGCGAACAAGATTGAGCATGCGAAAGTCGCTCAGATCCGCCTCGTAACGATCATCCCACCCGGTGGTTCGACCATAGCCTCGCAGGTCGGGGGCGACCACGCGGTAACCCTGGACTGCCAGACCGGGCATGAGGTAACGCCAGCTGAAAGCGAGCTCAGGGAAGCCATGCAGGAGCAGCAGCAAGGGTCGATCCGGCTGATCGGAGCCTGCCTCGAGCACATGCATGCGCATGCCCTGGATACCGTCGATGTAGCGGCTGCGCACGCCCTCAGGAAGTCGCGCCAGCAGTGGATCGTTCGTGGGCCGCAGATCTCGCTCGGGTTGCATCAGGACTCGATCCGCAGGCCGGTGGCCACATCAAAGGCATGCAGGTGCTGAGTCGCGGCGCCGACGCTCCACACACTGCCTGGCGATGGGGCCGGATCCTGGGCATCGATGCGCACCACCACCGGATGCTCGCCCAGTCGCCCATGCACCAGACGCTCCGCACCCAGCATCTCGACCAGCTCAACCCGAAGCGGCCATCCCTGAGCCATCGGCTTGAGATGCTCCGGACGAATGCCAAGGATCAGTTCGCCTTCTCGAATCAGGGGTTGCTCGAGCTCAAGCGTGATGCCCTGCGCAGCGACCGACGCGCCTTGCGTCCTGACCTTGATCAGGTTCATGGGTGGTGAGCCGATGAAGCCCGCGACAAAGACCGTTCGAGGCTTCTGATAGACATGCTCTGGGGTGCCGATCTGTTCGACCACGCCCTGATTCATCACGATCATGCGCTGGGCCAGCGTCATGGCCTCGACCTGGTCATGGGTGACGAAAAGCGAGGTAATCCCCAGTTCGGCATGCAGCTTCTGAATCTCGAGTCGGGTCTGAACCCGCAGCTTCGCATCGAGATTGGACAGGGGCTCATCGAACAGGAACACCTTGGGCTGCCGCACGATGGCGCGGCCCATGGCCACCCGCTGGCGCTGCCCTCCCGAGAGCTGTCTTGGCTTGCGGTCGAGGTAGCTGCCGATCTCCAGGATGGCTGCTGCCTTGCGGACCCGCGCCTCGATTTCGTCTTTGGGCACGCGCGCGATCTTCAGGCCGTAGGCCATGTTGTCGAAGACCGTCATGTGGGGGTAGAGCGCGTAATTCTGAAACACCATGGCGATGTCGCGATCGGCGGGCTCCACATCGTTGACCACCCGGTCGCCGATCAGGATCTGCCCTGCCGAGATCTCTTCGAGACCCGCCACCATGCGCAGCAGCGTGCTCTTGCCGCAGCCCGAGGGCCCCACGATCACGATGAACTCGCCATCGGCAATCTCGGCGCTCACACCATGAATGGCGCGAACGTTGGTGCGTCCGACCCGGTAGTCCTTGATGACATCCCGGAAACTCAGGGCGCTCATCGCGGTGCCCTCATCACGGGCACGAAGAGGCGCAGGAGGACTTGCTTCATGAGGCTCACTTTTCGGTCTCGACCAGGCCCTTGACGAACCACTTCTGCATGCCCAGCACGATCAGCGCAGGCGGCAGGGTGGCCAGCATGGCGGTCGCCATGATCACGTTCCATTCGTTGGCGGCATCGCCCCCGGCGAGCATGCGCCGGATCCCCATCACGACCGGATAGCGGCTCTCATCCGTGCTCACGAGCAGCGGCCAGAGGTACTGGTTCCATCCATAGATGAACTGGATCACGAAGAGCGCAGCGATGCTGGTCACCGACAAGGGCAGCAGAACATCCCTGAAAAACCGCAGCGGCCCGGCACCATCGATGCGCGCGGCCTCGGTCAACTCGTCGGGCACCGTGAGGAAAAACTGCCGAAAGAGAAAGGTCGCTGTTGCCGACGCGATCAGGGGAACGGTCAGACCGGCATAGCTGTTCAGCAGCCCCAGGCTGGCAACCACCTCGTAGGTCGGCGAAATCCGCACCTCCACCGGCAGCATCAGCGTGATGAAGACCATCCAGAAGCAGACCGAACGTCCTGGAAAACGGAAGTAGACGAAGGCAAAGGCCGAGATCAGCGAGATCGCGATCTTGCCTACGGCAATACAGATG
>JBMSOD010000037.1:0-17630 GCA_049422085.1 Burkholderiaceae bacterium
TCGCGCAGCAGACCACCGGTGGCAGGACCGGGTCCGGGAATGAAGAAGTGCTCGGTCAGTCCGTCGGACTTGGGCGAGGGCAGGCCATGGCTGCCCAGCGTCCAGGCCTCGGCACTGAAGTATTCGAGGTTGATCCACACGCTGCGGGTGTGTCGCATGGCACTGCGGTAGCCTGCAGGCAGGTCGCAACCGAACCCTGCGATCACCACATCGGCCACATCCTTGTTGCGCGCCTGCGCCAGCGCGGCCGTCTGAGGCCGCCAGGCTTCAATTCGAACGCCCTGCATCCGTCGGGCCGCGCGCGCACCAGGCACCAGTCTGGCAAGCACCTCGGGCTGATCGATCCAGAGTCGCACCGTGCAGCCATGCTCTTCGCTCAGCTGTCGGGCCAGGCGCCAGCAGACGGCCGCATCGCCCAGGTTGTCGATCACCCGGCAAAAGAGATCCACCCGCCATGCTGCGCCCGTCGCTTCGCCAATACTGTCAGGACCGCCAGGACCGCCAGGACCGCCGGCTCCGCTGATCCGTGGCGCGCCAGGGCCGCCCGCTGCACTCAAGGGGTGGTCCGTGACGAGGGCCTGCCCAGGCCGTCGAGCTGACCCTGCTTGCGAAAGGGCAGGTCAATGGGGTTTTTTCCCCAGCGCAGGCTGCCCTGCAGTTCCCAGTCACTGGGCCGATCACCTGCACCGCGACCGGTGCCTGCCTGATCCTTGCCTGCAGGGTCGGGACTGCTTCGGTCGGTGTAGCCCAGGAAGCGCTCGGCGAGGCCGCGGCGCACAGCCCGTGAAAGCGCCTGGTTTGTGAGCTCGAGCGTGACCGGCAAGGCCTTGCCCTGCCGGGCGGGAATCACAAAGGAGGCTTCATCCACACGGCCCTGGCCCACCACGAGCCCGAAGAGCCGGATCTCGAATTGCACCTGCGACAGGGGAAGATCGATCTCATTGGGATTCCAGGCCTCGAGGATCAGACCGATGCGCGCCTGGCCGCCCCGGATGTCCTCGAGTTGAAAGCGGGTCACCCTCAGTTCGGGCGCAGCCAGCTTTGAGGGCGGCACCACGCCATTGCAGGCGCCCAGCAGGACAGTGGCAGACATCAGGCCCGCCCTCAGGGCGGCACGCCTGACTTGCGAGGCGGGCCCTGTGTGCATCACAGGCGAGCCAGACGCTCCAGCGCGAGCTTCAGCGTCTCATCGCGCTTGGCAAAGCAAAAGCGCACCAGACCCTGTTCTTTGGGCTGGTCGTAAAAAGCCGACAGCGGAATCGCGGCCACACCGATTTCAGTCGTCAGCCACTGGGCAAAATCGGCTTCGGACTGATCGGACATCGCGCTGTAGTCGACCACCTGGAAATAGGTGCCCTCGCAGGGCAGCAGGCGAAATCGCGTGGAGGCCAGACCTGCCCGGAACAGATCGCGCTTGTGCTGATAAAAGCCCGGCAGAGTCAGATAGGGTGCCGGATCCTGCATGAAGGTCGCCAGCCCATGCTGCACCGGCGTGTTGACCGTAAAGACATTGAACTGGTGCACCTTGCGGAACTCGGCCGTCATGGCGGCCGGAGCCGCGCAGTAGGCCACCTTCCAGCCGGTCACATGGTAGGTCTTGCCAAACGAGGAGATCACGAAGCTGCGATCAGCCAGCTCGGGCACCCTGCAGACCGATTCATGGGGCTGACCATCGAACACCATGTGCTCATACACCTCGTCGGAGATCACGAAGAGGTCATGCTCGCGGGCCAGTGCTGCGAGCTGAGTGATGTCGGTCCGGCTGAGGGTGGTGCCGCTCGGATTGTGCGGGGAGTTGATCAGGATGGCCCGGGTGCGCGAGCTGATCGCAGCCTGAACGGCCGGCCAGTCGATGCGAAAGCTTGCGCTCAGAGGCACCGTGACCGGCTTGCCGCCCGCAAGCAGGATGTTCGGGATGTAGCTGTCATAGGCGGGCTCCAGCACGATGACCTCGTCCCCTTCTCGCACCACCGCCAGAATGGCGGTCAGGATGGCCTGCGTCGCGCCGGCGGTGACCGTGATCTCGGTATCGGCGTTGTAGCTGCGGCCATAGAGCGTTGCCACCTTGCTCGCAATCGCCTGACGCAGAGCCGGCAGGCCGGTCATGGGCGGGTACTGGTTGTGCCCCGCACGCATGGCTGCAGCCACGGCATCCACCAGGGTCGGATCACATTCGAAGTCGGGAAAGCCCTGGCCGAGATTGACCGCGCCCCGCTCGGCGGCCAGGGCGGACATGACGGTGAAAATGGTGGTGCCGACGCGAGGCAGCTTGGATTCGATGGCAGGCATGGGGCGGATGCACACAGGCGGGATTCAACAGCCCCGGATTATCGACGATCCGGGCCCTTCATTGACGATCCACAGCCGTCACTGACGATCCAGGCCGGCCATGAAGGCTTCGGGGGTCATCACCCGCAGGCCGAAGCGGCGTCGCGCATGACGGGCCAGGCGCAGCAGGGCCTTGTCGCGAGAGAGCAGGGCGTCGACTGCGTGCGCCACAGCCAGATCGATGAAGCACTGATCATCCGGATCACTGCAGGGCAGGCGGCAATCCGGTGCAGGCGCCACCAGGCTCACGCGGCTGCGCTGAGTCTGGGCATGCGCCAGGGCCTGGTCTTCGGTCAGGCCGAAATGCGGCCGTCGGACCACCCTGTAAAACTCCTCGAGCATGCGTTCGGTGGCCAGCAGGGTCGGGGTGTCAGCCAGCCAGGCCCGCAGGGGCGCATGCTGCGGGCCATCGAAGACAAGCCAGTCCAGCCATACATGGGTATCGAGCACAAGGCGCATGGGCCACGTATACCATTGACGCCATGCTGATCGTGCTCTCTCCCGCCAAGACCCTGGACTTCGAGTCGCCCGTGCTCGATCTGCCCACGCACAAGCCGGAATTCTCCTCCGACGCCCAGACCCTGGTGCGTCGCATGCGCGAATTCGATGTGGCGGGCGTGGCGCAACTGATGGATCTGAGTGACTCGCTGGCCACCCTCAACGTGCAGCGCTACAAGGCCTTCAAGGCTTCACCGCGAAGCGAACACACCCGTGCCGCGGTGCTGGCCTTTGATGGCGATGTCTACGATGGCCTGCGGGCCCGTGAGCTTGATGCCGATGCACTGGCCTTTGCCGATGCGCATCTGCGGATCCTGTCGGGCCTGTATGGCGTGCTGCGTCCGCTCGATGCCATGCAGCCCTACCGGCTCGAGATGGGAACGCGCTTGCAGACAGAGCAAGGCAAGGATCTCTATGCCTACTGGGGCGATCGTCCGGCCCGTGCCTTGCGCAAGGCCATGAAGCAGGCGGGTGCGACCACGCTGCTGAATCTCGCCTCGCAGGAGTATTTTGGTGCGGTCGATCTGAAGGCCCTGGGCCATCCGGTGATCACCCCGGTCTTTCAGGAGCGCCGGGCCCGCGGCTGGCAGGTGGTGAGTTTTTCAGCCAAGCGGGCGCGCGGTCTGATGGCCCGATATGCCATCGAGCGGCGCCTGACCGAGCCCGAGGGTCTCAAGGCCTTCGATCTCGAAGGCTATGCCTTTGATGCTCAGGCCTCGGACGCGGGCACCTGGATGTTCAGGCGCGAGGCGCCCACCAGTCTGGGCTCAGGTTCGAGCAGCACACCAAAGCGCGCCTGAACGCTGTCCTGAATGCTGCGGGCGAGGGCGAGCACCTGGTCGCCGGTGGCGCCCCCATGATTCACCAGCACCAGCGCATGCCGGGCATGAACCCCTGCCTGGCCCTGGCGCTGTCCCTTCCAGCCGCACTGGTCGATCAGCCAGGCTGCAGCCAGCTTGAGTCGGGCCGATGGGCGATCCCCGCCATGCGATGGGCTGCCCGGCTGCGACCAGCCGGTTTCCGGTTGAACCTCTGAGCCGGTCTCGACAGGCCAGAGCGGCAGATCGGGATAGGCGGCCTTGAGCGCTCTCGCTTGCGCCTCGGGTACGACCGGGTTCTTGAAAAAACTGCCGGCATTGCCCAGTTGCTGCGGATCAGGCAGTTTGCTGCGACGGATTGCGCTGACGGCCCTGGCCACATCGCGGGCACAGGGGGACTGAATGCCTGCATCGCGTAACCAGGCCCTTACATCACCATAGTCCAGATGCAGCGGCGCGCCGGCTTCAGGCCGCAGGCGCAGCCGCACCGAGGTGATCAGCCAGCCCCGGCCCTCGCCATGCTTGAAGATGCTTTCCCGATAGGCAAAGCCGCACTCGGCCGCATCGAAGCGGCGCTGCTCACCTGTGCTCAGATGCATGGCTTCGAGACTGTCGAAGCATGAGGCCAGTTCGACGCCATAGGCGCCGATATTCTGGATGGGCGCACCACCCACCGTGCCCGGAATGAGCGCCAGATTTTCGAGTCCTGCCAGTCCCTGCTCAAGGCTCCAGTGCACCAGCGCATCCCAGGACTCGCCTGCCGCAGCGTCGATCAGGCCGTGCGCACCGAGCCGTTCACGGCCGCGAATCTGCATGTGCACCACCGGCTGCTCGATGCTGCCAAGGGGAAGCCAGTTGCTGCCGCCCCCCAGAACTACCGGCTCGCCCGGGGCGTCGGCCGCGATCTGCTCGAGCAGCGCAGGCAGGGCGGGCAGATCAGCAGTCTGTTCGACCCGGATCAGGTGCCCTGCCATGGCCGGCAGACCAAAGGTGTTCAGGGCCTGAAGAGGCGCATTGCGCAGAAGTTGCAGGCTCACGATGGGGGCGTGCGCAGCACTCAGCTTGGCTGATAGGCCAGGCGCACGTAGATCGGGGCGAAGGCCTCGGCCTGGGTGATCTCGATCAGCGATTCCTTGGCCAGCTCCAGCAGGGCGATGAAGGTCACCACCACCACCGGCACGCCGCGCTGCGGATCGAACATCTCCTGAAACTCGGCAAAGCGCCGGTGCTGCAGTCCACGCAGGATCTGGGTCATGAACTCGCGCACCGAGAGTTCTTCGCGTCCGATGCGGTGATGCTCGATCAGTTTCGCCCGTCGCAACACGTCGGCCCAGGCACTTCGCAGATCGACCAGGTTGACATCGGGCAGGCGCGGCTCAAGCGTCTGCTCGAGCAGGACCTGGGCCCGCAGAAAATCGCGGCCCAGCACGGGCACCTGATCGAGCTGTTGTGCGCCCAGCTTGATGCGTTCGTATTCGAGCAGACGGCGTGCGAGTTCGGCCCGGGGATCAGCCACCTCTTCATCGGTATCGGCTTTTTTCACCGGCAGCAGCATGCGCGACTTGATGTCGATCAGCAGGGCGGCCATCAGCAGGTATTCGGCAGCGAGCTCGAGGTTGTGACGCCGAATTTCCTCGACATAGACCAGGTACTGGCGGGTGACCTCCGCCATGGGAATGTCGAGGATGTTGAAGTTCTGCTTGCGGATGAGGTAGAGCAGCAAATCGAGCGGGCCCTCGAAGCTTTCGAGGACCACCTCGAGCGCATCGGGCGGAATGTAGAGATCCAGCGGCAGCTGGCTGAGCGGCTCGCCATGCACGCGGGCCAGCACCGTGTAGACCTCGGTGGGATCGGGCCCCGGCAATTGACCGGCGACCTGTTCGATCGGCTCGGCTCCGGCAGGCGTTTCACTCATGGAACGCGACTCGGCAGGTGTTCAGGAGCCGGTCTGGTAGGGATACCCCTTTTGTGCCACGCGCGAGGCCTTCCAGCGCTCGGACTGCTCGGGCGCGATCGGGGCCTTGTCCCAGAGCAGGGCGCGGCCTTCCTTCTGTGACCGCTCCAGATGCGGCCGTTCGGCCTTCAGCGCATTGAGAAACTGCGTCGCTTCGGAGGTATACAACTCAGGCAGTTTGGACATAAAAATTGGGGTCAGATGACAATTTTCTGATGGCGAAATGGCGACAAGCGCCTCGGGACAAGGACGGGCCTCTGGACAAGGTCCGACCTCGGTACGACGACGCGGTAGCGCCTGCCTTGGTCCCAAGTCTACCTTGTGCCCCCGGATCGGGTGGCGGCAAGAAGGGCCTCGTCCAGATGATCAAAAAAGGCCGACTCGCCAATCGCGTCGATAAAGCCCGATCGCTCCATCAGAGACCGTGGCTGGGCATTCAGTTCGGCGATGAGCAACCGCCCTCCCGAGCGCTTGAGCTGGGCATGCACTTCCTGCAGGGATTCGAGCGCACTGGTATCGAGATTGATCACCTGATGCATCTCGAGCACCAGCACGGCCGGCGCTTGCCGGGTCGGGTCAGACAGCGGCTCAAGCCGATCGACCGATCCGAAAAACAGCGACCCGAAGATCCGCCAGGCCTCGATGCGACCTCCCTCGGGCGTGCAGGCCTGATCGGCCGCCAGGCGGATGGGCTCCACCCGGGTCAGGCGCGAGATGCGATGGATGAACATCAGACTGGCCAGTACCAGCCCCACCTCGACCGCCACGGTGATGTCGAACACCACCGTGAGAGCAAAGGTGGCCAGCAGGATCAGGCGGTAACTGAGCGAATAGCGATGCAGCTGGCCGAAGGCCTTCCAGTCGCCCATGCCCCAGGCCACGAACAGCAGAATGGCGGCCAGGCTGGCCAGCGGAATGCCTGCGGCCAGGGGTGCCAGCACGAGCAGGATGGCCAGCAGCGTAAGTGCGTGGATGATGCCCGCCACCGGAGTGCGAGCGCCGGCGCGAACATTGGTCACGGTACGCGCAATGGTGCCGGTGGCTGCAATGCCGCCAAACAGGGGCGCTGCGATATTGGCCAGCCCCTGCGCCATGAGCTCCTGATTGGGGTCGTGACGATCTCCGGTCATGCCATCGGCCACGCGGGCGCAGAGCAGCGATTCGATCGCGCCCAGGAGCGCGATGGACAGGGTGGGCGCAACCAGCCTTTGCACGCTGGCCCATTCGAAGGCCGGCAGCGCCAGCGTCGGCAGACCCTGGGGAATGCCACCGAAGCGGCTGCCGATGGTCTCGACCGAGAGCCCGGCCTTGACCGCAAGCGCGCCCAGTGCAAGCACCACCACGGTGCCGGGAATGCGCGCAATGATCTTGCGCCAGGCCGCGTCCTGAGCCTTGTAAGACTTGGGCCAAAGCGCCACCAGCGCCAGCGAGGCCAGGCCCAGACCCAGCGCATGCGGATTGACGGTTGCGGCCGCTGACCACAGCGCATCGACCTGCGACAGAAAGTTTGCGGGCATCCGGTCGATGTTCAGGCCGAAGAAATCGCGCAGCTGCTGAAATGCAATGATGACCGCAATGCCGCTTGTAAAGCCGATCACGATCGAGACCGGAATGAAGCGGATCAGCCGTCCCAGGCGCAGGCTGCCCATCGCAAACAGCAGCACCCCCGCGAACATCGTGCTGATCAGCAGATTGGCCAGGCCATAGCGCTCGACAATGGCGTAGAGCAGGGCGACAAAGGCACCCGCGGGCCCGCCGATCTGTACCCGTGAGCCGCCCAGAGCCGAGATGATGAATCCGGCCACGATCGCCGTGAAAAGCCCGGACTCCGGACTCACGCCGCTCGCAATGCCAAAGGCCATGGCAAGCGGCAATGCCACCACGCCTACCGTAAGCCCCGCACCCAGATCGGCACTGAAATCTTCACGCCGATAGTGGCGCAGTGCATCGATCAGGCGGGGGCGGAACATGTCAGCAGCCTCGCTCTGATCGATCAGGCCGCATGGCTTAGCGCACCTTCATGCCCGGCCTGGCGCCCGCATGAGGCTCGAGCAGGAAGACCCCGCCCCCGTCATCAGGAAGCGATGCGGCAAGCACCATGCCCTCGGACAGGCCGAACTTCATCTTGCGGGGCGCGAGGTTGGCCACCATGACGGTGAGTTTGCCCACCAGCTGCTCGGGCGCATACCAGGCTCGGATGCCCGAGAACACCGTGCGGTGCTGATCCTCGCCGACATCCAGCGTGAGCTTGAGCAGCTTGTCCGAGCCTTCGACCCGTGCGGCGTCGACAATTCGGGCAATCCGCAGATCCACCTTGGCGAAGTCGTCGATGGAGATGATGCCTTCGGGCAGGCTGGGTTTTTTGGCCGGGGCCGCTGAGGCCCCTGAAGGCGTCGCTGCGTTTGCAGACCCAGTCATCGTTGCCGTCGTAGCCCCGGACGCCTTGCCTGCGGCTTTAGCATCAGTTGAAGCTGCCCCGCCAGGAGCGCCTGCCTCAGTGCCGGGCGCTTCAAACAGCGCATCGAGCTGCTTGGCTTCCACCCGCGTCATCAGATGCTGATAGGCCCGCACCTGGTGCCCCTCGGGCAGCGGCACGCCCAGATCAGCCCAGCGCGCCGTACCGGTGTTCAGGAACTCGGCCACCTGATCCTGCATGCGCGGCAGCACCGGGGCGAGCAGCAGCACCAGATCGCGGAAGGCTCGCAAGGCAGTGGAGCAGCAGGCGTGCAGTTGCGTCAGGCGCGCCGGGTCCTTGGCCAGTTCCCAGGGCTTGGTGGTGTCGATGTACTGGTTGACCGCGTCGGCGTACTGCATGACCTCGCGCATGGCACGGGCGAAGTCGCGCTGGTCATACAGCGCAGCCACCGCATCAGCCCCTGACCACGCTGCTGCAAACCGGGCATGGGCGTCCGTGTCGACGGCCGATAACCGGCCCTCGAAGCGCTTGACCAGAAAGCCCGCGCAGCGGCTCGCAATATTCACCAGCTTGCCGACCAGGTCTGCATTGACCCGGGCCATGAAGTCGTCGGGGTTGAAGTCCACGTCTTCGACCCGCGCATTGAGCTTGGCGGCCAGGTAGTAGCGCAGCCACTGCGGGTTCATGCCGACCTCAAGGTAGCGCAGCGGCGAAATCCCGGTGCCGCGCGACTTGCTCATCTTTTCGCCCGAGACCGTGATGAAGCCGTGCACATTGACGGCGTCGGGCACCTTGTAGCCCGCGAAGTGAAGCATCGCCGGCCAGAACAGGGTGTGAAAGTAGATGATGTCCTTGCCGATGAAGTGCACCTGCTCGATGTCCGCGTCGGGTTTGATGAAGGACGCGAAATCCATGCCCCGCTTTTCGCACAGGGCCTTGAGCGAGGCCAGATAGCCGACCGGCGCATCGAGCCAGACATAGAAGTACTTGCCCGGCGCATCCGGGATCGGGATGCCGAAATAGGGCTCATCCCGTGAGATGTCCCAGTCGGCAAGCCCTGTGGATTCGCCCTGTTCGTTGGTGCCGGTGCCCTCAAGCCACTCGCGCGCCTTGTTGGCCACCTCGGGCTGCAGCCGTCCACCCAGGGCCCAGTCCTTGAGAAAGGCCACGCAGCGCGGATCCGACAGGCTGAAAAAGAAGTGCTCGGAGCTGCGCATGACCGGCGTGGCGCCACTCAGGCTGGAGTAGGGATTGCGCAGTTCGGTGGGGGCATAGACGGCACCGCACTGTTCGCAGGAGTCGCCGTACTGGTCTTTGGCGCCGCAGCGCGGGCACTCGCCCTTGATGTAACGATCGGGCAGGAACATGCCCTTGACCGGGTCATAGAACTGCTCGATGGTGCGTGTGGCGATCAGGCCCGCTGCGCGCAGCTTGCGATAAATGTCCTGCGAGAGCTCGACGTTTTCAGGCGAATCGGTGGAGTGCCAGTGATCGAAGGAAATGTGAAAGCCTTCGAGGTACTTCGGGCGCTCGGCGGCGATGCGCGCCACCAGCTGCTGGGGCGTGATGCCTTCGCTCTGCGCCTTGAGCATGATCGGCGCACCGTGCGCATCGTCGGCACACACGAAATGGACTTCGTGGCCGCAAAGCCGCTGGAATCGCACCCAGATGTCGGCCTGGATGTACTCCATGATGTGCCCGACATGAAAGGAGCCGTTGGCATAGGGCAGGGCAGTGGTAACAAAAAGGCGCCGGGTCATGGGGTATTCAGGACGTGAGGGACGGGCATTTTAGCGGGGGGAGGGCTTTCGGATAGACTGCCCGCGGCTTTTTTGTCCCCTGGAGTGAGCATGGCCGTCACGGTCGAACAGGTCAATGCGGCACTTGCCGCGATTGTGGATCCCAACACCGGCAAGGACCTCGCGTCCTCCAAGTCGGCCCGAAACATTCGCATCGAAGGTGGCGACATCAGTGTCGATGTCGAGCTCGGCTATCCGGCTGCGAGCCAGATTCCGGTCCTGCGGCGTGCTGTGATCGATGCCCTCAAGGCCTTGCCGGGCACGGGCAACATCAGTGCCAACGTCTACCAGAAGATCGTGGCCCATGCCGCCCAGCGGGGCGTGAAGCTGCTGCCCAACGTGAAGAACATCATTGCCGTGGCCTCGGGCAAGGGCGGCGTGGGCAAGAGCACCACTGCGGCGAACCTTGCGCTGGCCCTGGCCGCCGAGGGCGCCACCGTGGGTCTGCTCGATGCCGATATCTATGGCCCCTCGCAGCCGGTGATGCTGGGCATTCAGGGCAAGCCCGAAACGCTGGATGGCAAGACGCTCGAGCCCATGATGGGCCATGGCATCCAGGCCAGTTCGATTGGCTTCATGATCGATACCGACACGCCCATGGTGTGGCGCGGGCCGATGGTGACCCAGGCCCTGGAGCAGCTGCTGCGGGATACCAACTGGCGCGATCTGGACTATCTCGTGATCGACATGCCGCCCGGCACCGGTGACATCCACCTTACGCTGTCGCAAAAGATTCCGGTCACGGGTGCAGTGATTGTGACCACCCCCCAGGACATCGCGCTGCTCGACGCCCGCAAGGGTCTCAAGATGTTCGAGAAGGTGGGCATTCCCATTTTGGGCATTGTCGAGAACATGGCCATCCATGTCTGCTCCAACTGCGGTCATGCCGAGCACATCTTCGGCTCGGGTGGCGGCGAGCGCATGTCCAAGGACTATGGCGTGGATGTACTGGGTTCGCTGCCCCTGGACATCCGCATCCGCGAGCAGGCTGATTCAGGCAAGCCCACGGTGGTGGCCGACCCCGAGGGTCCGATCGCAGCGTCCTACCGCACCATTGCGCGCAGGATCGCCGTGAAAGTGGCCGAAAGCGCCAAGGACATGTCGAGCAAGTTCCCGACCATCGTGGTGCAAAACACCTGATCGGCTTGCGGGCCGGTTTGAGATGCATCCCTGTGGCCTGAAGCCTCGGCCAGCATGTTGTCCGGCATGACCCCAGGGCAGCCTGCGGACTGCCTCAGGCGACGCAGCCTTGTCCGCATCGGGCTCGCGGCCGCTGGCCTGTTCGGCGTGTTTCCTGTCGCGCGGGCGGGCGATGCGCCTTTGCGGGTGCTGGCGCCCGTGAGCCTGCGAGAGGCCCTCGACGCGGCGCTCGCACTGCCAGGATCACCCCGGGCCACCGTGGTCTACGGCGGAACGCCTGCACTCGTTCGTCAGGTGCAGCAAGGCCTGGCGGCCGATGCCATCATTACGGCCGATGAAGACTGGATGGATCGTCTTCAGGCCCAGGGTCGTCTGGTGCAGGGCAGCCGCCATGTCCTGGCCCGCAATCGTCTTGCGCTGATTGCACCTGCAGCGAACCGTCTGCCCGAGGTGTCCGATCCTGCTGCATTCAGCACTGCCCTGCGTGAAACTCTGGTCAAGGGCCGCATGGCGGTTGCCGATCTTCAGACCGTGCCGGCGGGGCGCTACGCGCTGGCAGCACTGAAGCGGGCCGGATGGGAGACCCTCGTACAGGGCCGGCTCGCGCCCACAGACAATGTGCGCGCCGCGCTGCGACTGGTCTCGCGTGGCGAGGCGGTGCTGGGGTTGGTGTATCTGACCGATGCGCTTTCCGATCCCGGGGTGAGGGTGCTGCATGTCTTTGCGTCCGATTTTCATCCCGATATCCGACTGCCGGTTGCTGCGCTTGTTGCGGGCCGCACGGAGGCATCTCAACACCTGATACGCTGGCTTGGTTCGGACCTTGCCCAGGCTGAGTTTGTCCGGCGTGGCTTTGTCAGGCCCTGAGTCTGGAACTGCGCCACGCACGGGCGGACCGAACCGGATCTGCCCGGTTTGAACCTGACCGGATCGGACAGGACCGGACCTGACCAGAGCAGCACGCCACCACGCCAATGAACCCCGCTGTCATCGACCCCGCCCTGATGGAGCCCATGCTGCTCAGTCTGAAGGTGGCTTGCGTGGCCACCCTGGCAGCCCTTCCGCTGGCCCTGGCACTGGCCTGGGTTCTGGCGCGACTGCATTTTCCGGGGCGCAGCCTGCTTGATGGGCTGGTGCATCTGCCGCTGGTTCTGCCTCCTGTGGTGGTGGGCTATGTCCTGTTGCTGGCCTTTGGACGCCAGGGCTGGATCGGCGAGCCCCTGGAGCGCCTTTTCGGCCTGAGTTTCGCGTTTCGCTGGACAGGTGCCGCCCTGGCCTGCGCGGTGATGGGCCTGCCGCTCATGGTCCGCGCGATTCGGCTCTCGATCGAGGCAGTGGACCCGCGGCTCGAGCATGCAGCACGCACCCTGGGCGCGAGCCCGCTGAGGGTATTTACGGGAGTCACGCTGCCTCTGGCTCTGCCCGGACTGCTGGCAGGCAGCCTGCTCGGCTTTGCCAAGGCGCTCGGCGAATTTGGCGCCACCATCACCTTCGTGGCCAGCATCCCGGGTGAAACCCAGACCCTGTCCTCGGCCCTGTATCAAGCCACCCAGATGCCCGATGGCGATGGACTGGCCTTGCGTCTGAGCCTGATCTGCGCTGGACTTTCAATGCTTGCGCTGCTGGTCTCCGAAGCACTTGCCAGGCGCATGCGCCGTTCTGCTCAGGGCGCCTGACCATGAGCGGAGCATTGACTGACCGTTCATCGACCGAAAGGCCATCGACCGAGGGGCCATCGACCGAGGGGCCATCGCTCGAAATCAGGCTGCGTCTGAGGCTTGGCGGGTTTACGCTCGATCTTGAGGCGGCGACCAAGGCACGTGCGCTGGCAGTCTTCGGGCCGTCGGGTGCAGGCAAGTCGACCCTGCTTGCCCTGTTGCACGGGCAGTTACGTCCGGATGCCGGCGCGATCCGGCTCAAGGGCCGCGTGCTGGTCGATACCGATGCGGGCCAATGGGTGGCGCCCGAGGGCAGACGCATCGGAGTGGTCTTTCAGGATGCGCAGCTGCTGCCGCACTGGAGCGTGCGCGGCAACCTGCGCTATGGCGCGCACCGGGGGGCCTGGTGGCGACGGGATCAGCCTGCGGGCTGGGACCATGTGGTCGAACTCCTCGGCCTGGCACCCTTGCTCGATCGCATGCCCGCGGCCTTGTCAGGCGGGGAGCGTCAACGTGTGGCCATTGGCCGCGCACTGCTGTCGGAGCCTGAGCTGCTTGTGTTCGACGAGCCGTTGTCCGCGCTCGATTACGAGCGTCGCCGGGAAATCATGCCCTTCATCGTGCGCTTGCGCGATGAAGCCCGCGTGCCCATCGTCTATGTGTCCCATGCCGTGGACGAAGTGGCCCGTCTGGCCGATGAGGTACTGGTGCTCGAGCAGGGACGAGTGCTGGCGCAGGGCGCCCCGGGGGATGTTCTGGCTCTTGCCGGTCGGTCTCGGGATGAGGCAGCGCCCAATGCAGGCGCAGCGAATCAGTTCGGGGCGGTGTCCGTGCTCGATGTTCGGGTCAAGGCTCACGATGTCGAATACGGTCTGACGCAGCTTGAGCATCCTGCCGGCAGCATCGCTGTGCCGGGTTTGCTGGGCACGCCAGGTGAGGCGCATCGCATTCTGGTGCGTGCCACCGACATCGCACTGGCCGTATCAAGGCCCCGTGACGTGAGTTTTCGCACCGTGCTGGTCGGCCGCATCCGTCATGTCGGGCAGCATGCCGGACCGATTGCGAGCGTGGAGATCGCCTTGCGCGGCCAGGGGAGGCTGGTGGCGCTGGTGACCCGCAAGGCGCTGGATGACCTCGGTCTGGATGTCGGCGATGAGGTGCATGCCCTGCTCAAGGCCACGGCGCTCGATGAGCGCTCGCTCGCCTATGCGCCGCGGGTGCGCTGACCGGCGTCGAAAGCTGACTACGCTGAAAACGGCTTCAGTGACTGCGCCTGAGCAGGGCCTCTCAAAGCGGGTCGCGTCTGAGGAGTCTGGCTTCAATGGCTGCGAACTGACGGCTCACTTCATTCTCGGTCACGGTTTCAACCGCACGGTAGGCTCGCACCAGATCCTCGCCCAGAGAGGTCAGTTGCAGCCGATCGTCCTGTGCGAAGGGGGCGTCCGATCTCGTGCCTTCGCCCTCACCCGGTGAGACCGGGATACGGGTCACCAGGGCCTGATCGAAGACCTGGTTGAGCGAGTCGATGAGCAACCACGCCCTGCGTGCCGACATCCCCATGACGCGGGCGGCCTCAGTCAGCTGGCTGCATGCGGCAATCGCCTCGAGCAGGGCGATCTTGCCCGGGCCGATGCGGGCGGTGCCGCCCAGTCGCAGGCGGATGCTCAGGGGCGCCGTGCCTCGTTCAAGGTCGCCAGACGGATCTCGGTCTTCAGACATGCCCGGATTCTGGCAGACCCGCCTTTCCCATCCCTATGGTCGAGTTCTGTTCCGCCACGGCGGAACCGGTTATGCTCCGCAGTGAATAGGTTCATCCCGATCCCGTTCCGCGTTCCCGTCACGATTACCCCGATCGATTTCATCCCGCGGGCTGGGCCCGCAACACGGAGGCGACATGCAGAAGTCCCTGCACATCAACCCGGACAAATGCACCGGGTGTCTGCAGTGCGAGATGGCTTGCAGCTACGAGAACTATGGCGTGTTCAGTACCGCCAAGTCCCGCATCAAGGTGTTCGATTTTCATCACACCGGCCGCAAGGTGCCCTACACCTGCACCCAGTGCGATGAGGCCTGGTGCCTGCATGCCTGCCCGGTTGAGGCGATCAAGGTCGACCTCAACACCGGCGCCAAGGTGGTTGCTGAAGACGTTTGCGTGGGCTGCAAGGTCTGCACCATTGCCTGCCCCTTTGGCACGGTCAATTACGTTCAGGACACCGGCAAGGTCCAGAAGTGCGATCTGTGTGGCGGCGAACCGGCCTGTGCCGAGGCCTGCCCCACCGGCGCCATCACCTATGTCGATGCCGACTGGACGGGCCTCGATCGCATGAAGCAGTGGGCCGAGAAGCTCGGCAACCAGAACAACCCCGCGGCCTGAGCGCGCGCACCCTCCCTCCCCAAGGAGTACACACATGGCATGGGCTGGAAAACTCCTGCGCGTGAACCTCACCGCGGGCACCTGCACTTCCGAACCGCTTCGCATGGACTGGGCGAAGCTTTACCTGGGCCAGCGTGGCCTGGCCACCAAGTACTTCGTCGAAGAGGTCGATGCCAAAGTCGATCCCCTGTCGGCGGACAACAAGATCATCTGGGCCACCGGCCCGCTCACCGGCACCATGGCCTCCACGGGGGGCCGCTATTCGGTCATCACCAAGGGTCCGCTCACCGGCGCGATCGCCTGCTCCAATTCGGGCGGCTACTGGGGTGCCGAGCTCAAGATGGCCGGCTGGGACATGATCATCATCGAGGGCAAGTCGGCCAAGCCGGTTTACCTGTCGATCATTGACGATCAGGTCGAACTCAAAGACGCGAGCCACCTCTGGGGCCAGAGCGTCTGGAAGACCGAAGAAGCCATCAAGAAGAGCCATCAGGATCCCCTGACCCGCATCTCTTCCATCGGCAAGGCCGGTGAAAACCTCGTGCTTTACGCTGCGGTCGTCAACGACCTGCACCGTGCCGCAGGCCGTTCGGGCGTGGGTGCCGTGGCTGGCAGCAAGATGCTCAAGGCAATTGCAGTCCGGGGCACCAAGGGGGTGGGCAATATTCACAACCCCAAGGCTTTCTTCAAGGCCGTCAACGAAAAGAAAAAGATCCTGCACGAGCACCCGGTCACAGGCCAGGGCCTGCCGGCCTACGGCACCCAGGTGCTCATGAGCGTCATCAACGAGACCGGGGCGCTGCCGACCCGCAATCACACTGCCTCGCAGTTCGAGGGCGCGGCCAAGATCGGCGCCGAGGCCATGGCCGCCAAGCGGCCCACCGATGGCAAGGCTCATCTGGTGACCAACCAGGCCTGCTTTGGCTGCACCATCGCCTGTGGTCGGATCTCCAAGATCGACGAAACCCACTTCTCGGTGGTCAACAAGCCCGAGTACTGGGGCGCGTCGGGCGGTCTGGAATACGAGGCCGCCTGGGCCCTGGGCGCAGCCCCCGGAGTGGATGATCTCGAGGCACTGCAATACGCCAACCTGATGTGCAATGAAGAGGGCTTTGACCCGATCTCCTTTGGTGCCACGGTGGGTGCGGTGGCCGAACTCTACGAAAAAGGCGTGCTCACCAAAGAACAGATCGGCCTGGAGGTCCCCTTTGGCTCGGCCAAGGCGCTGGTGCAGCTGGCCGAAATGACGGCCCGCGGCGAGGGCTTCGGCAAGGAAATCGGTCAGGGCAGCAAGCGGCTCACCGCCAAGTACGGACATCCCGAGCTGTCGATGTCGGTCAAGGGCCAGGAGTTCCCGGCTTATGACGCCCGGGGCATTCAGGGCATGGGCCTGACCTACGCCACCTCCAACCGGGGCGCCTGCCATCTGCGCTCCTACACGGTGGCCTCCGAGATTCTCGGCATTCCGGTCAAGACCGATCCACTCACCACCGAAGGCAAGCCGGAGCTGGTCAAGGCCTTCCAGGACGCGACCGCTGCATTCGATTCGTCGGGGCTGTGTGTGTTCACCACCTTTGCCTGGACGCTGGCCGATCTGGCGCCTCAGGTGGCAGGTGCCTGCGGCGACGAGTTCTCGATGGAGTACCTCAACGAACTCGGCGAGCGCATCTGGAACATGGAGCGCGACTTCAACAATCGCGCAGGCTTCACGCGCAAGGATGACGATCTTCCGCCGCGCCTGAAGACCGAGGCTGCCACGAGTGGCCCGGCCAAGGGTCTGGTCGCTGGCATCGACAAGATGATCCCGGAGTACTACAAGATCCGTGGCTGGGACGAAAACGGCCAGCTCAAGCCCGAGACCCGGGCGCGGCTGGGTCTCTGAGGCTGCGGGCGGTCAGGTGTCCATGAAGCATGTGATCATCGGCAATGGCCCGGCTGGCGTGGTGGCCGCCGAGACGCTGCGCAAGCGGCGCCCCGGCGCCGACATCGTCCTGATCGGCGATGAGCCCCCGCCCCCCGATTCGCGGATGGCCATTCCCTACCTGCTCATCGGCAACATCGATGAGCGGGGCACCTGGTTGCGCAAAGACGACGATCACTTCGATCGTCTTTGCATTCGCCAGGTCAAAGGTCGGGTCACGTCGATCGATACCGCGGCGCGCTGTGTTCATCTGAGCGAAGGTCAGCGCTTCGAGTACGACCGCCTGCTGATCGCCACCGGCTCCACCCCAGTAAGACCTCCCATCTCGGGTCTGGACTCGCCCTTTGTACAGACCTGCTGGACGCTTGCCGATGCCCGCAACATCCTGCAACTGGCCAAGCCGGGGGCTCGGGTGCTGCAGATGGGCGCGGGCTTCATCGGCTGCATCATCATGGAGGCGCTGGCCGCGCGCGGCGTGAAGCTCACCGTGGTGGAGATGGGCGACCGCATGGTGCCGCGCATGATGGGCCCCACCGCCGGCGGCATGATCAAGGCGTGGTGCGAGACCAAGGGCGTGACCGTGCACACCGGTGCGCGCGTGCAGGCCATCGAGGCCGGCGGTGCCGGGGCGCCGCTGCGTGCGCGGCTGTCCACCGGCCCCGTGCTGGAGGCCGACCTCGTGATCAGCGCCACCGGCGTCAAGCCCAATATCGGCTTCCTCGAG
>JBMSOD010000038.1:0-17452 GCA_049422085.1 Burkholderiaceae bacterium
ACCTGATGGTGGATCAAGGGATCCGCCAGATAGTCGCTCACCACCTGGGGCAGGCTGGAGATGCCTTCCGGATTGATCTGCATCTGGATCGACAGTCGCGGCAGGAGGCCAGACACCATGCGCGCAAAGGCCTCCACCACCGGACGCTTCACGCCCGCTGGAATCAGCGCGGGTCCGCTCGCGATGACACCCCGCAGGTCTTTCAGATCATCAGCCGAAGCATTGAGGGCGGCCTCCAGCACGATCAGTCCGCCCATGCTGTGACCGAACAGAAACAGCGGTGCCTCGGGCGCCAGATCACGAGCGCCCTGCAGTATGGCCAGGGCATCTGTACGGTAATCCGCCCACTGATTGATATGCCCTCGCACACCAGGCGAGCGCCCGAACCCGCGCAAGTCCGCGGCAGCCACCGCAATGCCGGCCTCCAGCAAGCGCTGGTGCAGATCGGTATAGCGATCGATGTGTTCGGCCAGGCCATGCACCATCGCCAGCACAGCCCGCACCGGCCCTTGGGGCCTCAGTGTCATCGCATGCAGCGAAAGACCGTCGCGGGTCTGAAAGCGCGTTGTTTGGGCGGTTGCAGGGGAGGCCGAAGGAAGGGACATTGAGAGAGGCCTTGATGGAAGGGACGAGGCTTGGCGCACAAGGATTCGGGCTAAGCTTCACAATCTAATCGAACTCTGTTCAAGACTCAGGAGACTCCCATGAACTACGTCAAGCTCCTTTGCGGCAGCGCCCGCATGGGCCTTGCATTTGGTGCTGTCATCGCGCTGACGGCCTGCGCAGGCTTCGGTGGCGCAGGATCGGGCACTTCAGCGGGCGCTTCAGGCACGCCAGCCGCAGCCGCTCAGCCTCTGGTGCGCGCGGCCACAGCCAATCCGCCGCGTTCCATTCTGTACGTAGGCAACAGCTTCATGTACTACAACAACAGCCTGCACAACATCACCAGCCAGCTGGCCCGTGCCTCGGTCGACCCCAAGGCCGCCCAGCATCGATCCACCTCGCTCACCATCAGTGGCTCGGGCATCGACTGGCATGATCTGGAGTCCTATCTGCGGCCCGATGGCCTGGGGCGCTACTCCTTCGTGGGCGATAACGAAGTGCGCTTCAACCCGCCAGGTCGGCAATACGACTCGGTGCTGCTGATGGACTGCAGCCAGTGCCCGGTACATCCCACGCTGTCCAAGGTCTTTTTCGACTATGCGAAAAAGCACGCTGCCACCGCCCGGGCCAAGGGCGTGGAGCCGATGTTCCTGATGACCTGGGCCTATGCCGACAAACCCGAGATGACCAAAGGACTGGCCGATGCCTATACCGAGGCAGGCCGGCAGAACAACGCCCATGTGATCCCGGCGGGGCTCGCCTTTGCCGCATCCATCGCCAAACGCCCGGACATCAACCTGTATGTGCCGGACAAGCGCCACCCCAGCCTTGCGGGCAGCTATCTGGCCGCGGCCACCATGGTGGCCTCCGTCTGGAATGTGAATCCGGTGGGCAGCAAGTTCACCAGTGGCCTGCCGGCCGATGTCGCGCGGCATCTGCAGGAAGTGGCCTGGGAGACCTCACGCACCTATCACGGGCGGCCCTGAGCTTGAGCTCAAGGCGTCTCAACTTCAGGGCGATGCATCACCGCATGCAGGAGACCTACCACTGAAGTCTTAAGACTCTGGACGCATTGACGCGGACCCGTCTCAACGCGATAATTCTCCCAATTCGGGAGGCGCAATGTCGGGTCAACTTCGGATTTACCTTGCCTCGTGAGGGTCATCGCCAAAAGTGCCCTCAGAGACTTCTGGGAGCGTCGGGGGTATCGCGATGCCAAGGAGCCGCTTCTGTGCTGGTACGAGGAAGCGGTCAAGGCCCAGTGGCGCCGTCCGAGTGACATCAAATCCAACTATGTTCATGCAAGTTTCTGCGCGAACAATCGGGTGGTCTTCAACATTGCAGGCAACCGCTACCGTCTTGTCGTTGAAGTTCAGTATCAGGTCGGCATCGTCTGGATCAAGTTTGTCGGAACACACGAGCAATACAACCGGATCGATGTGGAGAAGGTTCATGCACATTAAGCCGATTCGAAGCGCCAAGGATCTCAAGTCCGCTTTCGAGCGTCTTGAGCACATTTTTCAGGCCCCAAAGGGCTCTGTTGAAGCGGACGAACGCGACGTGCTCGTCACGCTCATCGAAGTCTATGAAGATCAGCATTGGGAGCAGGCCCCGGTCGATCCGCTCGCCGCGATTCGCTTCCGGATGGAGCAGCAGGGCCTGAGTGCCAAAGACCTCGAGCCCTACATCGGCTCCAGTGGCCGGGTTTCCGAGGTGCTCAACGGCAAGCGCCCGCTTAGTCTTCGCATGATTCGGCAGTTGCACACTGGTCTACAGATCCCCTACGAGAGTCTGCTCGCCCAGCCGTCCTGACGGCTGCGCCTACTTCACCAGCACGCCCACCAGCCACAGGCTGATCGGCGGAAACGCGAGCAGCAGCAGCGTGCGCAAGGCGTCCGAGATCAGGAAGGGCACGACGCCCCGATAGCTCTCGCTGATCGGCACATCCTTGGCCAGCCCGTTGATTACATACACGTTCAGGCCCACCGGCGGCGCAATCAGACCGATCTCGACCACCATCAGCACCAGGATACCGAACCAGATGAGCTTGAGGTCGGTGGGCAGTCCGAAGAGATCCAGGCCCATGATGGTGGGCAGAAAGATGGGCAGGGTCAGCAGGATCATGGACAGCTCATCCATCACGCAGCCCAGGATCACGTAAAAAACCAGGATGGCGCTCACCACCACCAAGGGGGGCCATCCGAGGTCTTTCACGATGCCGGCGAGTGCTGCCGGAAACTGCGAGAGCGCGAGCGCCGCATTGAGCACATCGGCCCCAAGAAAGATCATGAAGATCATGCCGGTGGTCACGGCTGTGTCATAGAAACACTCGAAAAACTTGTCGCGGGTCAGTTCGCGCCTCAAGAGCGCCGCCAGAAAGGTGGCCGCCGCACCGATCGAGGCTGCCTCGGTCGGCGTGAACCAGCCTCCGTAAATGCCGCCAAAAACCACAAGAAAAATCGCGGCGATGGGCCAGACATTCTTGAGCGCAGCAAGCAACTCGCGCGTCGAGGCCTTGTCGGTCGCCGGTCCATGCTGCGGAAAGAAACGCACATACACGCTGATCGCGATGCAATAGCCCAGGGTGGCAATCAGGCCCGGAATGATGGCCGCAGCAAACAGCTTGGCAATATTCTGTTCGGCAAGAATGCCGTAGATGACCAGCACCACCGAGGGCGGGATCATGATGCCCAGGGTGCCGCCCGCAGCCAGGGTGGCGGTGGCGAGGCGGCCTGAGTAATGATGGCGACGCATTTCGGGCAGAGCCACCTTGGCCATGGTGGCCGCCGTGGCCACCGACGAGCCACAGACCGAGCCGAAAGCGGCACAGGCCATGACCGCCGCCATGGCCAGCCCACCTCTGAGGTGGCCGATCATGGCGCTGGCCGCGGCAAAGAGGCTGCGTGACAGGCCCCCCTGGGTGGCAAAGGCGCCCATCAGCAAAAAGAGCGGGATGACCGTGAGGTCGTAGTTGGCGAGCCGGGCCCAGGCCAGGCCCTTGAGGAAATTGGCGAAAGGCGGCCAGCCCGATAGCGCCACATAGCCCACCGCGCCAGGCACAAACATGGCCAGGGCAATCGGCACGCGCAGCGCCATCAGCAAGAGCATGCCGGCAAAGAGCAGCAGCGCGATGGTAGTGCCACTCATCAGGACCGCTCCTCGGACTCGGCCACCTCATGCAGCACGGAATGCCGCCAGGCACTGTAGAAAGCAGCAAGCGAAGCAACGACGAGGGAGGGCACCATCAGTCCGTAACCCCAGCCGGTGGGCAGACCCATGATCATGGTGGACTCGGCATTACGGAAAGCCGATTCAGCGCCGAGTGCCGTGCGCCAGGCGAGCAGCGCCAGCATCAGCCCGACCAGCAAGGAGCCCAGGGTATCGAGCCTGGCCTTGGTTGATGCTGAAGCCCGGCTGGTGAAAAAATCGACAAAAATATTGCCATTGCGCAGTTGCGTGAAGGGCAGAAACGCCGCGACCGAAATCGCGCAGCCCATCTGGACGAGCTCAAAATCGCCCACGATCGGTCGGCCCAGCAGATTGCGCATGACCACGCTGTAGAGCGACATCAGCGTGACCCCGGTCAGCACCAGACCGCCAAGCACAGCAAGACTCTGGGCCAGCCGCTCGAGCAGCCGGCCCACCGGATCCGAAAAACTCACTTGGTGTGTTTCTTGATCAGATCCTTGGCGCAGGTGAGCAGGCCCTGGCCATTCAAGCCCTTGCCGGTCACTTCCTTCACCCAGTCATCGTCCACCAGGTCGGCGGCCTTGCGAAAGCCCTCCAGCTCGGCTCCGCCGATCGTGATGATGTTGTTCTTGCGATCGACGGCCGCCTTGCGACCCAGCGGATCACCGGCCTGATGGTCACGGCCCAGCGCGGCCGAGGCCTCAAGTCCGGAATGCTTGTCGATGATGGCTTTGAGGTCGGGCGGCAGGCTGTTGTATTTGGCCTTGTTCATGGCCACCACAAAGGCCACGGTGTAGAGACCACCAATCCTGGCGTCGAACTCGGTGTGATGCTTGGCGAGTTCATCGACCTTGATCGAGGTGGTGATCTCCCAGGGCACCACCACCGCCTCGACCACGCCCTTGGAGAGCGCATCGGGAATCTGCGGCAACGGCATGCCCACCGGCGTGGCGCCAATGGCCGAGAGCAGCTTGGTGGTCTGTCGTGTGGGGCCGCGCACCTTCATGCCCTTGAGATCGGCCACCGACCGGATGGGCTTGTCCTTGGAGTGGAACATGCCCGGTCCGTGCACATGCAGGGCAAGCAGCTGCACATCCTGGAACTCGCCCGAACCGCAGGTCTGCGAATACTCCCAATAGGCCCGGGAGGTGGCCTCGGCATTGGTCATCATGAAGGGCAGCTCGAAGACCTCCACCTTGGGAAAACGCCCGGGGGTGTTGCCTGCAAGCGTCCAGACCACATCCACCACGCCATCCTTGGCCTGATCGTAGAGCTGCAGGGGCGAGCCACCGAGCTGCATCGAGGGATATTTCTCGAAGACGATGCGTCCGCCAGAGTCCTTTTCAATCCGCTCCATCCAGGGCACCAGGGCCCCCTTGTAGACATTGGAGGTATTGGTCACGAAGGTGTGGAACTTGAGCGTGACCTTTTGCTGGGCCTGTGCGGCCAGAGGCAGGCCGAGCGCAAGCGCGGCGGCCAGGGCGAGGGAACGTAGTTTCATGGGGGACAGTCTCCGGGGAAGAGGCGGATGCGTGGCCGCCCGATGGCACGCCTGGCGTTCAAACGAGGCGCACCGGCATGCTGTCTGTGCAGCCGGACGGATCCGTCGAACTTAACTGGCGCAGGCCGATCCGGCAAGCCCCCAGGCCCTGGATCCGTTCACGGGAACCTCAGCCTGGTTCCCCCCTTGCCCTGGTTCGATCAATTGCCAGGCGGCACCTCGATACGCAGGCCGTCCATGCCCTCTTCCACCAGCACCTGACAACCCAATCGGCTGCCCGCGCGCAGCTCGGCACGAACATCCTGGAGCATGTCGAGCTCGTCTTCTTCGGGGACGGGCAGTTGATCGGCCCAGGGCCGGGCAATCCACACATGGCAGGTAGCACAGGCGAGTGCACCGCCGCACTCACCAGGGATTCCCGGGATGTCGGCATCGACCGCAACCCGCATGAGGTTGGCGCCGGCCCGCGCACGCACGGGAATCTCGGTCTGATCGGGAAGGACGAAGATGAGGGTGGGCATGAGGCAAGTGTAACGGCCGTCTGACGGAGTTCGGCTCGAAGACCCGTTCGGAAAGCGCGCGATCCTGTCGGAGGGGCAGTTGCGAAAGATGCTGTGGCTTGCTGTGTCTCGGGTCGGCAGGTGATCATCGGCCCATGCCGACCCAATTGCGTGACCAGTTTGCGAGCGACCCGGTGTCGCGACACTTTGACGATGCCGCCCTGATCGCAGCCATGGCGCGATTCGAGGCAGCGCTGGCTCTGGCACAGGCCGATGCCGGTCTGATCGGACGCCAGCAGGCGGAGTGCATCGCCGCAGTCTGCCTGGCCCTCGATGGCACCACGCCCCCTGCAGCTCCCTTTGACGCGCCCAGTCTGGTCCCGGCTGCGCGCCGTGCCGGCACCCTGGCGATTCCATTCGTGAAGGCCCTGACGGTCGCCGTGGCCGCACGCGATGCCGAGGCGGCCCGCTGGGTGCACTGGGGCGCCACCAGCCAGGATGTGATCGACACCGCGCTCACGCTGCAGGCTCAGGCCGCCGGGCGTGAGGTGCTGGCCCAGATCGCGCGCACCGGTGACCGTCTTGCGGACCTTGCACTGGCGCATGCAGCCACGCCCATGGTCGGACGGACTCTGCTGCAGGCCGCCACCCCGATCACCTTCGGCTGGAAGGTGGCAGGCTGGTTATCGCCCTTGCCCAGACTGCAGCGCAGCCTTGCACAGGCGCTGGAAGACGCCGCAGTGCTGCAGCTGGGCGGTGCGGCAGGCACCCGTGCCGCCCTGAATGGCCAGGGTGACGCCGTGGCTGAAGCCATGTCGCGCAGGCTCGGACTCAATGACCCTCCCATGGCCTGGCATGCGAGCAGGGACAGGATTGCCCGCCTGGGTTGCGAACTGGCCATGGTCGCCGGGGCCATGGCACATGTCGGTCGGGATATTTCGCTGCTGATGCAACCCGAGGTGGGCGAGGTGAGCGAACCCTCGGGCGAAGGGCGGGGCGGCTCCTCAGCGATGCCGCACAAGCGCAACCCGGTCGGCTCGATGCTCGCCCTTCAGGCCGGACTGCGAGCGCCCGGACTGGCAGCCACCCTCTTGGGTCAGCAGATGGGCGAACATGAACGGGGCCTGGGGAGCTGGCAGGGCGACTGGTGGACACTGGGCGAGCTCTTCGAGTGCGCCGGCAGTGCGACCGAGGCCATTGGTGAATGCATTGAGGGACTGCAGGTCGATGTGGCCGCCATGCATGACAACCTCGACCGGACGCGGGGCTTCGTCCATGCCGAGGCGGTCACGATCGCTCTGGGCAAAACGCTTGGAAAACCGGCAGCCCATGCCCTCATGGAGCAGGTCTGCGGACAGGCCATGGCACATGGGCAAAGCCTGAGAGACGCCTTGAGCGCCGCACGGGGATCCGACCCGGTGCTTGCATCCGCACTTTCTGAATCACGTCTGATCGAGCTCTTCGATCCGGCACCCCAACGCGGCGATGCCCAGAGCATGATCGAGCGCGTGGTGCGGCACTGGCGCGATTGCTGAGCGCAGAGCGCCGGCGGGCCCGCCCGCCCGAAGACTGACTGGGCGATGCCCTGCGCAATCGATCCCGGCGATAATGGATCGATCTGCCGTGCCCCTTCGGGCCGGCCCTGTCGGAGACCTGTCATGCCCTTCGTGAACCGAGCCGGGGCACGCCTGTACTGGCGTGCCGATGGCGACCCTGCCCTGCCTGCCCTGATGCTGGTCAACTCGCTCGGCACTGACCATGCCTTGTGGGATCCGGTCATGCCCCGGCTGATCGACTTCTTCAGGGTGATCCGCATGGATACCCGAGGGCACGGAGGATCCGTGGGGGGTGCCGAGGGAGGCTCTTCCCAAGGCAATCCCCAGCCCACGGAGTTCACCGTGGAGATGCTGGCCCGCGATGTGCTCGCGGTGGCCGACGCCGCAGGCGCAAATCAGTTTGACTACTGTGGCATTTCGCTCGGCGGCATGATCGGCCAGTGGCTGGGCATTCATGCGCCCCAGCGCCTGCGACGCCTGATGCTGTGCAATACGGCGGGTCGCACCGATCCGGCCGCGCAGACCGATCGCATTGCGCGGGTCAAGGCGGGTGGCATGCAGGCTGTGGTCGAGACCGTGCTGGGCAGGTTCTTTACGCCGCGCTTTCTGGCGCGCGGCACGGCGCATCTTCATACCGTGCGTCAGACCATGCTCGGACTGGATGTTCCCGGGTATCTGGGCTGCTGCGCAGCCGTGCGGGATCATGATCTGCTGGACGAACTGCACCGGATCACGGTGCCAACCACCGTGGTGGTGGGCGAGTTCGATGCCTCAACGCCACCGGCACTGGGCGAAGCCATTGCCCAGGCCATCCCCGAGGCAAGGCTGGTGCGACTGAACTGCGCCCACATTCCGCACAGTGAAGACCCCTCCGGCTTCGTCGCCGAGCTGATGCAGGCCCTGCAGCCCGAACGCACGCAGGCCATGGTGGCCGAGGGCGGGCACCCTGCAAGCGGGGCCCTGCCCCCGGGCGCTGCACCGGTTACATCGGTGCCATCGCAGGCCGGACTGCAGGATCAGTTCACGCGCGGCATCGCGCGTCGAAAGCAGGCCCTGGGCGAGGCTTATGTCAATGCACGGCTGGCAGTGCACGATCCCTTCACGGCCGACTTCCAGAACATGATCACCCGTTGGGCCTGGCACGATGTCTGGACCCGCCCGGTGTTCGATGACCGCACCCGGCGCATCATCGTGCTGGCCATCACCTGTGCGCTGGGCCGCTGGGAGGAGTTCCGTCTGCATGGACGCGCCGGACTGGCCAATGAACTGTCGCCGACCGATGTGAAGGAACTGCTGCAGCAGGCCGCCATCTATGCCGGGGTACCGGCAGCCAACACCGGATTTCATATCGCCTCGGAACTGGTGCGCGAAACCTCGACACAACAAAAGTGACCATGACGACCTCCCTCCAGGCAGGCGCGAGACCAGCCGAGCCGACGATCGACATCGCCATCATCGGCGCAGGCATCGGGGGGCTGACCACGGCGCTAGCCCTGCATGCCGTCGGTCTTCGCTGCGCGGTCTTCGAAGCGGTCAGCGAACTTCGACCTCTGGGCGTGGGCATCAACCTGCTGCCGCATTCGGTTCGGGTACTGGCCGGACTCGGGCTTGAGTCGGATCTGGCTGCAACCGCCATCGAAACCGCAGCCCTGTCCTACTACAACAAGTTCGGTCAGCTGATCTGGACCGAGCCGCGTGGCCGCGGGGCAGGGTATGCCTTTCCGCAGTTTTCGATTCATCGCGGAGAGCTGCAGATGCTGCTGTTTCGCGAGGTCCAGGCCAGACTCGGCAGTCAGGCGGTTCAGACCAGCCATGTGCTTGCGCGTTTTGAATCCGAAGCCGACGCGGTCACGCTTCACTTCACTGATACCCAGGGCACACCGCGACCCTCCGTGCGCGCCCGCGCCGTGATCGCCGCTGACGGCATCCATTCGGTGGTTCGCCGGGCCTTTTACCCAGAGGAGGGGCCGCCGCGGTTTTCGGGACTCATGCTCTGGCGTGGCTGTATCGAAGGAGCTCCCTTCCTGGGCGGGCGCACCATGTTCCAGGCGGGACATCTGAAGCAGAAGTTCGTGTGCTACCCGATCTCGCGCGCACTCGCGGATCAGGGTCGGGCTCGCATCAACTGGATCGCCGAACTGGCCGTGCCCGGGGACACCCCGGCGCGACAGGACTGGAGCCGACGAGTCGACGCCTCGGTCTTTCGAGCGCCTTTTGCCAACTGGCGTTTCGACTGGCTCGACATCCCTGCCCTCATCGACAGCACCGAAGCGATTTTCGAATACCCGATGGCGGACCGAGACCCGCTCCCCCGCTGGACCCACGGGCGTCTGACCCTGCTGGGCGATGCGGCGCATCCGATGTACCCGATCGGAAGCAACGGGGCATCACAGGCCATCCTCGATGCCGAAGCCATGGTGCAGGCCCTGCAGGCCAGCGGGTTTGGTCGGGACACCCTTGATCCGACCCAGGGCTTTGCGCGCTATGAAGCAGCACGCAGGGAGCCGACCTCACAGATCGTGCTGGGTAACCGAAAGGGCGGGCCGGACGAGGTGATGCGTCTGGCCGAAGAACGGGCGCCGAACGGATTCCGGCATGTTCATGATGTGATTCCTCAGGCCGAACTCGAGGCGATCTCGGCCCGATACAAACAGCTCGCGGGCTTCAGCCGGGAGCAGGTCAACCGCTGAACGGGAATGACGCAGGCCGCACGCAGGACGCACCCTGCATGCGCTTGCCTTGGCCTCAGTGCAACACCAGAGGGTGCTGCATCATGCCCTCGAAGTGGCTCAGAAAGTCATCGACCTCTTCGACCGACGGCTCGGCGGAAATCAGTTCGCTCACATCGTCGCGGAACTTGTCTGCCATCAGGCCCTCCAGGAAGAGCTCCTTTCGGCCAGCCTTGTCCATGATCTCGTAGCCACCCCCGAAGTGCTCGCCTTCGACGGAACGGAACTCGACGACACAATAATTCGGGCTGTTGTAGATCATCTGCATGGAACACCTCACCGGTCGGTATCTGCCTCATCGGCCTCGAACAGATAAATTGAGGCCACACCGACGAACGTTCAAGCACGACCGATGAACGTCACCTGTCCGCCCGCCCAGACCCGAAGCGCAAGGGCGGCCTCATGACCTGCACGGCCCGGGTCCTCGAGCAGCACCGCTTGCGTCGGCGTCATCAGCGCCATGCGTTCGATTGCGGATCCTGAAGGCAAGTGACGGGCCAGTGCAGCCTCGAGGCCGTGGCACAGTCCTTCGAGGTGGGACCGTGCATCCGCAAGTATCAGCATGTGCCCGACATCGCCCGATCGCAGCAGGCGGTTCAGACTGACCGTGAGCACGGGGCCGGCTGTGCAGCAGGCGCACGCTGCCGCCAGGTGTTCAAGACGCACACGATCACCGAATTCGGCATGCAGACTGGCCCGGTCCAGGCCCAGATCGCCCAGCAGACCCACCGCGAGCAGGGCCCAGGCCTGCCCCACCGCCTGCCGGCGCAGCTGCACCAGCGCATGGTCGCCCAGACCCGCCCCGGGAAAGGCCGCCATGACCGTCACGTTCACTATCGTCGCCAGAAGCCCGGGGTGAAGAGCACGAACACAATCAGCAACTCAAGCCGACCCGCGAGCATGGCGAAGGCCAGAATGGCGGTCTGAATCCCACTGAGACCCGCGACATCAGGGGCCAGGCCAAGTGCACTGAAGGCCTCGCCCCCGTTGTTCAGCCCGGCCATGATCAGGCCGAAGGCAGCTCCCCCATCCAGACCGGTGGCAACCAGCGCTGCAGTCAGCCCAAGCAGGGTGACGCCATAGAGCAGCATGAAACCCAGCACGCTCTGGACCACTTCGGGCGAAATCACCTGGCCACCCAGCAAAAGAGGTCGTACCGCGCGAGGATGGCTCATGCGAAGCAACTCCCTCAGCGCCTGCCGGATCAGTATCAGGGTGCGGATCATGCGGATACCGCCCCCGGTAGAACCCGAAGAGGCCACCAGGGCCGCGAGCAGCATGAGCCACAGGGCGGGCAAGGGCGGCCAATCGGGATCATGGATGCTGGCAAATCCGGCCGAGGTGGCCATGGAAACCGTGGCAAATGCCAGATGACGCAGATGCTCGAGGCTATCCGCATCAGGACGCTCCAGGGCCGTGAGCCCCAGCAGAACCAGCAATGAGGCAATGACCAGCAGCAAGACCGCGCGGGCCTCGGGATCACGCTGATAGGCCTCGAGGGAGCGCTGTCTGGCCGCCAGGAAATGGGTGGTGAAATTGCACGCGGCAAGGAGCATGAAGATGATCAGCACCCCCTCGATATAGGGTGAGTCCCAGTCATCCACCCCTGCGCTGCGTGTTGAAAAGCCGCCCAGCGACAGCGTCGACAGGGCATGGCACACGGCATCGAAGGGAGGCATTCCGACCGAAGCCAGGGCGATCGCACAGACCAGTGTGAGCATGAGATAGACCAGCCACAGGTAACGGGCGGTCTGCATGATGCGCGGCGCCAGACGGGTGTCCTTCATCGGTCCCGGCGTATCGGCCCGGAAGAGCTGCATGCCGCCCACCCCCAGCAGGGGCAGCACAGCCACCGCGAGCACGATGATGCCCATGCCCCCCAGCCACTGCAGCAGATGGCGCCACAGTTGCAGGCTCTGGGGCCACCATTCCGGCGCCCCCAGGCGGCTGAGCCCGGTGGTGGTCAGGGCTGCCAGCCCTTCGAACAGAGCATCATCGAGCCCGATTTCGGGACGGTGAATCCAGAAGGGCAGACCCGCCTGGACCGACAGCAGCACCGCGGCCAGCACCACAAGAAGGCAACCATCTCGCGCAGGCAGATCGAGCCTGTGCCGTGGCGCCCGACGGGGCAGCCTGAGCAGCAGACCGAGGGCCGCTCCTGTCACGGCCACGATGGCCAGGGCTGCAGCGGCGCCGTCATCAATCCACAGGGACCATCCGAGCGGGATCAGCGTCGCCAGGGACAGGCCAAGAATCAGGCCACCGAGCAGGTGGGCAAGGGCGATCAGACGACGCACGCGCGTTGAATTTCGTCGGAAAGCGGGGATGATAGCCCTCAGTCGCCCCTTTCGGGCGGCGGGTCGCCGTAGACCTCATGCGCCGCCAGGGCCACCTCATGGCGCAGCCAGGCGTGCGCAGGGCGACTTTCATTGCGCCGATGCCAGAACATGTCCACGTGGACCACGGGCATTTCGAGCGGCAGGCGCCTCCAGGCGAGCTGCTTTGCGATCCCGGTCGAGCCGATGAAATGATGCGGCAGGATGGTGAGCAGATCCGACTGGGACACCACCTGCGCTGCGGTGAAGAATTCATTGACCGTCAGCACCACGCGCCGGCGGCGGCCGAGCGAGGACAAGGCCTCGTCGACGAAACCGAAGGGTCGACCCGAAAAGCTGACCAGCACATGACGCGCGGCACAGTAGGCCTCCAGGCTGACCCCGGCTCGGGCGAGCGGATGATCAGCCCGCATCACGCAGACATATTCGCCGTCGTACAGCCGCTGATGCGAGACCGGATCGGGCGTGCCGGCCTGCATGGTGGCATGGTCAATGGCAGCAATGGCCGCTGGAAAATAACCCACCGCCAGATCAAGTTCACCGCTGGCGAGGGCGCCTCTGGGATCCCGGCTCAACAAGGGCCGGCCGCGAATGGAGACCCCCGGCGCAACCGCCTGGAAGTGACGCATCAGGGGCGGCATGAGCGAGGCCGCTGTCGCATCGGCCATGGCAATCACGAAGGATTCTCGCGACCCCTCCGGATCAAACCCCCTGCCTGGCTGCACCGCCTCCCTCAGACCATCGAGCGAAGCGCGAACCGTCGGCCACAGTTCAAGCGCCCGCGCGGTGGGCTCGACCCCATAGCCTGACCTCACCAGCAGTTCGTCATGCAGGGCATCGCGCAATCGTTTGATCGCATTGCTCACCGCGGGTTGGGTCATGGCCAGGTTGGCCGCTGCACGCGTGAGATTACGTTCGGTCATGACCTCATCAAAGACCCGCAGCAGGTTCAGGTCGAGGGTACGGAAGTTGACCGGGGCAGGAGGCAGACTCATATCATCATTGTAGTGAATGATATGAATCATAAAACGTCATTGGAATTTCTTGTTGTGCTGCAGCATCATCCACCCATCGACATCGCTGTGATGTCCGGTTCAATTCAAGGAGTGGAACATGACTGCACTGACCCTGGCCCCCGGCGCCAACGTGATCGGAACCTCGACTCACGAGGGTATTGAGCGACTGAGCGCAGGTCTCGAAGGCGTAAACGGCCTCCTGGCCCGTGCGATTGCCTGGCTTGACGCCTTCAATGCCGAGCGCGCTGCAGCGCACAACGCGGCGATGAGCGCCTCGTTGGCTGCCGCCGATCACCGCGTCCTCGACGAACTTCGTGCGTTCTACACCCGGCGCGAATTCGGCGGCTGCTGAAGGTCGACGCCTGACGACGCCTGTCCTGACCCGCTGTTGCTGGCAAAGACTGAAGGCCGGCCTTGAAGAAAGGCCGGCCCAGGTTCAGCGACCGTAGAGCACCTGCGGAAGCCACAGACCGATCGCAGGGAACACATAAAGCAGGAAGAGCGCAACGATCTGGATCAGCATGAAAGGGATCATGCCCATGAAGATCTGGTTAAGCGTCACATGCGGCGGGGCGACGCCCTTGAGATAGAAGGCAGCCATTGCGACCGGCGGTGACAGGAACGCGGTCTGCAGATTCAGGGCCACCAGCAGTCCGAAGAACAGCGGGTCAACCCCGAAGTTGTCGAGCAGCGGAATGAAGATGGGCATGAAGATCACGATGATCTCCGTCCATTCCAGCGGCCACCCCAGAATGAAGATGATTGCCTGCGACAGCAGCAGGAATTCAACCTTCGACAGGCCGAGGGACATCACCCAGTTCTCGATCAGCTCCTGGCCGCCCAGCAGGGCGAAGGCTGCCGAAAAGATCGACGAACCCACGAAGAGCCAGCACACCATGGCACTGGTCTTGGCCGTCAGAAAGACAGACTCCTGAACCACGCTGCGGTTGAGCTGACGATAAGCGGCCGCCAGCACGATACCGCCGATCGAACCCACCGCAGCCGCCTCGGTGGGCGTGGCCAGCCCGAACACGATGGTGCCCAGAACCGCCAGGATCAGAAAAGCCAGCGGAAAGAAGGACGAGAGCAGCATCCTGAAGACTTCGAGCCGCTCAAAACTCAGCACCGCGTAATACGCCAGCAAAATAGCCACGAAGGCGGCCGTGAGCCCCCAGAACCAGGCCGGCGCGGCGATGCGTTCGGCGGCGCTGACCGACTCGGTTTTTGCAGATGCCTCGGTTGCGGTGGCCGCCTTGGCTGCCTCGGTTGGAGCCGCTGAAGGCTCCGCAGCCTGTTCCGCCTTGACCGCACCCGCCGCAGGCGCCGATGCCTCGCTCGAGGGTGGCTCCGCCAGGCCGGTCGATGCCGTTGCGGACGACTGGTCACCCTCGTCGCTTGGCGGCTCCTGCAACCCGCCGCCAGAACTCGCGGAATCACTCGATGTCCCCCCGGTCATTTCGACCAGGCCCCCCGATTCTTCGATCGCTGCAGGCGCAGTCACCGCACGCCATGACAGGGTCAGTACGATCGCCACGCACAGTGCCGGCAGCAGGGCCACGACCAGCTGTCTGAACACCTGACCGACACCGACCCCTCGCGAACCGTCGCCGCCTGCCGCACCGCCGCCAAGCGCCTTGAGCATCATGGGCAGCGCGCGTGCCTTGGCATTGCCCGCACTGATCGCCTTCAGGGCGGCCGACAGCGGCACCTTGCGCTCGGATTCGGGCAATGGCGGCATCAGCTCGGGCTTGAGCTTGGCCAGCACGATCACATAGACGACATACAAACCCGCGAGCATGATTCCCGGAAAGAAGGCCCCCGCATAGAGCTGGACCACCGATACGCCCGCGGTGGCGCCGTAGACAATCAGCAGCACCGACGGCGGAATCAGGATGCCCAGGCAGCCTCCTGCCGTGATCGCACCGGCCGAGACTCCCGTGCTGTAGCCCGCGCGCAGCATGGCAGGCAGGGCCAGCAACCCCATCAGCGTGACCACCGCTCCCACGATGCCTGTGGCCGTGGCAAACACGGCACAGGTGAACAGCGTGGCGACCGCAAGCGAACCAGGTACCCGGGCCAAGGCAAGATGGAGGCTCTTGAAGAGTTTTTCGATCAGGTTGGCCCGCTCGACCAGGTAGCCCATGAAGACGAAGAGCGGGATCGAGATGAGCACGTCGTTGCTCATCACTGCATAGGCGCGCTGGACCATGAGGTCCAGGGTCTGCCCGGTCGCCTGATCAGGCGCACGCATGCGATAGGCCACGAATGCGAACAGCATGCCCATGCCCATCAGGGTAAAGGCCGTTGGAAAGCCGAGCATGATGGCCACAACCACCAGCGCCAGCATCAGCAGCCCGTAGTGGCCGCTCTGCATGTTGCTCCAGGGCATGAAAATCGCCACGGCGAGCACGATCATCGCCATGATCGAAAGACCAAACAACATTTCCTTGCGCATGATCAGACGCCCTTGGAATCGTCGGCGTGAACCATCGCCTTCAGTTTGTCGACATCGACCTCCTCGACATCCTGTTCGCGCGAGGGCCATTCACCGTCACGCAGGCACACGATGCAGCGCAGGATCTCGACCAGTCCCTGCAGCAGCAGCAGAGCGCCCGCCAGAGGAATGATGGTCTTGAAGGGATAGATCGGCGGCCCGTCGGCGGTAATCGACGAATGCTCGTTGATGGCCCAGGACTCTGCAGCGAAGGAATAACCGGCCCAGGCCAGCGCCACCACGCCGGGCAGGAAAAAGACGAGGTAAAGAACCAGGTCGAAGAAGGCCTGAGTGCGGGGTTTGAAAAACCCGTAGAGGATGTCCCCCCGTACATGACCGTTCTTGGCCAGGGTATAGGCACCAGCCATCATGAAGAGCGTGCCGTACATCATGATCTGCACGTCGAAGGCCCAGGAATGAGGACTGTTGAGCACGTAGCGTGCGAAGACCTCATAGCCGATCAAGCCGGTGAGGCCCACGATCAGCCAGGCAAAGGCCTGTCCGATCCAGGTCGAAATGCGGTCAACCGCGAGAAAGAAGCCCTGCATGCTGGGTCCTGTGAAGCCTAGACTGGCCCTGGAAACGACCCGGCCGCATGAATGCATGCGGCCGGAGTGCGACTGACCCGCGAGCGGGCCGGTTCCGCCTTGCTCATCGGGTCCGGCACAGGGGTCTGCCGCCGGACCGCGAGAGGATTACTTCTTGCCGAAGTAGTGATTGAAGGCCATGCGGCGATTCACGTTGGTGTCCATGTCCCAGGCCACGGCGCGCGCTGCGAAAGCACGCTGCGAATCGACGATTTCCTTGAAGAGCGCGTTTTCCGCCGACTTCTTCTTGACCACCTCGTCATAGACCGCGAGCTGGCGCTGCAGGATGGCATCAGGCGTCTTGTAGAACTTCACGCTCTGCTTTTCACGCATCTCGATGTAGTCCTTCGAGTAGCGGTCAACGGCCTTCCAGGACATGTCGGCCGAAGCGGCCTCGACCGCATTGTCGATGATGGCCTTGAGCTTGGGCGGGAGCGCATCGAGTTTGGCCTTGTTGAACAGGATCTCGAACTGCTCGGCGTTCTGGTGGAAGCTTTGCAGCATGCACACCTTGGAGACATCGGGGAAGCCGAGCAGGCGGTCGGACGAGGCGTTATTGAACTCGGCTGCATCGAGCAGGCCACGGTCCATCGCGGGAATGATCTCGCCACCGGGCAGGGCATTGACCGCAGCGCCCATGGCCGTGAAGACGTCGATGGAGATACCGACGGTGCGGTATTTCAGGCCCTTGAGGTCATCGGCCTTGGCGATCGGCTTCTTGAACCAGCCCAGAGGCTGGGTCGGCATCGGACCATAAACATAGGAGTAGACATTGGCGCCCACTGCGGCATACAGCTTGTCGAGCAGCGCCCTGCCGCCGCCATATTTGTGCCAGGACAGCAGCATGTTGGCGTCCATACCGAAGGCCGGGCCCGAACCCCACAGGGCCAGCGCGCTGTTCTTGCCGTAGTGGTACACCACCACGCCGTGACCACCGTCGA
>JBMSOD010000039.1:0-17293 GCA_049422085.1 Burkholderiaceae bacterium
CGGCATCCAGAGAGATGGCCGTGGCACAGGCCACATCTTCTAGGCTGAGATTGAAGGCCTCGCGGGTGGGCGAGAAGCCCAAAGGCGGTAGCATCACCACTGAATCGTTGGCCAGCGCCTGCCGGATGGTCTGCACGTCCACCTTGCGCACGAGCCCGGTTTCTTCGAAATCGACCCCATCCACAATGCCCACCGGACGGGCGGTGACGAAATTGCCCGAAATGACCCGCACGGTGGCGTGGGCCATGGGGGTATTGGGCAGACCCTGTGAAAAGGAGGCCTCGATGTCCAGACGGATCTCGCCCGCAGCTTCCTTTGCGCACTCGAGCGCAACCGCATCGGTGATGCGCAGGCCCTGGTGATAGCGGCTCTGCGCGCCTCGCAGGCGCATCTGCTCATCCACCTGCGGTCTGGACCCGAAGACCAGCACCAGCCTCATGCCCATGGCATGCAGCAGCGAGAGGTCTTGAACCAGCGCATTGAGCCGCCCGGCCAGAACAAGCTCGCCGCCAAAGGCCACCACCAGGGTCTTGCCCCTGAAGGCATGGATGTAGGGCGCTACGGTTCGCAGCCAGTGAACGAACTGCTCGGGCGAAGCTGCAGGAAGGGCAGGGTCAGGACTCATCGCGAGATTATAATTTGCCTGTGATTCTGCAATTTCCAGATGCCCTGCCGGTCTCCTCCCGGCGGGACGACATCGCCCGGGCCCTCGCGGCCCACCCGGTCGTGATCGTCAGCGGTGAGACCGGTTCGGGCAAGACCACCCAGCTTCCCAAGATCTGCCTGGCCCAGGGGCGCGGCAGCACGCGCCTGATCGGTCACACCCAGCCGCGGCGACTGGCGGCAACCAGCGTGGCCCGGCGCATTGCTGAAGAGCTCGGCACGCCCCTGGGGGCCGAGGTTGGCTACAAGATCCGATTCAACGATACGGTCAGCCGCGATACGCGCATCAAGCTGATGACCGACGGCATCCTGCTGGCCGAGACCCTTTCCGATCCGCTGCTGCGCGCCTACGACACGCTCATCATCGACGAGGCGCATGAGCGAAGCCTGAACATCGACTTTCTGCTCGGTTACCTCAAGGGCTTGATCGAGGGCCCACGCAGCAAGGACCTCAAGCTGATCATCACCTCGGCCACCATCGATGCGGCGCGGTTCGCCCGACATTTCGGGACGCCGGAGCAGCCGGCGCCGGTCATCGAGGTCTCCGGGCGGACCTATCCGGTCGAGATCCGATGGCGTCCACCCGAGGCCCGCGAAGAGACCGGACCGGCCCGAGAGTCGAGTGCGGCTCGAGAGGCAGGCCCGGCCCGCCCTTCGCGAGTGCAGGATGACGACGAGACCGATCTTTCCGCCGCCATCGAGGCAGGGATTGACGAGTTGTGGCGTGAGGGGCCGGGAGACATTCTGGTGTTTCTGCCGGGCGAGCGCGAGATCCGCGAAGTGGCCGAACATCTGCGCAAGGCCTGGGCCCGGCGGGCCGGACGTGCGGGGCCGGTGGGCTCAGCCGAAATTCTCAGCCTGTTCTCACGGCTGTCAGCAAGCGATCAGCAGAAGGTCTTTGCACCGTCGGGTCAACCCCGGGTTGTGCTCGCAACCAACGTGGCAGAAACCTCCCTCACGGTGCCTGGCATTCGCTATGTGATCGATTCGGGGCTGGCCCGCGTCAAGCGCTACCGCTATCGCGGCAAGGTGGAGCAGCTTCAGATCGAGCCTGTTTCGAGGGCGGCCGCCAATCAGCGTTCCGGTCGGTGCGGGCGGGTCGCGGCAGGCATCTGCATCCGCCTCTATGACGAGCCCGATTTCAACGCGCGCCCGGCTTTCACCGACCCTGAAATCCTGCGCAGTTCGCTGGCCTCGGTCATCCTGCGCATGAAGGCTCTGCGGCTGGCCGAGATCGAGGCCTTTCCGTTTGTCGATGCGCCACCGCGTCGGGCCATCGTCGACGGACAGGATCTCCTGCGCGAGCTCGACGCGATCGATGAGAAAAACGAACTCACGAGTACGGGGCGTCAGTTGGCCCGTCTGCCTCTGGACCCCCGCATCGGTCGCATGCTGCTCACCGCGCATCAGCGGCATTGCCTGCGAGAGATGCTGATCATCGCGTCCGCGCTATCGACCCAGGATCCGCGCGAACGGCCGATGGAGCGACAGCAGGCGGCTGATCAGGCCCATGCCCGCTTTGCCGATGCCCGCTCCGATTTCGCCAGCCTGGTCAGACTCTGGGACTACTGGCAGCAGCAGCTCGCCTCGCGGGGTGAGGGCGAATCGCGGCGCGCCCTGGCGCAGCGGCTCGAGCGGGAGTTTCTGTCCAATCGCAAACTGCGCGAATGGGCCGATGTGCATGCGCAGCTGCGCGAGGCCGTCACCGAGCTGCGCTGGGCCCTGAATACCGAAGCTGCCGAGCATGAGTCGGTGCATCGTTCGCTGCTGAGCGGGCTGCTGGGCAACCTCGGTTGTCGTGCGCCCGATGAGCCCTACTTTCTGGGTACGCATGCCACCCGGTTCTGGCTGCATCCGGGCTCAGGTCTGTCAAAACGCAGCAGTGCGGCCAAAGCAGATGCCACGGTGGGTCGAAGCTCCGAGCGGCATGAGCGCAGTGCCTCGGCGCGCTGGGTCATGGCGGCCGAGATGGTCGATACCGGACGCTTGTACGGACGCACGCTTGCGCGTGTTGAGCCGCACTGGATCGAGCAGGCCGCGGGCCATCTGATCCGCAAGAGCTGGAGCGATCCGCACTGGGAGCGGCGTGCCGGCCAGGCGGTCTGTTTTGAGCGAGGCGTCCTCTATGGCCTGACCCTCTATGCCCAGCGCCGGGTCAATGCCGCAGGCATCGACCCCCGGGCCAGCCGTGAGCTCCTCATCCGGGAAGGCCTGATCGCTGGTGACTGGGAGACCGATTGTTGTTTTTTTGCGCACAACCAGAAGCTGGTGGCCGAAGTGCACCAGCTGGAGGCACGCATCCGTCGCCCCGATCTTCTGGTGGACGAGCAGTTTCTTCACGACTGGTACGACCGGCAACTCCCCGCCGAGATCTGCACCGGGCCTGCGCTTGAGCGGTGGTGGCGCGCTGCGGTGCGCAAGGACACCCAGCTGCTGCGCCTGCAGCGAGATCAGTTGCTGCGCAAACAGGCCGACGGAATCGACGACCTGCGCTTTCCCGCGCGTCTGACGCATCGGGGCGTGAGTTTCGAGGCGCGCTATCACTTCGAGCCTGGTGCCGATGATGATGGCCTGACCCTCGAGGTGCCGCTCTATGCCTTGAATCAGGTTGATGCCGTGCGGCAGTTTCAGCATCGCCATGACCGCTGTCGAGGTCAGTGCCTTGATCGAGGATCTTCGAGAGCAGGCCTCGCTCAGGGTGCAGGCATCGGATTTCCGGCCCGAATCGGTGCCGGTTCACCTGCAGATGCGATTCAGGGTGACCGACGAGCATGGGCGTTTTCTGGGCGCATCCCGCCATCTTGCGCAGTTGAAGGCCGACCTTGGTTCGGGTGTTCAGGGCAGTTTTCAGCAGGCCTTGCGTCAGGCCGGCCTGAATGCCTCCGCCGCTTCAGCCCCGTCGCCAGGCGCGTCCGACGCAGCTTCCTCAGAAGCCTCATTGCCAGCTTCGCTGGTGGCCGCTCAAGCGGCGTCTTCAGGCGATCGCCCGACGGCCACCGACCCGACACCAACGGCGTGGCAGGCCGAGGCCCGGCATACCGCCTGGACCTTCGGCCGCTTGCCCGAATTGCTCGAACTGACCGTGAAGCGGCCGGATGGCATGGATACCCTGCTTGGTTACCCGGCCCTCGTCGATGACGGTGATGCGGTGAAGATCACCGTTCATGATGAGCCCGAGCAGGCCCGACGCCAGCATCTGCGCGGGCTGGCTTGCCTGTTCCGGTTGGCCCTGCGCGAGCCTTTGCGATTTTTTGCCCGCAGCCTGCCCGATTTCCAGCGGCTGTCCATGCTCTACATGCCGTTTGGCGGTTCTGAAGAGCTGCGTCAGGACCTGATTCACGCGGTGCTGCTACGAACTGCGCTCCTTGAGCCCTGGCCCGAAGACGCAACAGGCTTCGAGACACGGGTCCGTGATGCCCGGCCTCGGATCACCCTGGTCGGCAACGAGATTGCCCGGACCCTGGGTCAGGTTCTGGATGAGCACACCGCCCTGCAGCGCAAGCTCGCCGGTGCGCGCAACCATGGGCAGGCCCATGCGGACCTGAGTGCGCAGCTTGCGGCCCTGCTGCCCAGGGATTTTCTGGCCACTACGCCCATCGATCGCCTGGCCCACCTGCCGCGCTACCTCAAGGCCGCCAGCGCAAGACTCGACAAGCTGCGAGCAGACCCTGCCCGTGATGCCCGTCTGATGTCCGAGCTCGCGCCGATGCTGCATCATCTGCACCGGGCCAGAGGCGCCCTGCGAGGTGAGCCCGATGCCCGGCTTGATGATTTCCGATGGATGCTCGAGGAACTTCGGGTCTCTCTCTTTGCGCAGGAGTTGCGTACCCCCATGCCTGTCTCGGTCAAACGTCTTCAGAAGATCTGGGAGTCCATGCGATGAGTGGTTTTTCGACTGACCGACGCCGTTGTCTGGCCGCAGGATCGGCGGCACTGGCCTGGAGCCTGCCCGCAGGGGCCGCTTCCGATGCGAGGCCGCCGGTGTTCGTGCTCAATTCGGCCGAGGCCACGGTGTCCGTGCTGGATCAGGCAGGGATCGCCGAGGTGCGCAGGTTTGCGGTGGGAAAGGAGCCTCATCATCTCTATCCCACCCCGGATGGTCGGACGCTGATCGTGGCCAATGCAGTCAGCAATGACCTGCATCTCGTGGATCCGATCACCGCGAGCATGGGCCCTCGGATCCGCGATATCGATGACCCCTACCAGCTCGCCTTCTCGCCAGACGAGAAATGGTTTGTGACGGCCGCACTGCGCCTGGACCGCGTCGATCTCTATGCCTGGGATGGCAAGGTCAAGAAGCTGGTCAAGCGCATCTCGACGCCCAAGGCGCCCAGCCATCTTTGGTTCAGTGATGACAGCAGGTGGGTCTTCGTGACGCTGCAGGACTCCAACGAGATTGCGGCTATCGACATGCAGCGCCAGGCGCTGGCCTGGCGTCATCCGGTTGGCAAGACGCCTGCCGGCATCCTGATGGCCCCTGATGGTCAGCGCCTGTTCGTAGGCATCATGGGTCAGGACTTCGTCGAGGTGGTCGACTGGACCCAGCGCAAGACCGTGGGTCGGATCGTGACCGGCAAGGGGGCCCATAATTTCCGCGGCCTGGGCGACAAGCGACATCTGTTGGTGAGCAATCGGGTCGCGAATACGGTGTCGGTGATCGACATGCAGACCCTGAAAACCACCGCCGAGTTTGCAGTGAGCGGAGGCCCCGACTGCATGGAACTCACGGCCGATGGCACCCAGCTCTGGGTCACGCAGCGATTCGCAGGGCGGGTCAGCGTGCTCGAGATGCCCTCGGGCAAGCTCCTGAAATCGGTCCGTGTGGGCCGCTCTCCGCATGGCATCTATTTCCACAACCGGGCACCGCTGGTATGAGGCGGGTGTCGAGGTGAGCAAGCGCCTGCTGCTCTGGGGTCTGCTCGCGGTCTGGCTTGCGCCGAGTCCTGCGCTGGCATCGCAGGCCTGCAGCCGCGGTACGGTCTATCTCACCCTCGATACCGGCAACATGAGCCAGGCCGAGTACATCGCAGGCGTGTTGAGCCGGCATGCCGTCAAGGCCACGTTTTTTGTGGCCGACGAGCGCACCCCCCTGGGTGACCGCAGCCTGGGTGCTGCATGGGCGCCGTACTGGAAGGCGCGTGTCGCAGAGGGCCATGCCTTTGGCAGTCACACCCTTGACCATGTCTATTTCCGCGAGGCGTTGCCTGATGGCCGGGTCAAGGTGCGTCCCGAGTTCGGCGAGCAGGCAGGTCGTAGCCTGATCTGGGACGATGCTGCCACCTGCCGTGAAATCGATCGTGCCGATACCCGATTCAGGGAACTCACCGGACAGACTCTGGATCGCTTCTGGCGTGCGCCCGGAGGGCGGGCTCCCGCCTCCGTCATGCGCGCAGCCCGAGCCTGCGGCTGGGCTCATGTCCATTGGGCGCCAGCAGGTTTTCTGGGCGATGAGCTCCCTTCGGAGACTTTCCCCAACGATCGACTTCTCCAGCAGGCACTCAGGGGCATTCGTGCTGGCGATATCCTCATGGCCCACCTCGGAATCTGGTCTCGCCGCGATCCCTGGGCGCCCATGCTGGATCCGCTCATCTCGGGTCTCAAGGCCAGAGGGTTCTGCTTTGCGACCCTTCGAGAACATCCGGACTACCGCTGAATCATGTCGATGGCTTTCCTCTCGGACGCGCTGCAAGGACTGGCCGATGCCTTCGACGCCAGTCATCAATGGATCTTTGAACAGACGATTCAGCCGGTGCTCTTTTCGCTTGGCTGGATGCATCTGGCCGAACCCCTCTTCGATCTGTCCGTCTGGGTGGTGATCGGGGCCATCGAGGTACTGGCGCTCGCGCTCTTGTTCACCGTCCTCGAACGTCGCTGGCCTGCCGAACCGGTCCGGGATCCTGCCGCCATCCGAACTGACGTTCTTTACACCCTGCTGCATCGGCTTGGCGCGTTTGCCATGCTGGTATTCGTACTGCTTCAACCCCTGGTCGATTCGCTCGAAACCTTTCTTCGGGAGATCGGTTTCTCCCGGATGAATCTCGATCAGCTGTGGCCCGGAGTAACCGACCTGCCAGTCGTGAGCTTCATCCTCTACCTTGTCCTGCTGGATTTCGTCGACTACTGGATGCACCGGGCGCAGCATCGACTCGAGCCCTGGTGGCAGCTTCATGCCGTGCATCACAGTCAGCGTCAAATGACGTTCTGGAGCGATCAGCGCAACCACCTGATCGACGACCTGGTCCGCGATGCGCTGCTGGCCGCGGTGGCCATTGCGCTCGGAGCGGCGCCAGCCCAGTTCATGGCGCTTGTGATTGCCTCGCGTGTGCTGCAGAGCCTGCAGCATGCCAACCTGCGCTGGCGCTGGCCCGGGTTCCTGGAGCGGGTGCTGGTGAGCCCCAGCTTTCACCGACGACATCATGCACTCGGTGACGGCCATGAAGGCCCCTATCGGGGTGTGAACTTCGCTGTGCTCTTCCCCATCTGGGATCAGCTCTTCAGGACCGCGGACTGGCGGCCCGGATTTGTGCCCACCGGCATCCGGGATCAGCTTGAGGGCCGCGATTATGGCGCCGGTTTCTGGGCGCAACAGACCCGTGCGCTTGCCCGCTGGTTCGGCAAGGCCTGATACAGGACGCCCTTCATGAATCGCTCTTCCTCCTCCCCACGTTTCGGTCTGATCATCGTGGGCGACGAAATCCTCTCGGGTAAGCGCCAGGACAAGCATTTGTCACAGGTGATCTCGCTCCTGGGCGAACGGGGGCTGTCCCTTGCCTGGGCCCGCTATCTGGGCGATGACCGCGAGGCTCAGGCCGAATGCCTGCGCCAGACCATGGCCGCTGGTGATGTGGTGTTCAGTTGTGGTGGCATTGGCGCCACCCCGGACGACCATACCCGTCAGGCTGCGGCCCTGGCGCTTGGCGTGGGGCTCGAACTGCATCCGGAGGCCGCCAGACTCATTTCAGAACGCACGGCCGAGATGGCCCGGGAGGGCAAGGCGGCGAGTGCCGACATGACCCTGCCCGAGAACCGGCAGCGACTGCGCATGGGCGAGTTTCCTGCGGGTGCAGCCATCATCCCCAATCCCTACAACCGGATTCCCGGCTTTCAGTGCGGCACCCACTGGTTCGTCCCCGGATTTCCGGTCATGGCCTGGCCCATGATCGCCTGGGTCCTGGATACCCACTATGCCGAACACTTTCACCGTCAGACGCTCGCAGATCGGTCGGCGCGGGTGCTTGAGCTGGCCGAGTCCACGCTCACGCCACTGATGGAGGAGGTCGAGCGGACCTGGCCCGAGGTCAAGGGCTGCAGCCTGCCTTCGGTGGGCGAGGGGGGCGGGCGCCGCCATATCGAACTCGGTGCCAAAGGACATCCCGATCAGGTCGAGGCGGCATTCGAGCGTCTGATGCAGGGTGTGAAGGCCCTCGGCGGGTCCATCGTTCCCGTCTGAACTGATCACGCCGGTCGCCCGGCCCCGATGGGGTCGGGTCTTTTCGGAGGCTCGACCGGTCGCAGGGGGCTCCAGATGCAACAAGGCCGCCCGAAGGCGGCCCTGTCAACGAAGGCCCCCCGAAGGAGGCCGTTCAGAGACCTGGGGGTCTGCGATCTCAGTGGGCAGCGGCCCGACGCGATCCGCCCGCAGTCTTGGTGGCTGCGACGACATTCGCTTCCGCCATCTCGGCGACCTGCTTGCCGGCCTTGTTGACCTGGTCGTAGGCAGTGCCTGCAGCGGCCATCGCCGATTTCACGAAGCTCACCAGACCTTCGGTGCCAGCAGGAGCCGTCTTGGCCATGGCATCGACCATGGCGTGCATCTGGCGATTGCCTTCGGCGACCTGCTGCTCGACGGCCTTGGCAAATTCGTTGCCGGTCTGCTGGGCGATGTCGAACACATGCTTGGCGTAGGCGGCAACCCTGTCACCACTGGGCTGGGCATGAGCCGCTGCCAGATCGGCCAGCTGCTTGACGTCCTTGGCTTCGAAGAGGGCATTCAGCTTGTCGGTGGTCTCGGCCAGGGTCGAGCGGGTGGCAGCCACATTCAGCTGGGTGAGTTTTTCCAGGGCGGCGAGCGACGAGGCGGTCATCGCCTGAAGGGATTCGAGGTTGGACTTGTGCATCGCAACGAGTTGTTCGGGCGTCGAGAACATGATCACTCCTGTGCAGGGCAATATGGATGATTGGTGGATGGAGCGCCCGGAAAAAGACCGCAAACTCATGATTTCGGCTTTATCTGGACTTGCGTTTTGTGCAACGCAACAAACCGAAGTATAGAGGCTGGAAAATTTTCGTCAAGCTATTTTTGATGCGATGCACAAAAATTGTTTCCGAGCCGACAGAAGGCAAATCAGGATCAGCGCGCAAAGCCTGCCGGCGATCTGGAGAAGACTTGAACCCAGAGGCCCAAGTCTCTGAAAGAAAAGAAAAAACAATGATTGTGGATCGATGTTTCTTTGTTACACTGCGCAGATGGAGACCTTTTCGACCCTCTTTTCGCACCGCTTGCGCGAGCATCGTCGGCGCGCCGGAGCCGAGCGTCCTGATGGCGGCGTGCGGATGAGCGCAGGTGCGCTGATCGCGCTCTGGACGCTTGTCCTGGGCCTGGGGTTGTCGATGTTTTCTGAGGCGGGCGCGCAGAGCCGCAGCGCCAAGCAGGCAAGCAGTCAGCGGGTGCAAGAATCGTCCGATGCCCGCAATGCCAGGAAAAATCCGCCAGCGACCAAAACAGCGGCCAAGGCGACTCCCAGGAAATCCCCGCAGGAACAGGCCAAGTCCCGGCCCGTGTCCTACCGGACGAGCGCCGCGGCCGCTTCTGCGGGCGTCGCGGGAGCGGCCGCAGGCCTTGCGGCGCCGACCATCGGCCGGGCCATCGGCTTGCATCATGCTGCCGATCCGCTGGCGCTGCGCTCTTCGGTCGCCCTGGTCATGGACCAGCACACGGGCCAGATCATCTACCAGAAGAACCCGCTCGCGGTGCTGCCGATCGCATCCATCACCAAGCTGATGACGGCCATGGTGGTCCTCGATTCAGGCGCCTCGCTTGATGACACGCTCAAGGTCACTGAGGCCGATCGCGATACCGAGCGTCACAGCAGTTCTCGCCTGCCCATCGGGTCTGAACTCACCCGTGCGGACATGCTGCTGCTGGCGCTGATGTCCTCTGAAAATCGGGCCGCCCATGCACTGGGGCGTCTGCATCCCGAAGGCCTTCAGGCCTTCGTGACCGCCATGAATCTCAAGGCCCAGGCGCTCGGGCTCACGGAAACCCGCTTCACTGAGCCGACCGGGCTGTCCGGAGGCAATGTATCCAGTGCGCGCGATCTGGCCCGCCTGACTGCGGCGGCCCATGCCTATCCCTTGATCCGCGAGTTCTCCACTGCCAATGGCCGCACGGTGGATGTCGGGCGGCGTCAGATGATCTATCGAAGTACCAACCGGCTGGTCGACCATCCCGACTGGGAGATCGGCCTGCAAAAGACGGGCTACATTGCCGAGGCGGGCAAGTGCCTCGTGATGCAGGCCACGATCGACGGACGGGCCACGATCATCGTGCTGCTCGATGCGATCGGCAGCCAGTCCCGCTTTGCCGATGCCGAGCGGTTGCGCCGCTGGTTGTCGGATCGGGGTCAGCCCGGTCAGCTGCCCGCGCCTTCGTAGCCAAGAGCAAGCGAGATCTGTCGCGCGGTTGCGCACAAGAGATCGATCCAGGCGTCCTGCAGGAAATCAGACGGTGCCGAAATCGACAGGCCGGCCACCAGGCGACCGGAATCATCGCGAATGCCTGCGGCAATACACCGGACCCCAAGCTCAAGCTCCTCGTTGTCCCGGGCATACCCGCGGGCCCGCACCAGCGCCAGTTCGCGATCGAGCTGGGGCAGCTCGGTGAGGCTGTTCCGGGTGTGTCCGGCCAGCCCCGTTCGAGTGGCGTAAGCGCGCACAGCTCTGGGATCATCCGCAGCCAGAAAGAGCTTGCCGACCGATGTGAGATGAAGCGGAGCGCGACCCCCGACCGCGCGCACCACCTGCATGCCGCTGCGCTCGGATACAGCCCGCTCGATGTAGACAATCTCGTCGCCCTGGCGGATCGACAGGTTGACTGGCTGATGGGTGGTGCGATGCAGGTCGCGCATCGGGCCGAGCGCGGCATCGCGTACATTGAGGCGAGCCTTGACCAGATTGCCAAGCTCAAGCAACCGGATCCCGAGCTGATAGCTTCCCGGCTCGGCGCGATCGACGATCCGCACGGCCACCAGATCGTTCAGAATGCGGTGCGCGGTGGACGGATGAAGGCCCGTTCGCTGTGACAGCGTCTTGAGACTGACCGCATCGGGATGTTCAGCGAGGGCATCAAGCAGGCCGACCAGCCTGTCGATGACCTGGATCGCTCCCCTCGCCCCGGATCCTTCGGAGGCTTCGGGGGCGGTGCGCGTGGTCACGGAACTTGAGCGGGGCATGGTCGCAGGAGGGTATTCAGTATCGTGGTAGCTTATATCAAATCGTGAAATGACTGTCGAATCTGACGCCGCAATGCGGTTCGCCACAAAGGTGCCCCTTTGAGAGTCGCCCTGTTCATTACCTGCCTTGTCGATCTCATGCGACCTGAAATTGCCGAGGCGACGGTTCGGCTTCTGGAATCGTCCGGCTGCACGGTTGAGGTGCCCATGAGCCAGACCTGTTGCGGTCAGCCGGGTTTCAACTCGGGGGACACCCAGGCAGCGCGGGCGCTCGCGCGCAAATATCTGGAGGAGTTCGAGGGCTTTGATCATGTGGTCGTGCCCTCGGGGTCCTGCGGCGGCATGATTCGCCGTCATTACCCGGAGGTGCTTGCAGACGACCCGGACCTGCTTCGACGTATCGAGGCGCTGGCCCAGCGAACCTGGGAGCTCACCAGCTTTCTGCATGACGTGCTGGGCATCAAGACCTTGCCCGGGCGTCATGAAGGAACGGTCACCTACCATGATTGCTGCAGCGGACTGCGCGAGCTCGGTGTGCAGGAACAGCCACGCGCACTCATGGCCATCAACCCGGGCATCCGGCTGGTCGAGATGAAGGATGCGCGTGCCTGCTGCGGGTTCGGGGGGGCCTTCGCAGTCAAGTACGACGATATCTCTGCAGCCATCGCCGACGAGAAGATCGAGCGGATCCATGCCACCGGCGCACCGTGCGTGGTGATGGGGGACCTTGGATGCATGCTTCACCTCGAAGGGCGGCTGCGTCGTACCGGAGACTCGGTGACGCAGGTGCTGCATGTGGCGCAGGTGCTCGCGCCTGACTCATCCTCCGGAGGCTGATCGATGCAGGTCCAGTCGATGCACTTCAAGGCGCGGGTCGGTCAGAAACTGGCCGATGTGCGACTTCAGCAGAACCTCAAGATCCTCTCCCAGCGCTGGACGGTGGGCCGGGCTCAGGCGCTGACGGAGCTTGATGATTTCGAGGCCACCCGCGACGAGGCGGTCGCACGACGCAATCGGGCCCTGCAACAGCTCGATGTCTGGCTCGAGCAGTTCGAGCAGGCCGCCACCGCCCGGGGTACCACCGTGCTGTGGGCCGAGTCGCCTCAGGATGCCGCGCGCCTGGTGGTCGAGATTGCGCGCCGTCATGGCGTCCAGAAGGTGACCAAGTCCAAGTCCATGGTCTCCGAAGAAATGGCGCTCAATCGGCACCTGGAGGCCGCGGGCGTGAAGGTGGTCGAGACCGATCTGGGTGAGTACATCCTGCAGATCAACGACAACGAGCCGCCTTCGCACATCGTTGCTCCGGTGGTGCACAAGAGCAAGGACGAGGTGTCCGATCTTTTTGCGAAGGTGCATCAGCGTCCGCGTCTGACCGACATTCCTCAGATGACCCGCGAGGCCCGCGAATTTCTGCGCCCTCACTTTCTGAGTGCCGATATGGGCATCTCAGGTGGCAATTTCATCATTGCCGAGACTGGCTCGGTCGCCGTCTTCACCAACGAAGGCAATGAAGGTCTGTGCACCGTGCTGCCGCCCAAGGTGCATGTGGCGGTCACTGGCATCGAAAAGGTGCTGCCCACGCTCGAGGACCTGGCCACGGTCGCCCGGCTGTTGCCCCGATCGGCCACTGGACAATCGATCTCCAACTACTTTTCGCTGCTGACCGGGCCGCGCGCGCCTGGCGAACAGGATGGCCCCGAGCATGCCTATGTGGTGCTGGTCGATGGCGGCCGCAGCGGGCTTCTCGGCGGCGAGTTCCAGGACATGCTGCGATGCATCCGATGCGGTGCCTGCATGAACCATTGCCCGGTCTATCAGAAGGTGGGCGGTCATGCCTACGGCTGGGTCTACCCCGGCCCGATGGGCTCCGTGCTCACCCCCGCCTATACCGGACTGGAGCAGGCAATCGACCTGCCTCAGGCGGCCACCCTGTGCGGCGAGTGCCATGTGGTGTGCCCCATGAAGATTCCACTGCCTGACCTGCTGCGCAAGTTGCGCGAACGGCAGATGGACCGGGGGCTGCGGCCGCTTTCGGAGCGACTGGCACTGCGGGTCTGGGGATGGGCAGTCAGGCATCCCGAGGTCTATCGTCCGATGGTGCGTCTGGGGAGTCGGGTGCTTCGCTGGATGGGAGATCCCTCGCAGCAGATCAAGGCCAATCGCCTGATGCAGGGCTGGACCCGCACGCGTGATCTCCGGGTTCCGCAGGGCACCCCGTTCAAGGAGCGCTGGGCGCAGCGCCGCTCAGGCCGCGGTTCATGAAGGGCAGACGTCCGCGCGCGCCGCTGGTGCGGTAGTCCTCTTCGAGTAGCGCCTGCGCCCGCACCGCGCTCCAGCCAGGCTGCCCGGCAAGCCACTGGGCCAGCCAGCCCGCCAGCGCTTCGAGTGCGGTGTGATGCACCGCATGGCCTTGCGCATGCAGGTGGTCGCAAAACGCCATGAAGCGCGCAAAGGCGGAGCCGTCCGCTGAGCTGCCGGTCGAGTCTTTTGTCGCAGACGCACTCGTCGCACCGCCGGTCGGTCCCAGCCAGGCCTGCAGGGTGCCGGCAAAGCGACCCGAGTTGGCCAGGCGATCCCAGGCCTGAGCAAAGCGCGTCATTCGCACCACCTCATCGGCGGTCATTTCCCGGGTCTGGTGCACCGCATAGGGCGGATCCTCCTCGAACTGCAGACCCTGCTCCTGTTGCAGATGCGTCATGGGCGTTCCGCGCAGCCGCTTGAGAATGCCGACCTGAATTTCCTGCGGACGCAGGGCATACAGCCGGTCAAAGCCCTCGGCAAAGCTGGCCAGGGACTCCCCGGGCAGGCCGGCAATCAGGTCGACATGCAGATGCGTATGACTGTGCTCTCTGAGCCAGCGCAGATTCTCTTCGGCCTGTGCGTTGTCCTGTCGTCGCGCCACCAGCTTCTGCACCTTCGGATTCCAGCTCTGGATGCCGATTTCGAACTGAAGGGCGCCGGGGGCGAATGCGCTGATCGTGTCTTTCAGAGCCTGCGGCAGGTGATCGGGCACGAGTTCGAAGTGCGCGAACACCGGGTCGTCGGGATGAGCCTGATTGTGTTCGAGCAGACAGTTCAGGATCGCCTGGCTGGTGCTGATGCGAAGGTTGAAGGTCCGGTCCACGAACCGGATGCGACGTGCGCCCCGACGGATCAGCTCGCGCAGGGCCTCCAGCACACGTTCAAGCGGAAAGGCAAAGGCGCTGCGATCAAGCGCAGACAAACAGAATGAACACTTGTAGGGACAGCCCCGCGAGGCTTCGAAGTAAAGGTGCCGCTGCTGCAGGTCCTGGTCTGAATAGAGTGCATAGGGAAGCGTCAGGCGCTCGAGATCCTGCTCGCCCCCTGCGATGACCTTCATGAGCGGACGAGGTCCTTCGAGGAGCTGACGGACCAGCTCGGTGAACGCTGCCTCTGCAGCGCCGGTGATCACATGATCGGCCAGTCGAACGATCTCCTGCTGTCCGGTTTCGTGGCTGACTTCCGGGCCGCCCAGCACGATCTTCACCTGAGGCGCCAGGTTGCGCAGCGTGCGGATCAGCGCAGTGGTCTGGGCGACATTCCAGACATAGACCCCGAATCCGATGATCGTCGGCTGATGCGCCAGCAGGCGCTCGCACATCGATGCGACGGGCGTGCGCAGCGTGAATTCCTCGATGCAGGCCCGCGCCTCGAAAGCCCCGAGGTTGGCAAGCAGGTAGCGCAGTCCCAGCGAGGCATGGGACCAGCGGGCATTGAGGGTACAAAGGACGATGTCGGTCATGGCAGGATTCGGGATTGGCGACACCATACAGGCCAGGAGGCCCAATGTCCGGCAATCATCCACATGACCGATCCCTGTCGGAGATGGACGTGCGCGTTCGTGCGCTCGAGACCCTGCTGATCGATAAGGGACTGGTCGACCCGGCGGCACTCGACCTGCTGATCGAGACTTATGAGCATCGCGTCGGGCCTCATAACGGCGCGCGTGTGGTGGCGCGGGCCTGGAGCGATCCGGCCTATCGGGACTGGCTTGCTCAGGACGCGACCGCGGCAATTGCCTCCCTGGGCTACACCGGAAGACAGGGCGAACATATGGTGGCGCTGTTCAACGCGCCTGGCGTGCATCACCTTGTGGTCTGCACCCTGTGTTCCTGCTATCCATGGCCCGTCCTTGGATTGCCGCCTGCCTGGTACAAATCCCCGGCCTACCGCTCCCGTGCCGTCATCGATCCGAAGGGGGTTCTGGCGGAGTTCGGCGTGAGCCTTCCTCAGGCCACCGAAGTCCGGGTCTACGACTCGACTGCCGAATTGCGCTATCTGGTCATCCCCGAGCGGCCTGCCGCGACGCAGGGATGGGACGAGGCACGCCTGGCCTCGATCGTCACACGCGATGCCATGATCGGCACCGGACTGCTCAAGGAGGCCGCATGAACGGGCCTCACGATCTGGGCGGAGCACAGGGTTTTGGCTCGATCGCGCCAGAATCGGATGAGCCCCGATTTCACGAGGCCTGGGAGCGGCGGGCCTTCGCGCTGACCCTGGCCATGGGGGCCAGTGGCGCCTGGAACCTGGACCAGGCCCGGTCTGCTCGCGAATCCCTGCCGCCCGCGCTCTATCTTTCGAGCGGCTACTACCAGATCTGGTTCGAAGCGCTCGAGCGCCTGCTGGCCCAGCGCGGACTCACCGACCCAGGTCCTGCCCCCTCGAGCGGACTGCGGGTTCTGAAGGCCGAAGCGGTAGGCGCGGTGCTGGCGCGAGGCGGCCCCACCGAGCGTGAGCCTGGCTCGCCCGCCCGCTTTGCCGTGGGCGATGCGGTTCGCGCACGCCTCATTCATCCCTCGGGGCACACGCGCCTGCCCCGCTACATCCGGGGGCGTCGTGGCCAGATCGAAGCGGTGCGGGGCGCGCATGTCTATCCGGACACGCATGCGGCAGGGCAGGGAGAGCAGCCCTGCTGGCTCTATACCGTGCGCTTCGAGGCCGCCGAACTGTGGGGCCCGGACACCACCGCGGCGTCGGTGCATGTCGATTGCTGGGAGCCGTATCTTGAACCCGCCCTGCGCTGACGCAGCTCCGACGTTTGAGCATCCCTGGCAGGCCCAGGTCTTTGCGCTGGTTGTCCAGGCGCATCAGGCCGGGGCCTTCAGCTGGCCCGAATGGTCCGCCATGCTCGGGGAGGTCATGGCGGCTTCCTCAGGCGAGGAGGATCCCTGGCAGGCCTGGCCCACGGCCCTGGAGCGCCTGCTGGTCGCTCGGGGAATTGCTGCCCCCGGGGCACTGGTCGCTCTGCGCCAGGCCTGGCGCCTGGCCGACGAGGCAACGCCCCATGGCCAGCCGGTCAGTCTGAAAAAAGGAATCCGTCGTCTTTCCGGGGCGTCCGGGCCGGACGGGCCTCAGGCTTAGGCTGCCTCGACAGCGCTCTGGCGCATTCCTTGATCAGTCCCGGGCCGTGATAGATCAGGCCGGTGTAAATCTGGACCAGATCGGCGCCTGCCTCGAGTTTTTCAACCGCATCGGCGCCGCTCATGATGCCTCCCACACCGATGATCGGATAGCCAGGCGGAAGCGCCTGTCGCAAGGCCCGGATGACGCGGTTGCTGGCTTCACGCACCGGCGCTCCCGAGAGGCCTCCGGCTTCCTCGGCATGCGCCATCCCCTTCACTGCCTCGCGTGACAGGGTGGTGTTGGTGGCGATCACCCCATCGATGCCATAACGGATCAGTCTGCTGGCGATCCGGTCGATCTGCTCATCGTCGAGGTCGGGGGCGATCTTGAGCAGGACCGGCACCATGCGGCCCAGATCGCGATAGAGCGAGTAGCGCTCACGCACCAGATGGGCCAGGAGCTGATCGAGCGAGTCGCCGCTTTGCAACTGCCTGAGGTTCTGGGTATTGGGCGATGAAATATTGACCGTGATGTAGTCGGCGATCGGCCAGTAGAGCTCCAGGCCTTCCAGGTAATCCTTGACGGCCAACTCGATCGGCGTGTCGGCGTTCTTGCCGATGTTGACTCCGACCGGTCCCTTGAAGTCATGGGCCAGCAGATTGCTCAGCATGGTGTCGCTGCCCAGGTTGTTGAAGCCCATGCGATTGATCAGGGCCTGTGCCTTGGGCAGTCGGAACATGCGGGGCTTGGGGTTGCCTGGCTGAGGACGTGGCGTGACCGTGCCTGCTTCAACGAAGCCGAAGCCCATCGCT
>JBMSOD010000040.1:0-16981 GCA_049422085.1 Burkholderiaceae bacterium
CCAGGCAATCGATCGAGGACTGGAAGGTGTCCTTGCCCACCGAGTCATAGACCACCGGCACCATGGCCCCCTTGGTGATCTCTCGAACCCGCTCGACCACATTCTCTTCGCGATACAGAATCACATGGTCGGCGCCGTAGCGCCTGGCCAGGGCGGCCTTTTCAGGCGAGCCTGCAGTACCAATCACCTTCACGCCCAGGGCCTTGGCCCATTGCATGGCGATCAGGCCCACACCACCCGCAGCGGCATGGAACAGGATGGTCTGACCCTTCTGGACCTTGTAGGTCCGACGCAGCAGGTACTGCACCGTCATGCCCTTGAGCATCATGGCCGCGCCGGTTTCGTAGCTGATCTTGCCGGGCAGCTTCACCAGACGGTCAGCGGGCATGTTGCGCACTTCGCTGTAGGCCCCCAGCGGACCGCCGGCATAGGCCACCCGGTCGCCGACTTTCACATCGGTCACTCCAGCACCAACGGCCACCACATCACCCGCACCTTCGGTGCCCAGGCCCGAAGGCAGGGGCATGGGATACAGGCCGCTGCGGTGGTAGGTATCGATGAAGTTCAGGCCGATCGCACGATGACGCACCTGGGCCTGACCAGGGCCGGGGGCGCCCACCTCGACATCAACGAATTGAAGCACCTCGGGACCGCCAGTGCGGTCGAATCGAATGGCCTTGGGCATGGGATCAAGCTCCGGGAATGAGGGAAATGGAAATCAGGACTGCGGACAATCAGGCCTGCGGCCTGCGGGCCTGCATTCGCAGGGGATCGTACTCGAGGGTGACAACCCCATGCTGATTACGCACACGATTCAGTGTGCGAATCAGTCCGCGCCCGGGTTTCGAGGTGGGACGCATCTCGGTCACCTCCACCTCCACCTGCAGGGTATCGCCCACAAAGGTCGGCCCCTTCACCTTGAGGGTCGCCTCAAGAAAGGCCAGGCCGGTATGCTGGATCGAGGGCATGATCAGCCCCTCGGCAAAGGAGTACACCAGAGCCCCTGGCACCACGCGACCCTGAATCGCCATGCCTTCGCGCGCATGCGCATTGGTAAAGAGCTCTTCAGTAAACCAGGCCTGGTTGCAGAAATTGACCAGATCGGTCTCGGTGATGGTGCGACGAGGCGTGATGAAGGAATCACCCACCTTGAGGTCGTCCCAGTAATCGCCATGACCAAGCATGCGAGGGGTGCTCATGAAATATCTCCGGAATCGGTCTTTGCCGCAGGTGCAGGACCGCTTGGCGCAATCAGCGCGGGATCAATAGGACTTGGGCAGGCCGAGCACCCGCTCGGCAATGAAGCTCATCACCAGCTGCGGGCTGACCGGCGCGATCCGCCCCACCAGCGACTCCCTCAGGTAGCGCTCGACGTGATACTCCTTGGCATAGCCAAAACCGCCATGGGTCATGACCGCCTGGGTGCAGGCGTCAAACCCGGCCTCGCCGGCAAGGTATTTGGCCGCATTGGCCTCGGCGCCGCAGGCCTTGCCCTGGTCGTAGAGCCATGCGGCCTTGAAGACCATGAGATTGGCGGCCTCAAGGGCCATCCAGTTCTGCGCGAGCGGATGCTGGATGCCCTGGTTCTGGCCGATGGGCCGATCAAAGACCACCCGCTCGCTCGCGTACTTCGTGGCGCGACGCACGGCGCAATCCCCCAGACCGACCGATACGGCAGCGATCAGGATGCGCTCGGGATTCATGCCGTGCAGGATGTACTCGAAGCCCTTGCCTTCTTCGCCGATGCGGTCTGCGGCGGGAATGACCATGCCGTCAAAGAAGACCTGATTGGAGTCGACCGCCTTGCGGCCCATCTTGTCGATCTCTCGAATCTCGACCTTGCTGCGATCGAGGTCGGTATAGAAGAGCGATAGTCCGAAGGTGGGCTTGGGGCAGTCCTCGATCGGCGTGGTGCGCGCCAGCAGCAGGATCTTTTCAGCCACTTGCGCGGTGGAGATCCAGACCTTCTGGCCATGCACCACATAGTCATCCCCACGCCGTTCAGCCCGCGTCTTCAGTCGCGTGGTGTTGAGTCCGGTGTTGGGTTCGGTCACGGCAAAGCAGGAACGTTCGCGACCATCGATCAGGCCAGGCAGCATGCGGCGCTTCTGTTCATCGGACCCAAAGACCACCACCGGATTGAGTCCGAAGATGTTCATATGCACGGCCGAGGCGCCTGAAAACCCGGCGCCCGACGCGGCGATGGTCTGCATCATGACCGCCGCTTCGGTAATGCCCAGTCCGGAGCCGCCATAGGCCTCGGGCATGGCAATGCCCAGCCAGCCTGCGCTCGCCAAGGCCTGGTGCAACTCGGTCGGAAAGCCGCCTTCCTTGTCCTTTTTCAGCCAGTAGTCGTCGCCGAACTGCTCGCAGATCTTGCCGATCGCTTCGCGGATCGACTCCTGTTCGGGGGTGAATGAAAAATCCATGGGTGCTGCCTTGTCGAAAGCGGGTTTATTTCTCGGTCATCGGGTACGGATGGTGCCGCTGGCCGCCAGGGCGTCGATTGCGGCGTCGTCCATGCCCAGCTCCTTGAGCACCTCGCGGGTGTGCTCGCCCAGCATGGGCGGCGGACGGCGATAGGACACCGGCGTCTTGCTCAGGCGCATCGGACTGGCAATGCCAGGCGCCTCGCCGCCCAGGGGGTGCGGAATGCCGATCCGGGTCTTGAGATGCTGCGCCTGCGGATGGGCCAGGGCCTGCTCGTAGTTGTTGATGGGGCCGGCGGGTACGCCTGCCGCTGTGAAGATCTCTTCCCAGTGCGCACGGGTCTGGGTCTTCATGACCCCCGCCAGCAGATCAAAAAGCTCCATGCGGTGGGCGATGCGCGCACCGTTGTCCTTGAAGCGTTCGTCGTCAGACCACTCGGGATGGCCGAGCGCCGCACAGATGGCCTTGAACTGCCCCTGATTCGCCGAGGCCACAATCAATTGACCATCCGAGCAGGGGAATACGCCATAGGGCGTGATGTTGGGCGCATGGTTGCCGGTGCGCACCGGAATGTTGCCGCCCACCATGTAATTGGAGAGCTGCCCCGAGCTGATTGCGAGCACCGCCCCCATGAGCGAGATGTCCAGATGCTGCCCTTCGCCGGTGGCGTCGCGATGATGCAGTGCAGCCAGAATCGAGACCGTGGCGTACATGCCCGTGAAGAGATCCACCAGAGGCACGCCCACCCGCTGCGGTCCACCCCCGGGCTGATCGTCGCGCTCGCCTGTCACGCTCATCAGGCCGCCCATGCCCTGAAAGAGATAGTCATAGCCGGGCCGGGTCGCCCAAGGGCCGTCCTGTCCAAAGCCGGTCACCGAGCAATAGATCAATCGCGGATTGACCTTGGACAACGAGGCGTAATCCAGCCCGTAGCGGGCGAGATCACCCACCTTGAAGTTCTCGATGCAGATGTCGGCCTGCTCGGCGAGCTTGCGGATCAGGGCCTGGCCTTCGGGCTTGGCCAGGTCTACGGCGACCGAGCGCTTGTTCCGGTTGGCCGACATGAAATAGGCCGACTCGCTGGTCGGATTGCCCTGCGGATCCTTGTACCAGGGCGGGCCCCACTGACGCGACTCATCGCCACTGGCCGGACGTTCGATCTTGATCACATCGGCGCCCAGATCGCCAAGTGTCTGCACGCAAAAAGGCGCGGCCAACACACGGGAAAGGTCGAGGATGCGGATGCCGCGCAGCGGGCCAGGTACTTCAGCGGGGGTTGCAGTCATGCGATGTCTCCAGGGGTCTCCGGTCGGATCAGGGATCGCCGGAAGGGTCAGTGCGTGCCGGGGTAGGCCCCGCCATCGAGCAGCACATTCTGCCCTGTGAAGTAGGAGGCCTGGGCGCTGCACATGAAAGCGCAGAACTGGCCGAATTCCATTTCGTTGCCAAAGCGACGCGCCGGAATGGTCTTGCGGCGGGCATCCAGAAAGGCCTCGGGTGTCAGGCCGGCACGGCCTGCCTGGGCCACCAGGTTGCCACGCAGTCGATCGGTGTCGAACGCACCGGGCAGCAGGTTGTTGATGGTGACGTTGTGCTCGATGGTCTTGCGCGCCAGGCCCGCGACAAAGCCGGTCAGGCCGCTGCGTGCGCCGTTGGACAGGCCGAGGATGTCGATCGGCGCCTTCACCGAGCTCGAGGTGATGTTCACGATCCGACCGAAACCCCTGGCAATCATGCCGTCGACCGTGGCCTTGATCAGCTCGATCGGGGTGAGCATGTTGGCATCGAGCGCAGCGATCCAGTGCTCACGGGTCCAGTCCCTGAAGTCTCCCGGGGGCGGTCCGCCTGCATTGTTGACCAGGATGTCGATCTGGGGTGCGGCCGCGAGGGCTGCCTGCCGAACCTCTGCCTGGGTGATGTCCCCTGCCAGCGGAATGACCCTGACCCCGGTTTCAGCGGTGATGCGGGCGGCGGTCTCCCTCAGCATGGATTCGGTGCGGGCGTTGATCACCAGATTCACGCCCTCACCTGCCAGCGCCCTCGCACATCCATAGCCCAGCCCCTTGCTCGCGCCGCAGACCAGCGCCCACCGTCCGGCGATTCCGAAATCCATACCTGTCTCCTCTTGAATGTCACTTCGAATCTGATCCGATCTGTGCTTCGGATCAGATCCGTTCTGTTGATGCTGCTTTTGTTCTGTCGTTCCGCGGTCGCGATCCTGGTTTGCGCTGCACAGCCCTCAGCGCCGCCGACTTCCGCCGAGCAGACCGCCAAGCACGCCACGAACAATCGCGCGCCCGACACTGCTGCCGATGCTGCGGGCAGCGCTCTTGGCGATGGCCTCCAGGACGGTATCACCCCGGCTGGCTGGACTCCTGGACGATCTCGAAGGCGCGGACCCGCCCTGATCCCCCTGCCAGCCACCTTGCTGCCGGGGGGGCTCACCCATCTCACCCCTGAGCAGGGTTCCGGCGGCGTTTTGCGAGGTGCGCTGCTGCAAGCGCTCAAAAGCCGACTCGCGATCCTGCGGCGTGTCGTAAACGCCGGCGACGATCGAGTTTTTGAGAAGCGCCTCTCTTTCGGTGTCGTTCACCGGGCCGATCCGGGAGCCCGGCGGCACGATCCAGGCCCGCTCGACCATGCAGGGCCGGCCTTTTTCATCAAGCAGCGACACCAGCGCCTCGCCAACGCCCAGCTCCATGATGGCCGTCTCGGTGCTGAAGGCCGGATTGGCACGCATGGTCTGGGCCGCCGAGCGGACCGCTTTCTGGTCGCGCGGCGTAAAGGCGCGCAGCGCATGTTGTACCCGGTTGCCAAGCTGACCCAGCACGGTCTCGGGCACATCGAGCGGGTTCTGGGTGATGAAGTAGACCCCCACCCCCTTGGAGCGGATCAGCCTGACCACCTGCTCGACCTTTTCAAGCAGGGCCTTGGGGGCCTCGTTGAAAAGCAGATGGGCCTCGTCGAAGAAAAACACCAGACGAGGCTTGTCGGGGTCGCCCACCTCGGGCAGCTTTTCAAAGAGTTCGGACAGCAGCCAGAGCAGGAAGGTGGCATACAGTCGCGGCGAACTCATCAGTCGGTCTGCTGCCAGGATGTTGACCACCCCTCTGCCCTGTGCATCGGTCTGCATCAGGTCGGCCAGATCGAGCATGGGCTCGCCAAAGAACCGGTCGACACCCTGCTGCTCGAGCACCAGCAGGTTGCGCTGGATCGCTCCGATCGATGCCGAGGAAATATTGCCGAAGGTGGTCGTGAACTCGCGGGCGTTATCGCCCACATGCTTGATCATCGCCCTCAGGTCTTTGGCATCGAGCAGCAGCAGGCCCTGCTCGTCCGCAATCCTGAAGACCAGGTTGAGCACGCCTTCCTGGGTCTCGTTCAGACCAAGCAGCCGGGCGAGCAGCACCGGTCCCATGTCGGACACGGTGGCACGCAGCGGATGGCCCTTTTCTCCAAAGACATCCCAGAGCGTGACCGGCATGGCCGCCAATTCGGGCTCGGGCAGCCCATGAGCCGCGATGCGCTCCTTGAGTTTGGTCGACAGGGTTCCAGCCTGGGAAATGCCGGTCAGATCGCCCTTCACGTCGGCCATGAAGACCGGCACCCCGATACATGAAAACCGTTCGGCCAGAACCTGAAGCGAGATGGTCTTGCCGGTGCCTGTCGCCCCGGTGATCAGGCCGTGCCGGTTGGCCAGGGCCGGCAGCAGGTTCAGATCGGTCTGGCCCGCGCGGGCAATCAGCAAGGGGGTTGGCATGGCTCGAATGGTAGAATTGGGACCTCGGGTGCGTAGTGTGCACCACGCTTGAATCAGGCGCAGCAAGGCACTGCGCCCTTCCTCCAGACCACGGAGTCCTCCCATGGCCGGCCATAGCAAATGGGCCAATATCCAGCACCGCAAGAACCGCCAGGATGAAAAGCGCGGCAAGCTCTTCACGCGCCTGATCAAGGAGATCACGGTCGCAGCCAAGCTCGGCGGAGCCGACCTCTCGGCCAATCCAAGGCTGCGACTGGCGGTCGACAAGGCCTCTGATGCCAACATGCCCAAGGACACGGTTCAGCGTGCCATTCAGAAGGGCGTCGGAGGGCTCGAGGGCGTCAATTACGAAGAGATCCGCTACGAGGGCTATGGCATTGGCGGCGCAGCCGTCATTGTGGATACCCTCACCGACAACCGGGTACGCACGGTCGCCGAAGTGCGCCATGCCTTCTCCAAGTACGGCGGCAATCTCGGCACCGATGGCTCGGTGGCCTTCATGTTCAGTCATTGCGGCCAGTTCCTGTTTGCGCCCGGCACCTCCGAAGATGCGGTGATGAATGTCGCCCTTGAAGCGGGCGCACAGGATGTCATTACAGATGACGAAGGCGGCCTCGAGGTGATCTGCGCCCCCACCGACTTCAGTCAACTTCGGCAGGCCTTCGAGGCGTCGGGTCTGAAGGCCGAATTCGCCGAGGTCACCATGAAGCCTCAGAACGAAACCCCGCTTTCGGGCGAAGAAGGCCAGAAAATGCAGAAACTGCTCGACGCGCTCGAGAATCTCGATGATGTCCAGCAGGTCTACAGCAGCGCGGTGATCGACGAATGAAGCTCCTGGTCGTAGGCTCCGGGGGCCGAGAACATGCCATCGCATGGCGGCTCGTACAGTCTCCCCGAACCCAGACAGTCTATGTCGCACCGGGTAATGCGGGCACGGCGCGCGAGCCCGGCCTGGTGAACCTGCCGATCACCGACATCGATGAACTCGCAAAGTTTGTGCAGCGCGAAGGCATCGCCATGACCGTCGTGGGGCCCGAAGCGCCGCTCGCTGCAGGGATCGTCGATCACTTTCGGGCCCTGGGTCTGCGCATTTTCGGGCCCACCCGCGCAGCGGCCCAGCTTGAATCCTCCAAGGATTTTGCCAAGGCGTTCATGAAGCGCCACGGCATCCCGACCGCCGAGTATCAAACCTTCACCGACGCCAGCGAGGCACGAGCCTATGTCGCACAGCGGGGGGCGCCGATCGTGGTCAAGGCCGACGGCCTGGCCGCCGGAAAAGGCGTGGTCGTCGCACAAAGCGTCGAGGAGGCCCAGTCGGCCATCGACATGATGCTGCTCGACAACCGCATGGGCGATGCGGGTGCGAGGGTCGTGATCGAGGATTTTCTGTCTGGCGAAGAGGCCAGCTTCATTGTGCTGGTCGATGGACGCAATGTGCTGACGCTGGCTTCGAGTCAGGATCACAAACGACTCAAGGACGGCGACCAGGGCCCCAACACCGGCGGCATGGGCGCCTACTCGCCCGCGCCGGTGGTCACGCCCGAGGTCCATGCCCGGGTGCTTCGCGAAATCATCATGCCCACCGTGCAGGGCATGGCTGCCGAAGGACATCCTTTCACCGGATTTCTCTACGCCGGCCTCATGATCGACGACCTGGGCCATGCGCGTACCCTTGAGTTCAACTGTCGCATGGGCGATCCCGAAACCCAGCCCATCATGGCCCGCATCAAGAGCGATCTGGTGGACGTCTTCGAGCATGCCATCGATGGGACGCTTGATCAGGCCCGCATCGACTGGGATCGTCGAACCGCCCTTGGTGTGGTGCTGGCTGCACATGGCTACCCCGACGATCCCCGCAAGGGCGATGTGATCGAGGGACTGAAGGCAGGCGCATCACTCGGGGAAGACTGCCTGGTGTTTCATGCAGGCACTGCGCTCAACAACGGCCAGGTCAGTACCCAGGGCGGGCGGGTCCTGTGCGTGACAGCGCTGGGCGACTCGGTCAAGATCGCTCAGAGCCGTGCCTACGATGCCATTCAGGGCATTCACTTCGACGGCATGCAGTACCGGCGCGACATCGGGCATCACGCGATATCGCGTCGCAGCCCTGGCAGCATTTCCTCCACTCGCAAGTCCTGACACCGGAGCCTTCGCCGCATGGCCACGTCCGCTGCATCTCTTGTTGATGTCGTTGCTGTTCGTGATTACCTGCAGGGCCTTCAGGCACGCATTGTTGCAGGGCTCGAGTCGCTCGACGGCAGCCCTTTTCGCGCCGAACGCTGGGACCGCCCCGAGGGCGGCGGAGGTATCAGCAGAGTGCTCGAAGAGGGGACACTGTTCGAGCGGGCCGGGGTCATGTTCTCGCATGTCATGGGCAGCAACCTACCGCCCTCGGCCAGCGCCAACCGGCCCGGCCTTGCAGGGCGCAGCTTCGAAGCCATGGGGGTGTCCCTCGTGCTGCATCCCCGCAACCCCTATGTGCCGACCGTGCACATGAATGTGCGCTGCTTCATTGCGGCTGCCAGGCCCGGGGCTCAGGCAGGCACCCCCGATGCGGAACCCATCTGGTGGTTCGGCGGGGGGATGGATCTCACCCCCTATTACGGTGAAGAGGCCGATGCGGTGCATTTTCATCAGACCTGCAAGGATGCCCTTGCGCCCCATGGTGCGCACCGTCATCCGCGCTACAAGGCCTGGTGCGATGAGTACTTCTTCCTGAAGCACCGGAACGAGCCCAGAGGCGTAGGCGGCATCTTCTTTGACGATGTCTCGGAGCCTGGCTTCGAAGAGGCCTTTGCCATGACGCGCAGCGTGGGCGATGCCTTTCTTTCCGCCTATGCGCCTATCGTCGAACGCCGCAAGGACACGCCTTATGGCGAACGCGAACGCGAGTTCCAGGCCTACCGGCGGGGCCGCTATGTCGAATTCAATCTGGTCTTCGATCGCGGCACCCTGTTCGGGCTTCAGTCGGGCGGACGGACCGAATCCATCCTGGTCTCCATGCCTCCCAGGGTCTCCTGGCGCTACAACTGGCAGCCCGAGCCCGGGACCCCCGAAGCACGGCTCTACGACATCTTTCTCAAGCCCAAGGACTGGGTCTGAGCCAGCCCGAGACTCCTCCCGTCGTGCAGCGCAGGCGAATCGGCCTGCTGGGTGGCACTTTCGATCCCCCGCATGTGGGGCATCTGGCGCTGGCCCGGTCGGCGCGCGATGCCCTGGGTCTGAACGAAGTCCGTCTGATCCCGACCGGACAGTCCTGGCAAAAAACAGGGCGCACGCCCGCACTGGATCGCCTGGCCATGGTGCGGTGCGCCCTGCAGGATGTCTCCGCGACTGAAGGTCTGCTGGTCGATGATCGTGAGGTCAGGCGCAGCGGCCCCACCTACACGGTCGACACCCTGACCGAGCTGCGCCAGGAGCTCGGCCCGCAGCCAGCGCTCGTGCTGGTGCTGGGTAGCGATCAGCTGCACAATCTCGCCACCTGGCACCGGTGGCAGGAGCTGTTTGGTCTGGCCCATGTGGCGGTCACACAGCGCGAACGGATCAGCCTGTCCGGACTGCCTGAGGCCGTGCAAACCGAGCTCGACGCACGAGGCAGGGAAGCCCTGCCCGATGCCCCTTCGGGTGCGATTGTCTTCTTCCGGATGCCCGCGGTGCCGGTTTCGGCCACCGTGCTGCGCGCCCAACTCGCCCGCAACGAGCCGGTGAGTGGGCTCACGCCCACTGCGGTTCTCGACTATATTGCCGCGCACGGCCTGTATCGTGCGGGTTCGCCCTCTTCTGACTGAATCAGCACTCCGCATGGATATTCGAAAACTGCAGCGCGTCGTGGTCGATGCACTGGAAGACGTCAAGGCCCAGGACATCCGGGTCTTCGATACCACTCGCCTGACCAGCCTCTTCGATCGGGTGGTGATCGCCAGTGCCACCTCGAACCGTCAAAGCCGTGCGCTTGCTGCCAGCGTACGCGACAAGGTCAAGGAACGAGGCGGTGATGTGATCTCGGTCGAGGGCGAAGACACCGGCGAATGGGTGCTGGTCGACCTGGGCGATGCGGTGGTGCACATCATGCAGCCGGCGGTCCGTGCCTACTACAACCTCGAGGAAATCTGGGGTGGCAAGCCGGTGCGGATGAAACTGATCGGCCCCTGAGCCCATGCTGCTGAGGGTGATCGCCGTTGGCCAGCGCATGCCGCAGTGGGTCGATGAAGGCGTGGACGAATTCAGCCGTCGCATGCCCCCGGAGCTGCGGATCGAGTGGCGCACCGTGAAAGCCGAAGCCCGTCACACAGGCGGGACGGCGCAGCAATGGAAAGACCGTGAAGCGCAGCGCATTCTCGAGGCCCTCCCCGCTCAGGCAAGGCTGGTACTGCTCGACGAGCGAGGCAAGGACCTCGACAGCCAAGGTCTGGCCGGGCAGCTGGCCCGCTGGCAGGAAGAGTCCCGCGCTGTGGCCATCGTGATCGGCGGCCCGGATGGCGTGGACGACCGGATTCGCAGTCGCGCGGACACCTGTGTACGGCTTTCCAGTCTGACTCTGCCTCATGCTCTGGTCCGCGTCGTACTCGCCGAACAACTTTATCGGGCCTGGAGCATTTTGGCCGGCCATCCCTATCACCGCGAATAAGCCCGGCCTTCGAGCCTGCCCAACCCGGCCCTCCAGCCTGCCCAGCCCGTCCTTGCGCATGAGCCCCGCCCCGGTGGATCCCTTCATCTTTCTTGCCTCGCAAAGCCCCCGTCGCCAGGAACTGCTGCGGCAGATCGGGGTGCGATTCGAGCTGCTGCTGGCCTCTGAGGATGAGGATGCCGAGGCGCTTGAGGTGGTTTGCCCGGGCGAGTCGCCAACCCAGTATGTGACCCGGGTGGTCAAGGACAAGGCCGCCGCAGCGCTGAACCGACACGCACGGCGTGGATTGAGCCCTGCCCCCATCCTGGTGGCGGACACCACGGTGGCGCTGGGCGGCACGATCCTTGGCAAACCGGCGAATGCGCAAGAGGCCTGCCGGATGCTCTCGCAACTCTCAGGTCGAACGCATCGGGTCCTCACCTCGGTCGCGGTTTGCCATGGCAGGCACCAGATCCAGCGAACCCAGGTCTCCCGGGTTGCCTTCGCGCGTCTGCGGTCCGACTGGATCGAACGCTATGTGATGAGCGGCGAACCCTTTGGCAAAGCCGGCGCCTATGCGATCCAGGGTGCTGCGGCCAGCATGATCCGTCGGATCGAGGGCAGTCACTCCGGTATCATGGGCCTGCCTCTGCATGAGACGGCGCTGCTGCTGCGGCGCGCCGGAATCCCCACCGGTCCCTGCCCATGATCGAAGACATCCTGGTCAATGTCTCGCCCTTCGAAACCCGGGTCGCCCTGGTCCAGCAGGGCGCTGTTCAGGAGTTTCATCTCGAGCGGGCTGCCTCCCGCGGGCTGGTCGGCAATGTCTACCTGGGGCGGGTCCAGCGGGTCCTGCCCGGCATGCAGTCCGCCTTTATCGACATCGGTCTTGAACGGGCTGCCTTTTTGCATGTGGCCGACCTCTGGCAAAACCGCCATGCAGGGTCGTCAGGCCCGATCGAAAAAGTGCTCTACGAGAGCCAGCCCCTGCTGGTCCAGGTGATCAAGGACCCGATCGGCACCAAGGGCGCGCGGCTGTCCACCCAGATCAGTATTGCCGGTCGACTGCTCGTGCACCTGCCCCAGGATCCTCACATCGGCGTATCTCAGCGCATCGCCGATGAAACCGGACGGGTCCAGTTGCGCGAGCGTATCCAGAGTCTGATGCCCCAGGGTGAGACTGGTGGCTTCATTGTTCGCACCATGGCCGAGGATGCCGACGACGCCAGTCTTGCGGCCGACATCGATTACCTACGCACGCGCTGGCGCCAGATCCTGGATGGCAGCAAGACCCGCAGTGCGCCTGCCCTCCTTTATGGCGAACTCAGCCTGACGCAACGCGTGCTGCGTGACATTGCCACCGACCAGACCACCGGCATCGTCGTTGATGCACCTGCAGCGTTTGATGAACTGCACGCATTCGCAGCCACCTACATGCCCCAGTTGCTGGGCAAGTTACGGCGTCATGGCGGTGAACGCCCGCTCTTTGATTTGCACGGGGTCGAGGAGGAACTCGAACGCGCCCTGTCGCGGCGGGTCGATCTCAAGTCGGGCGGCTATCTGATCATCGATCAGACCGAAGCCATGACCACCATCGATGTCAACACCGGCGGTTTCGTTGGAGGTCGCAACTTCGATGACACGGTCTTTCGGACCAACCTCGAAGCGGCGCATGCCATTGCCAGGCAATTGCGGGTGCGCAATCTCGGCGGCATGGTGATTGTTGATTTCATCGACATGCACAATGCCGAGCACCAGGATGCGGTCCAGGCTGAACTGCGCAAGGCCCTCGCTCGCGACCGCACCCGCACCACGGTCAATGGATTCACCTCCTTGGGTCTGGTCGAACTCACCCGCAAGCGCACCCGTGAATCCCTGGAGCATGTGCTGTGCGAGGCCTGCGCCACCTGCGCGGGCAAGGGCGTGATCCGTACTGCGCGTACTGTGGCCTACGGCATCATGCGCGAGATCCAGCGCGAGGCCCGCCAGTTCAATCCACGCGAATTTCGCATCCTCGCCGCCCAGTCAGTCATCGATCTTTTTCTCGAAGAAGAGTCGCAGCATCTCGCCGCTCTCGGCGATGCCATCGGCAAGCCGATTTCGCTGCAGGTGGAGTCGCTTTACTCGCAGGAGCAGTACGACATCGTCCTGATGTAGCCTGCGAACGCCTGTCTGTACCCATTTTCAACCTCTCTACAGGACCCCTCATGAAACGTGCCGCCATCGTCAGTCCCCTTCGTACACCCATTGGCGCCTTTGGCGGATCGCTGCGAGGAGTTCCGGTTGAAGAGCTCGGCGCCACAGTGGCCCGGGAAATCATCAAGCGCACGGGGCTCGATCCGGCACGCCTTGATGATGTGGTGTTCTCGCAGAGCTATGCCAACGGCGAGGCCCCCTGTACAGGCCGATGGGTGGCGCTGCAGGCCGGCTTTCCGATCGACGTCCCCGGCATGCAGCTTGACCGTCGCTGCGGCGGCGGTCTTCAGTCGATTGCTACCGCGGCCATGATGGTGCAGACCGGTGCGGCCGATGTGGTGATGGCGGGTGGCGTCGAGAGCATGAGCAATGTCGAGTACTACACGACCGACATGCGCTGGGGGTCACGTTCCGGCACGGTCAAGCTCCACGACCGCCTGGATCGAGGACGTGAGCGCTCGCAACCTGAGCACCGGTTCGGAAAAATCAGCGGCATGATCGAAACCGCCGAGAACCTCGCTCGTGACCATGCCATCACCCGAGAACAGTCCGACGCCTTCGCGATGCGCAGCCAGCAGCGAGCGGCAGCAGCCTGGGCCGCCGGCAAATTCGACGACGAGGTGGTGCCCGTGGCGGTGCCTCAGCGCAAAGGGGACCCGGTCCTGGTGAGCCGTGATGAAGGCATCCGGCCCGAGACCAGCATGCAAAGCCTCGCCGGTCTGCGGCCAGTCATGAAAGATGGCACAGTCACTGCAGGCAATGCGAGCCAGCAGAATGATGCGGCGGCGGCCTGCCTGGTGGTCGCCGAAGACAAGCTCGCTGAGCTTGGACTGGAGCCGATGGGCTTTCTGGTGGGATGGGCTGCAGCGGGTTGCGACCCGTCCCGGATGGGTATCGGCCCGGTGCCCTCGGTCGCCCGACTGATGCAGCGGACCGGCATGCGCCTGGATCAGATGGATCTGATCGAACTGAACGAAGCCTTCGCATGTCAGGCGCTCGCCGTGGTCAAGGGCTGGGGCAAGAGCCTGGATGAACTGGACGACCGGCTCAACGTGAATGGATCAGGCATCTCGCTGGGTCATCCGGTCGGTGCCACCGGCGTGCGCATCCTCACCACCCTGATGCACGAGATGAAGCGCCGCGGCAGCCGCTATGGTCTGGAGACGATGTGTATCGGAGGTGGACAAGGAATCGCGGCCATTTTCGAGCGCGCCTGAGCGCACCGCTATCATCCGGCTTCAGCGGGTCCCAGCCAGCGACCCGCCTCAATCTTCCAGCCCCGATCTTGACATCCACGACAGGACACCGTCATGAACCCCAAGCAAATTCCCGAGTCGCCTGCAGACGGTCATGCCACGACGCGTCGCGCCCGGCCCTTCGGCCGCCTCGACCGACGCAGCGTGATGCAGCTTGCGCTTGCAGCCTCGCTCAGCCTGGGGGCGGTTGCCGCCCAGGCCCAGAACAAACCGGCTGAAGCGTTCACGCCTCAGGTCGGTCAGGCCGGCAAGGACGTGATCTGGGTACCCACCCCCGACGCGCTGGTCAATCGCATGCTCAAGATGGCCCAGGTCACCCCTGAGGATGTGGTGGTGGATCTGGGCTCCGGCGACGGCAAGATCGTGATCGCCGCGGCTCGCGACTTCAAGGCCCGATCACTGGGCGTCGAGTTCAATCCCGATATGGTCACCCTCTCGCGACGCAATGCTCAGGCAGCGGGCGTCGCTGAACGCGCCCGTTTCGAACAGGGGGACATCTTCACCTACGACTACAGCAATGCAACTGTAGTCACGATGTACCTTCTGCCCGGCCTGAATCTGAAGTTGCGTCCGACGCTGCTCAAGATGAAGCCGGGTACCCGGCTGGTGACCCACCAGTTCACCATGGGCTCATGGGAGCCGGATGACACCACCACCGTCGAAAACCGTCCGGGTTATCTGTGGATCGTGCCGGCAGCGGTAGGAGGCTCCTGGCAGATGACAGGTCAGGAGACCCGAGGCACGCACCAGTCCCAGCTCTCGCTGACCCAGGCCTTTCAGCAGGTCACCGGAACCTGGCGGGGCACGTCCATGGACGGAAAGCTGCGCAGCGTGCGCATCAGCGGTGACCTCCTGAGCTTCGACATGATGGATCCGAACGGCGTCCTCAGGTCGTATGTGGGTCGGGTCAATGGAGCGCGCATCGAGGGCACGACACTGGCCGCCGACGGCACGGCCGGCACCTTTGTGGCGACCCGGGTCGGACCAGCAATGCCTGTGGATGGCGGGCGCGAATAAGGCCACCTGCCCCAGGCAGGGGCTGCATCCGCACACAAGCCTGAGATTCGTCTCAGGCTTTTTTTTCGCGCGGAACCCGACCCATCAGATAGAACTCCGGATTGGGCATCATGCCTGTCGCATTGGCCAAGCGATTGGACATCGCGAAGAAGGCCGCAATCGAGGCGATATCCCAGGCATCTTCGTCGCTGAATCCATGGGCGTGCAGCGCCCTGAAATCATGGTCATCGAGACCGCGTGAATCGGTTGCGACCTTGACTGCGAAGGAGATCATCGCCTGCTGACGTGGGCTGAGTGAGGCTTTGCGCCAGTTGATCGCAAGCTGATCTGCGATCAGAGGATTCTTCTCGTAGATTCGCAAGATGGCGCCGTGCGCGACCACACAGTACAGGCAGTCATTGGCTGCGCTGGTGGCGACCACGATCATCTCGCGCTCCCCCTTGGTCAACCCCCCTTCCTTGAGCATCAGCGCATCGTGGTAGGCCACAAAGGCCCGGAACTCGTCCGGCCGTCGCGCAAGCTTCAGGAACACATTGGGCACGAAGCCCGCTTTTTCCTGCACTCCGAGGAGCATGGTGCGGATGTCATCAGGCAGATCGGACAGTGCAGGCAGCGGAAAGCGGTCTTCGTTCATCGGTGTCTCGTAGTTTGAAGCCCTGCCTCCTGGGGGCAGGGTGAAGGGTCGGGGGGCAGATCAACAGCGGATTTCGCGCCCGGAACAAGCGCAGGAAACCTGTCGATGGTACGGGATTCGATCCCCGTCAACCGCGTTGCCAGGACCTGGGAGGGGGCGGCGGCAGCCCAGGCGGCGGGGGCGGGGGTGCAGGCCTTGCCGGGGTTGCGCCCGTAGGCGCTGCGGGAGGAGGCAGAGGCGCCGGAGCCCCGGACGGGGCAGGAGCTCGACCAGACCAGCCTGCAGGTGCGGGCACCCGGTGGCCGAGTGCGTACATGCAGGCGTAATAGATCTGGTCGTAGCGCTGCTGTGTCGTGAGTGCTGCCTGATCACCCTGACCACTTCCGACCGCGGCACCAAGCAGGGCACCGGTGGCTGCTCCGGCACCCAGGTTTCTGCCGTCGGTAATGATGCCTCCTGCCACCGCGCCCAAGGCCCCACCCACCACCGCGGCACCCGCAGTGGTCTCGGCCGCAGCCTGTCCGGGGCTGCGTCCGCCGCTGGCCTGCAGGGCCTGGGATCGGCAATAGGCATCATCGGCCTGAAATTGCTGCAGTGAACTCGAGGACCCGGGCATCGCACTCCAGGATGGTCCGGCCGGGCCCGTGGCACAGGCGGTCAGGCCTGCAGCGAGCAGGATGATTGCGAGCGTTCGCACCCTTTGTGGAACTGGCCTGTTCATCGCGTCTGTCCCTCGTTGGCAGGCGCCACCGGTTCAAACCCGGCAGGGCAATCCTGCACCTGTGGATACCAGCCCTGAGGTTCGGCACACCAGTACCAATAGCCGGCCAGCGGAGCCGCAGGCTCAGGAGGCCTTTCGATCCATTGCGAGGGGGCTGGCGGCGTCAGCGCGGAGGGCGGCACGATGACAGTCGTTCCGTAAACCGGCGGCGGTAGAACCTGCACCGGCGCAGGGTAGTAGGGATAGTACCGGGGCGGATAGTAAGGATTGCCAAAGACATCGTAGTACGGCCACGGACGCCAGCTTGGGACCACGGTGATGGTGGAAGGCGGCCGCCAGACCGGCGGAGGGGGCAGGGGTC
>JBMSOD010000041.1:0-16872 GCA_049422085.1 Burkholderiaceae bacterium
TTCACCGGCGGCTGATTGTCCACCGAGTGCAGCATTGCTTCATCAGGGATCGAAAGCACGCGCTCGTAGCGGCCCGGCGGGTAGTTGCTCATATGAGGCCCCGCGGCGTTTGCCAGATCGGGTTGGGCCAGCGCTCCGCCCTGATCGGCAAACGGCGCCGGCGCGCAGTAGCGCGCAAGCTCCTCTTCACTGATCCCCGCGAGCTTCACCACTTCCGGATCCACCCAGGCGCGCGGGTCGATGGGTGCGTTGGAGTAGCTGAGCTCGAGTGACAGATGCTCGGGCCCCGCGAAATAGATCGAGCAGCACATGCCATGGTCGATGGGGCCCAGCACCGGCACGCCCTTGCTGCGGAGCCGGTCGCGCAGGGCGAGCAGCTCGGCATGGTCTTTTACCTTCAGCGCCAGGTGCTGCATGGTGCCCGCTGCCGTGTTGGCCCCCGGATTGCCGGCATGGGTCTGGCCCAGCACGGCCGGAATCGTCGCGATGTCGGGGTTGTGCACGAAGGCGATCGAGCTCTCGTCGTTCAATCGCAAAAAGCCATGCCAGGTGTTCTTCACGCCATGCATCCAATAGAGCGCCTGCAGCTCCATGCCGAGCTTGTCGGTAAAGAACTCGATCTGCGCCTTCATGTCGGCCGTGCAGATCGCCAGATGGTGAAGCCCCTGAACCTTGTTCATATCGCTGCCTCCTCTTGTTCTTGGGCGTGGGTCAGTCCAGAAGGCTTCGGCAGTCATGCCCGGCTTTATGGGTTGGGCATGTAGCCGCGCAGCACCAGGCCGAGCACCATGACCACCACCATCATGATCGCGCCGGCATTGGCCCAGTCGTACCAGCGCCAGGGCTCGATCCGCTTGCGTCGTGTCAGGAACCAGACCACCGGGGAGACCGCCAGCCCGATCAGGAACCAGGGCAGCGTCCAGCCGATGGCGAATCCCACATCGTGGTCGCGGGTCTGAAACCCGATCAGGGCCACCAGGGTGATCAGCCAGATGAAGCGGTTCATGGAAGCTCAGGATAAGGCATGCCTGCGGCCCCTCACGGCTGCCCCCCTTCCTGAGGGTCTAGACCGGCTCCAGAGGCGCAACCAGCGGCACGCCCGGCACCCGGATGCCCGCAGGACGCCCGCTGGCCGTTCCGCCCTGAAACCCGTTGGTGATGTGCTCTGGCAACTCGGGCCCGCCCGGGCAGGCCAGCCAAAGCCGCAGCAGATGGCGACGCGCTGCAGGATCGGGCCAGTCTTCATAGCGGGTACGTGCATGCAGGATCGAGTGATTGCACAGGAACTGCATGTCGCCGGGCTGGAAGTCCATGTCGAGACGGATCCCGTCTTCATTGGCCAGGGTATTGACCATTTCGAAGGCGTCCCGTTCCTCTGAAGTGAGCGCCGGCACACCGGGAAGAGCCTGCGCCTTCTCGATGGCGGACATCACGAAGAACACGATCATGCGCCCGGCATGGGGTGTGAAGAGCGGAAACTTCACCCAGGGCGCCTGGCCTTCGCCGACCTCGCCCCAGCGCGTGAAGTAAAAGGGCCTGCGCAGCACGGCAGCCAGGTCAGGTCGCCTTTCCACCATCGTGTTCCAGACGGTGGTTGAACTGGCGATGCGCGATAGCCCGCCTGATCTGGCGGGTTTCAGGCAGAGAAGACCAACGATGTCGCCGCCGTCGGTATGAAACCTCAGCTCTTCCGAGGTCTGGTAGCCCCGGGTGTTGGCAGCGGCATAGTCCAGGCCCAGGTCCGCCACATGCCCCAGCACATGGCCCTTGCCGTTCTGCGACAGGGCCTCGCCCAGATGCGCGCCCACGCCTCTGAAGGCCAGCGCGGCCTGAAGCGGGCTGTAGCGTCCGACCGGAACTCCGCGCAGCAGAAAGAATCCAGGGCCATTCAGGATGCTGTCTCGCATGGCCTGAAGACGGGCCCCAAGTTGCGGCAGAGGAAAGTCCTCGGCATGCATCTGTACCAGATCCTGAGCACTGGCTTCGGCGCGCAGCACGGCCGCATCCAGATCCTCGATTTCCTTGGAAGTGAGCGTGTGCTTCCATTCATTTGAGGTCAGCATCTTCGAGCCGGTCCAGGCCTGAGGGCCGTCGATCGGGGCGAGGGTGATCTCAGTCGGGGCGGGAGCGTTCATGGGGGTCTCCGGAGCGTCGGGTTGCGCTCGAACGGTCGATCCGCGAGGCATGCCCACAGTCTGAGCACATTGCGCCGGATGTGCGAGGGGAAGGAGGGATTAGCATTCCGTTAAATGAAGCCGCACTATCGCCATTCCCCGGGCGTTCAGCGCAGGGGTGTCCTGAAGACCGGGCTTGCGTTCGGCCTGCCTGCATTCGGTGCGCACGCCGCCGAGACCGTATCGGCTCCTCCCTTGCCCGAGCCCGGCCAGCAGCTGGATGCTCTGCTTCGAGATCCGAAGACTTCCCGGCCCATTGGTCTGCGTGTGCGCCGGCCGACCTTGCCTGACCCGATGCGACCCGCGCCGCTCATCCTGCATTCGCCCGGCCTGGGCAGCGGGCTGGCCAATGGCGCGCCCTGGTGTGATGCCTGGCAGAACGCGGGCTTCTGGGTCATCACGCTCTCTCATCCGGTGACCAACGAGGACCTCTGGGATGCCTCGCGCGGGCCCTTCAAAGAACGCATGAATGCCGCGCTCGCCGCAGGCCAGTATCCGGCCCGGGTCCAGGATGTGCGCTTCATCCTCGATCGCGTGTTGAACGAGGGCGCGCTCGCACCACTCATCGATGCCCGCAGGATCGGCCTCTCGGGTCATTCCTACGGCGCACTCACCGCCCAGGCGTTGGCGGGCCAGCAGGGCCCCGCGCAGCAGGAGCCGCGTCTGCGCGCCTTCGTGGCCCTCTCGCCTTCGGCCATGAGCCGTGCAAGTGCACAGCGCATGGCCGCCGTGAAAACGCCTTTCCTGTGCGTGATCGGGGCTCAGGATGGCTATGTGAGCTTCATGGAGGGCGCCGAGCGCATTCGCCTTGGGGTGCCAGTGGCGCAGCGCCACTGGGTGCATGAGGCGCTACCGCCGGCCCATCGGGCGCTGAGCGTCATCGAGCAGGCTGACCACATGAGCCTGGCTGGCGAAGTAATCGATGCCCGGCGCTTCAGCCGCGATGTGCCCGCCCGGCCGCCTGAAGAAACGCGGGCCTGGCAGGAGATTGCCAGGGTCAGCACGGACTTCTGGGTCAAGGTGCTTTAAGCGCCACCTCACCACCCGCTGAAGCGGGGCCAGGCCTCGCGGACCCGCCTGTGCGCATCAAGCACCCGATAGCCCTCATGCTGGGCGCCGGTGGCGCAGGCATGATTGGGCACGATGCGCAGCAGGCTGCCGATCGGAAAGCGCTCAACCAGATCAGCGCCCGGATCGCCCTGCCAGTGCAGCACGCCGTGCTCCTGATTGGCGTCATTGAAGACCAGGCCGTCGATCGGCCTGCCATGGGCATCGCAGACCAGGCCGTAGCCATAGTCCAGTGCCTGCGTTCGGGTGCCGCGGTCGCGACTCATGGCCATCCACCCCGCATCGGTGATCAGCCAGCCTGTTTCGGGTCGATGACCGATCACGGTGCACAGCACCGACAGCGCGATGTCGTCCGTGCTGCAGACCCCGGTGCCTGCCATGACCAGATCAAAAAAGACATAGACCCCTGCGCGCACTTCGGTCACGCCCTGCAGAAGCGCCGCACTGAGTGCGGTGGGCGTGGACCCCACACTCACCACCGGGCAGGCATGGCCCTGCGCGCGTAGCCGCTCGGCCGCGCGTACGCAGCCCGCGCGCTCCTGCTCGGCCATGGCTGCAAGGGCTTCAGGTGTGTTGAGTGCATAGGAGCTGCCTGCATGGGTCATGACGCCGACCAGTTGAGCTCCAGCCCGCGCTCCAGCCCGCGCCCCAGCAGACGCACCGGCCTGTGAAAATCCGGCCTGCCCCTGAGCCCCGTCCGCCTGCACAAGCGTCTGCAGCGCCGCAGCCACGTCCAGCAAACGCGGGTCCTCCGGTGCAAGGCCCGAGCGGTGGCCGTCGGTATCGATCTCGATCATCACCGGGTAGCACACGCCGTTGGCCTGGCCGTGCGCACTCAACCGCGCAGCCGTTTCGACAGAATCCAGCAGCAGGGTCAGACCGAGCCCGGCGCGGATCAGCCTCAGGGCCTGCTCGAATTTGGCGGGCACGATGGCCACCGCATAGAGGATGTCCTTGAACCCCTCTGCAAAGAAGCGCTCGGCCTCCTTGAGGGTGGAGACCGTAATGCCCCGCGCGCCTGCGGTCTGCTGGCGACGGACCACTTCGGCACATTTGCTGGTTTTCACATGCGGCCTGAAATTCACCCCCAGCGCATCCATGCGACCCTGCATGCGCAGGATGTTGTGCTGCATGCGGGCCTCATCAAGCAGCAGGCAGGGCGTTTCGAGATCACGCAATTCGATGGTGGTGGCGATGGTCATGGCAACAGGCGCGGTTGGCGGCGGGCAGGAAGGCGCATCATCATGCATCCGCCCTAGTCCAAGCTCAGGTTCACTTTCGCGGTGTGTTCACCATGATGCCTTTCAAACCCTCCTGGCAGGCGGCACTGGACCGTCTGTGCAACCGTGTGCTCCAGATTCGCGAGGCGGTCGGCAACGATTGGCCCTATCACTGCGATCCGCTGACGGGGCAGTGGGACACCACCCAGGACGGTGACTGGTGTGGTGGACACTGGGTGGAGTGCCTTCGCATCGTGGGTGAGCTGGGCGGAGACCGGCACCTGCTCAACGAATCCGCCGATCGCACCGAGCGCCTTCGTCCCTACCTTGAACGCGATGACATGTTCCGCGGCCATCGTTTTTACTACTCGGCTGCACGTCAGTACGCCTGGACGGGGGATGCACGCTTTCGAACCCTGGCCCTGGCGGGGGCCTGGGCGGTGCGCTCCATGGCCATTCCGGTCAACGGCGCCATGCCGATCCGCACTCAGGTCCAGGTGCGTTCGACCACGCTGTCGGGACGCGACAAGGTCTGTGTGGACAATGTGCATCCCAACCTCATTCTCGACTGGTGGGCGCTGAAAGAAACCGGCGACGCCACGTTCGAGCAGGGCGCGCGACGGCATCTCGATCTCACCGAGCGCGACTTCGTGCTTCAAGACGGCTCGACCATCGAGTTCGCCGACTACGATCTCGACACCGGGCGCCAGCTGAGGCATTACACCCTGCTGGGCGCGCATGACGACAGCTGCTGGTCACGCGGCCAGGCCTGGGCGATCGCGGGTTATCTGAGGGCCTATGAGGCGCTCGGCGACGCGCGTTATCTGGCCATCGGCAAGCGGCTTCTCGATTACTGGACGGCCCACAGCCCGGCCGATGGCGTGCCGCCCTGGGATTTCAAGGACCCGGCCTTGCAGGGCGTGAACTGGACCTCGGCCACGCCACTGGCGGGTACCGAGGTCCCCATCGACACCTCGGCGGCCGCGGTGGTGGTCGAGCAGCTTGCACGGCTCGCGCTGCACGACAATCGACCCGTCGCATCGAGCACGTCGGCTGCATCGCTCAGCACGCCGGCCTCGAGCGCCACAGCGCCGGTGCTTGAGCGGCTGGAGCCCATGCTTGACGGGTTGGTGGCACGAGTAGATGCCCAGGGCCGCCTGCTTGAGGGCTGTTTCAATCAGCCCAAGCGCTATGCCAATCGCAGTGAGCTGATCTGGGGCAGCGCCTATCTGCTGTTCAGCCTGTATGCGCTGCGGATGGGCCGGGTGGTGGAATGAGGGCAGCAGGCAAAGAAGACCGGAAACAAAGGCAGGAGACTCCTTCATGAATCAAAGCGCCAGTGCAAGCGCCCCCGGCGAACCGATCGTCATTGCCGGTATCAGCATCTCGCCTGATCACTACATCGACGGCAGGCGCGTCCCCGGCGGCGCCTGGTTTGAGGACTACTGTCCCATCGATGGGCGCCTGCTGGGCCATGTGGCGCGGGGTCTGCCCGAACATGTCGAAGCGGCCATTGGCGCTGCGCAACGGGCCTTCGAGTTCTGGGGCCGCATGAGTGCGGCCGAGCGCAAGCCTTTTCTCGATCGGTTTGCGGCCGAGATCGGCAAGCGGACCGAGGCCATGTGTCTGGCCGAGAGCCATGATGCAGGTGTGCTGCTTTCGCGCATGCGCCATGGCCTGGTGCCGCGCGCCATGCTCAACATCACCTGGTTTGCCGAGCATGCCCTGGGCTTGCAGGAGCGACCCATCGTGACCGAGCAGGCGCATCACCGCGTGCGTCACGACCCGGCCGGTGTCACGGTGGTGATCACCCCCTGGAATTCGCCGCTGATGCTGTCGACCTGGAAGCTCGGTCCGGCGCTGGCCGCAGGCAACACCTGCATCCTCAAGCCGCCGGAGTGGGCGCCCCTCACAGGCTCCCTGCTGGCTGATGCCGCACATGCGGCGGGCCTGCCGCCTGGTGTGCTCAATGTGGTGCAGGGCACCGGGGACGAAACCGGTGCGGCCCTGGTCAGCGACCCACGCATTGCGCGCATCTCCTTCACGGGCAGCGTGCCCACGGCCCGGCGTATCGCCGCCGCGGCCGGCGCCAATCTCGTGCCCTGCAGTCTTGAGCTCGGCGGCAAGAGTCCCTTCATCGTGCTGGAAGATGCTGACCTGGATGGCGCGGCGGCCACCGGTGCCCTGATGTACCGCAATGCCGGGCAGGTCTGCCTGGCGGGCACCCGCTTTCTGGTGCACGAGAAGGTCGCGTCGGCCTTCATCGAGCGCATGCGCCGCATGGTGGAGGGCCTGGTGGTGGGCGACCCGCGCGACGAGGCCACCGAGGTCGGCCCGATCATTCATCCGCGACAGGTCGATCGTGTGCTGGGCTTCATCGAACGGGCCCGCAGCCATGGCGCCAAGGCGCTTTGGGGAGGCGGACGGCATGCCTTCGGCGCGCAGTACATCCAGCCCACCATGATCACCGGGGTGGATCAGAACGACGAGATCGTGCAAAACGAGGTGTTCGGCCCGGTGCTCACGCTACAGACCTTTACCACCGATGAAGAGGCCATCGCCCTGGCCAATGGCACCGACTATGGTCTGGGGGGCGTGTGTTACGGTGAAACTGCCCATGCCACCGCCGTGGCCGACCAGGTGCGCACCGGCTTCATCTGGATCAACAGTTTCGGCATCCGCGATCTCGCGGCGCCTTTTGGCGGCATGAAGCGCAGCGGCATCGGCAGAGAGGGCGGCGACTGGAGCTTCGAGTTCTTCTGCGATGTGAAGGATGTCGTCATTCCTGCCAAGCCCTTCAAGGCGAGCTTCAGTCATCGTTAGCCTCGCTAGCCTCAATCGAAAGAACCGAACCCACGCAGCAGTCGGACATGAATCCACCGAGATAAGAAGACCGAGATGAGCGGATCCATCGTTGGCGCAGCCCTGGTGTCACACCATCCGGGCCTCATGCAAAGCGAAGACGTGCGCCGCATGCAGGGCGCGGGCACAGACTCTGATCTGATTGCGGGCTATGCCCGCATGCGCGAGCGACTCGCGCGTCTCAAGCCCGATGCGGTGGTGGTCTTCGATACCCACTGGTTCACCACCGGCTATCACCTGGTCGATGCAGCCGATGGCTACAAGGGCACCTTCATTTCCGATGAGATGCCCTGGTATCTCTATGGCGTGCCTTATGACTATCGGGGTTGCCCTGAGCTTGCCTATGCCATCGAAGAGGCGTCTCGCGATCTCAAGGGCTACAACCGCGCCATCCGCCATCCTGATCTCGGTCGTCATTACGCCACCCTCAACCTGATCAAGCAGCTGCGTCTGGAGCTTTCTGGCACTCGGGTGGTCTCGGTCAGTTCCTGCCAGAACTGCCGTTGGGAGCACTACCTGGCGTCGGGCCGCGCGGTGGCCGAGGGCATCGCCCGCTCGGGTCTGCGCGTGGTGCTATTGGCTTCGGGTGCCCTGAGTCATCGCTTCAATGACATCGACTGGGTGCCAGTAGTGCCGCGCCTCTTTGATGCGCGCAATGTGTCCTCCGAGCAGGCCCGTGCGAGCGACCTGCGTGCCATCGAGCGCCTGTGCGCAGGCCGTCATGACGAGATCCTGGCGCACTGGGACGAGGACTACCGACGCCAGCCCTGGGAGGCCTTCGGCGCGCATTACCTGCAAATGATTGGCGCCATGGGCGGGCCCGAGTGCCGCACGCCGGGTGTGGCCCTGTCCGAATACGAAAACGCTCGCGGCACGGGCAACATCCATCTGTGGTTCGAGCCATGAGTCCCGCGTTCCCGGTGTCCCAACCTTTCCGTGACTTCTGTGAGTCCCATGTCTCCTGACTTTGAATTTCCATTTCAAGAGCTGCCGGCCGTGCTGCGCGGTCCTCGTATCGAGCGCCGGCGTGTGCTGATCGGCGGGTCAGCCTTCTGGGGCACGATGATCGAAGGCGATCAGCTGCGGCTCGATGACGGTCGCATCATCGACGCGGGCAAGGTGTCGTATCTGCCGCCGGTGTCGCCCAGCAAGATCATCGCGGTGCACATTGCCTATCGTTCCCGCAGCATCGAGACCCGCAACAAGCCCAAGCCCACAGACACGCCCACCTACTTCACCAAGCCGCCGTCCTCGCTCAATGGGCACGGCGGCCAGATCCTCAAGCCGGCCGACTGCAAGTACCTGAACTACGAAGGCGAATATGCGGTGGTCATCGGGCGCACCACGCGCAATGTCACGCCCGATGAGGCCTGGGACTGCATCGAGGGCTTCTGCCCGGCCCTCGACATGGGGCTGCAGGATTTCCGCGATACCGACCAGGGCTCCATGCTGCGGGTCAAGGGTGCCGACACGCTGCTGCCCATCGGGCCGGGCATCGTGCGGGGCGTGAATCTCTTTGAGCAGACCCTGCGCACCTTTGTGGATGGCGCCCTGGTGCAGGAGGCCCACATTGGCGAGGAGTCGATCTGGGGGCCGCACTATGTGATTGCCGATATTGCGAGGCACATCACCCTGGTGCCGGGCGATGTGATCCTCATGGGCACGCCCTGCCATTCACGCAGCATTGATGCCGGCCATGTGGTGGCCTGCGAGATCACCGGCCTGGGCCGTATTGAGGGCACCGTGGTGGCGATCGACGCGCCGCGTGCAAGCCCGCTCGGTGTGGGCCATGCGCCCACCGATACGCCCGAAGTCCGCCGCGTGGCGCTCGGCTTTGACGAGCGCGTGCCTGCAGCCTTGCGGGACAATCTCGCCCGAGTCAAAAAAAGCTGAGCCCTTCCACCGCTGAGCGCATCCACCGCTGAGCGAATCAACAAGAGTGGTGCATCCGTGCACCGCTGGAGAGTGCAACAAATGAAGGTCTGCATCGTGGGCGCCGGAGCGATCGGCGGATTTATTGGCACGCGCCTGGCCGCGGCGGGCGCTTGTGAAGTGAGTGCCCTGGCCAGAGGCGCCACGTTGCAGGCCCTGCGCATGCAGGGCTGGCGACTGCTCATGAACGGTGCGCTCATTCATGCGCCAGCAAAGGCGAGTGACAACCCTCAGGCACTGGGGCCGCAGGATCTGGTCATCATTGCCGTCAAGGGACCCGCGCTTGAATCGGTGGCGCTGCAACTGACGCCGCTGCTCGGCCCCGACACCATCGTCATGCCGGCCATGAACGGCGTGCCCTGGTGGTTCCTGAAGGGCGTGAAGGGGCTGTCGGACCAGCCGCTGCGAAGTGTCGATGCCTCCGGAGCGATCGCGCAGGCCATTGCCTTCGAACGGGTGCTGGGCTGCGTCGTGCATGCCAGCACGTCCACACCCGAGCCGGGCTGCGTGGCTCATCGCATGGGTCAGGGGCTGATCATCGGCGAGCCTCTGGGCGGCCGTAGTGCGCGCGCGCAGCAGGTGGTCGAGCTCATGGCCGGGGCCGGCTTCGAGGCCACCCACTCCGACAACATCCGCTACGACCTCTGGTACAAGCTCTGGGGCAACCTCACCATGAACCCGGTGAGTGCGATCACTGGTGCCACGGGCGATGTTCTGCTCGCTGATCCTCTGGTGCGCGCCTTCTTTTCTGCAGGCATGACCGAGGCCGCGGCCGTGGGAGCCCGCATTGGCGTGCCCATCGAACAGAGCCCCGAGGATCGACACACCATCACCTCAAAGCTCGGTGCCTTCAAGACCTCCATGCTGCAGGACGTTGAAGCAGGCCGAGCCATCGAGCTCGATGCCATCGTGACCGTCGTGCACGAGATTGCACAGCGGGTGGGTGTCCCCACGCCCCATATTGACGCCATGCTGGGCCTGACTCGCGTGTTTGCCCGGGGGCGCGGTCTCTATCAAGGTTGAGTAGGCCGCTGAGAGGCTCTGTGACGGATGGCATCCAGCAGCCCAGCGTGCCGTCAGCCGGGCAGCACCAGAATCGCCCGAAAGTCGTTGACGTTGGTGAGTGTCGGGCCGGTAATCACCGCATCGCCCAGAGCGCCGAAAAAGCCATGACCATCGTTGTCATCCAGATGCACCTGGGGTGACAGGCCACGTGCCCAGGCCCGCTCCAGGGTATCGGGCGCGATGATCGCCCCGGCAATCTCTTCCTGGCCATCCACGCCATCGGTATCGCCGGCCAGCGCGTGCACGCCCGGCTCGCCCTGCAAAGCGATCGCCATGGCCAGCAGGCACTCCACATTGCGCCCGCCGCGCCCTTGGCCGCGCACCGTGACCGTGGACTCTCCACCCGAGAGCAGCACACAGGGCGCCTTTCCCGGGCTGCCCCGCCGGGCGGCGGAGCGGGCGATGCCGGCCAGCACGGTGCCCATGGCGCGTGCCTCGCCTTCGAGGTCATCGCCCAGCACAATCGGGGTGATTCCCGCCTGCCTGGCCACTGCGGCCGCGGCCTCCAGCGCCCTGTGGGGCGTGGTGATGAAGCGTGTCTCGCAGCGTGCAAGCCGGGGGTCGCCGGGTTTGAGGGTCTCGCTGTCTTCATGCTCGAGCAGGGCCCGCACGGCGGCGGGCACCTCGATGTGATAACGGGCCAGAATCGCCCTGGCCTGTTCACGCGTGCTCGGGTCGGCCACCGTAGGCCCCGAGGCGATGTCCTGGGGCTGATCGCCCGGGACGTCGGAGATCAGCAAGGTCAGGACCCGTGCCGGATGGCAGGCCGCAGCCAGCCGACCGCCCTTGAGCGAGGAGAGATGCCGGCGCACGCAATTCATCTCGGAGATGCTGGCCCCGCTTCGCAACAAGGCAGCATTGACCGATTGCTTGTCCTGCAGGGTCAGGCCTGGTCCAGGCGCCACCAGCAGCGAGGATCCGCCGCCCGAGACCAGCGCGATGACCAGATCATCCGGCCTCAGGCCCTGAACGCACTGCAGGATGCGCTGCGAGGCCTGCAGGCCCGCGGCATCGGGCACCGGATGGGCCGCCTCGACGATCTCGATGCGGCTGCAGGGCACCTTGTAGCCATAGCGGGTCACCACCAGTCCACTGAGCGGCCCGGGCCAGTGGGCCTCCAGAGCCTGCGCCATGGCGGCCGACGCCTTGCCGGCACCGATCACCACCGTGCGACCACGAGGGGCTTCGTAGCCCGCAAGATGGGGCGCCAGACAGCGGGCCGGTTGCGCCGCGCTGATGGCGGCATCGAACATGTCCCGCAACAACCGAGGGGGATCGATCAGCGTTGCGGCCATCGGAGGACTCAGTCGAGGGCGAGCTTCAGGGATTTGTTGAGTTCGCGCAGCTCCGTCACCTCGCGACGGACTTGCGCTGCGAAGGCATCGCCGCTCAGTTCCCGAGCCTGACTTCCAATGCGAGCGACCGCAGCGGCAACATCAGGATCTTTGGCTGCCGAAGAAAAGGCAGAGAGCAGGCGCTCGCGTACGCCCGCTGGAATGCCCGCAGGGGCGACGAAGCCCAGCCAGCTGCTGACCACAATGTTGGCGCCAGCCTCCCTCAGGGTGGGGACGTCGGGCCAGGCGGGCGAGCGCTCCGAGGCGGTGAGACCCAGCAAAACCAGCTTGCCCGAACTCAGTTGGGCCCGGGTCCCGGCGGTCGTCGCAAAGGCGACATCAATCTGACCGCCGACCAGATCGGTGATCACGGGCGCTTCGCCCTTGTAAGGCACGTGGTTGAGCCGGATGCCGGTGGCGCCCATCAATTGTTCGGCCATCAGGTGCGCTGCTGATCCGATCCCGGCTGAACCGATACGCAAGCCCTCCGGCTGGGCTTTGGCCCGGGCGATCAGATCGGCGACCGAGCGCACGCCGGCATCGGCCCGCGCGACCAGCAGGTAGGGTGCCTCGGTGCACATGGTGATGGGGGTGAAATCGGTGAGCGGGTCATAGCTCGCCTTGCTCGCCAGCACCGGACCCACCACGAAACCGGTCGTGGTGACCACGCCCAGGGTGTAGCCATCGCGGGGCGCTCTGGCCACCTGCTCGGTCCCGATGCGCTGACCCGCACCGGCCACGTTGCGGTAGACAAAGGGCTGGCCCAGCGAAGCGCTCGCCTTGGTGCCGATCAGGCGTGCCAGCGCATCGACCGCGCCGGGGGGGAAGGGCACAACAATGGTGATCGGCTTGTCGGGCCAGGATTGCGCACTGGCGACGCGCGGCAGCGAGGCTGCGCCCGCCCCGGCCGAAAGGGCCGCTCCGAAGGCCAGCAGCTTGCGTCTCATGGTCGCCTCCACCCGATTTACTTCACAAGATTGCGTGGCACATCACGATAGGGCCGGTCGGTATCGACACTGGGCTCGCGCGGCATGCCCAGCACCCGTTCGGCAATGATGTTGCGCTGAATCTCGTCGGTGCCGCCAGCAATCGACGTGGCCGGTGTAGAGACGAGGATTTCAGCGATCACACCCTTCATGGTGCTGTCCTCGCCTGTCAGAAGCGCGTCGGCGCCACTCAACTGGGTATGCATCCGTGCCGCGGCTCGCGCCACATGGCTCGCAGCCAGTTTGCCAATCGAGCCTTCGGGCCCCTGGGGCTTGCCCTGCTGCTGCGCCATGCGGGCGCGGCGTGCGGTGTACTCGGCCGACTTGGCCAGCACCAGCAGACGCGCAATCTCCTGTCGCACCACCGGATCATGGATCTTTCCGGTCTCGCGGGCCCTGGGCAGGACAAGGTCGAGCCGACCGGCGCGCTGCGGATACCAGCTATAGGGCGCCAGCGCGATGGCCACTTCGGCGCGCTCTTCCTCGTAGACCTGCCCTTGCCGGTCGCTGGCGGTGGGTGTGCTGCGCAGGGCATCGGCGCCGCGACGCTCATGCATCAGCGTGGTCTGCGTCACGGCCCAGCCATTGCCCTCCTTGTTCACCAGCATGCGGCCCTCGACCCGGGCATCGGTGATGAAGACCTGGTTGAAGGTGGCGTGCCCATTCATCTGCTTGAGAGGCTGCACCACCACGCCGGGCTGGCGCATCGGCAGCACGAAATAGCTCAGTCCAGCATGCTTGGTCTTGTCCCAGTCGGTTCTGGCCAGCAGCAGACCGAAATCGGCTTTCTGCGCGCCCGAGGTCCAGAGCTTCTGGCCGTTGATGATCCAGTCATCGCCCTGCCGTTCTGCGCGCGTGACAGCACCTGCGGCGTCCGATCCGCTTCCCGGCTCGCTGAAGAGCTGGCACCAGGCCTCCTCGCCGGTCAGGCTGGGTCGCAGGAAGCGCTCTTTTTGCCAGTCGGTGCCATGCTCAAGCAGGGTGGCTGCCGCAAGGGTGCGGATGCCCACCTTGGCCACGCCCACCGCGCCAATGCGCCGGAACTCTTCCTCAACCACCGGCACCAGACCCACGGGCAGCTCGCGTCCGTACCATCGCCTGGGCCAGTGCGGCACGCCCCAGCCCGAGTCGATCAGGGTATTGCGCCACTGCACCAGGCTCTGGTCCGGGTTCCAGTGGGCTTCAAGCCAGGCGCGCACCTCGGCGCGCACTTCGGATTCGGTAGGCGTGCTCATGCGTCGGCTCCTTCCCAGTAGGCCATCATGCGTTCACGATGCTCATGCGCGTCCCCAAAGAGCACCTCCGAGCTCTTGGCGCGCTTGAACCACAGGTGGGTGTCCTGATCCCAGGTAAACCCGATGCCGCCATGAATCTGGATGGCATGCACAGCGGTTTGCAGGTAGGTGTCGCTGGCTCCGGCCTTGGCGAGCGAGGCCACGGCCACTGCATCGGCATCGCCCTCGTCCAGCGCCCCGGCTGCGTAATAGGCGGCCGATTTGGCGAGCTCAACCTCGAGCAGCATGTCGGCCTGCTTGTGCTTCATGGACTGAAAGGACGCAATCGACTTGCCGAACTGCACCCGCATCTTGGCGTACTCGAGTGCGTCTTCACGCAGGCGCGAGGCCCCGCCCACCATTTCATTGGCCAGGCAGACGGCTGCTTCGATCATGACCCGCTCGAAGGCGCTTGCCGCCGCGCCCTCGGTGCCCAGCAACTGTGCGGGCGTGCTCTCGAAGGTGAGGCGGGCGAGCTTGCGGGTGGCGTCCATGGTGGCCAGAGCGCGGCGCTGCAGGCCAGGCGCATCGGATTGCACGGCAAAGAGCGACAGACCTTGCAGGCCGGTGCTTCCGGGTGCTCGGGCCAGTACCAGGATGAGGTCGGCGGTATGGCCGTCGAGCACGAAACTCTTGTGGCCGTTCAGGCGCCAGCCCTCGGCCTGGCGCTGCGCCGCCAGGGTGACCGACGCCGCATCCCAGCGGCCGCTGTCTTCGGCTGCGGCCAGGGTGGCAATGGTCTCGCCACTGGCAATGCCGGGCAGGTAGGCGGCCTGTTCATCCTCGTTAGCGCCATGCAGCAGGGCGCCCGCCGCCAGCACGGTGCTTGCGAAGTAGGGTGCGCAAAAGAGCGCCCGACCCATTTCCTCCAGCACGATGCAATGCTCGGTAAAGCCGAAGCCATGGCCACCATGGGCTTCAGGGATGCGTACGGCACACAGGCCGAGCTCGGCATTCATGGCCTGCCAGGCAGCGCGGTCAAAGCCGGCCTCGGTGGCCATCAGGCGACGCACTTCGGTGGTGGGGGAGCGGTCGGCGAGATAGCGTCGCACGGCCGCGCGGAATTCATCCTGCTCGGCGGTAAAGCTGAATTTCACGGGGTCTCCTCTGCGTTTCCCGAATGATAGGCCATGCGCAGATATCCCTGATCGGCAACTCGCCCGGTTCTTAGCGCTCGTTAACGTGTTGGCATGAGGCGTTGGCATGTGAATTGCATCCGAAGATGTATACATGAATGGATGCACTGTGATGGACCAGTCTTCACGACCCGTAGCACGCGAATGGATTTTCCGACCGCAGGCCGAGCTCCCAGGGGCAGCGCAGGGCTCGCTTGCGGGCAAGCGCTTCGCCGTCAAGGACAACATTGACGTTGCTCAGTGGCCCACCACGGCAGCCTGTCCTGCGTTTGCTTACACGCCGGCCGAACATGCCACGGTGGTGCACCGTCTGCTCCAGGCTGGTGCGGCACTCGCGGGCAAGACCAATCTCGATCAATTCGCCTGTGGGCTCAATGGCACCCGCTCACCCCATGGGGCGGTGCCCAATGCGTTCAATCCCGACTATGTCAGCGGCGGCTCCAGTGCGGGTTCGGCGTATGTGGTGGCCACCGGTCAGGTGGATTTTTCGCTCGGCACGGACACTGCGGGTTCGGGCCGCGTGCCCGCCGGGCTGAACAACATCGTCGGGTTCAAGCCGAGCAAGGGCTGGCTGTCGACCCGAGGGGTGGTGCCTGCAGCGCGGACGGTGGATTGTGTGTCGGTCTTCGCGCGCACCGTGCCCCAGGCCTGGGCCGCGGTGCAGGCCGCCTCGGGGTTTGATGCCTCGGATGCATGTTCTCGCGAACTCCAGATTCAGGCGACGCCGCTGCCATCACAGGTACGAGTCGGCATTCCCGCATCGCCGGAGTTTTTCGGAGATGCTCAGGCCGCGGCGGCCTGGCAGGAGGCGCTCGACCGACTTGGCATGCTGGGTGCCACAGCGGTAGCGATCGACGATACTGCGCTATCCGAAGCGGCCGACCTGCTCTACGGCAGCGCCCTGGTGGCAGAGCGCTATCAGGCCATCCGGGCCTTCTTTGATGCGCACGAGAGTGAGGTCATCGAACCGGTGCGAAGCATCATTGCGGCCGGCCGCAACTACAGTGCGGCGGACCTGTTTGATGCGCAGGAGAGGCTTCGCGAACTGGCCCGCAGGGTCGAGCCGATGTGGCAGTCCATCGACATGCTGGTGGTGCCCACGGCGCCGACACACTACCGCATCGATCAGATGCTGGCCGACCCGGTGGTGCTCAACCGCAACCTGGGTCGATACACCAACTTCGTCAACCTGCTCGACTATGCCGCCGTCTCCGTGCCGAGCAGCATTCGTGCCGATGGCCTGCCCTTTGGCATCACCCTGATCGCGCCCGCGGGCAGCGATGCGCGCCTGGCCCATTTTGCGGCCCGATATCACGCACGCTGCGATTTGCCCTTGGGTGCGACCTCGCAGCGCCTTTCGGCCGATGAAGCGCAGTGGTCTCCTTTTCCCTTGATCAAGGCCGAGGCGATCAAGGCGCCGTCGACCGAGCCGACATCACCCGCAGATCCGGCATCCCCCTCGACACAGGCCACGGTTCAGGTGGCGGTGGTGGGCGCCCATCTGAGCGGCATGCCCTTGAACGGCCAGCTGACTGAGCGAGGGGCCACCCTGCTGCGCAGCACGCGAACGGCCCCGGACTACCAGCTGTTTGCGCTGCCCAACACCACGCCGCCCAAGCCCGGCTTGCTGCGGGTTGCGTCCGGCACCGGTCATGGCATCGCGCTGGAGATCTGGGAGATGCCTGTTTCGCATTTCGGTTCTTTTGTGGCGCTGATTCCTGAGCCCCTGGGCATCGGCACCTTGCGTCTCGAGGATGGCAGCACCGTGCAGGGCTTTTTGTGCGAGCCCATCGCACTCGAAGGCGCGACCGACATCAGCCA
>JBMSOD010000042.1:0-16761 GCA_049422085.1 Burkholderiaceae bacterium
GCCCGATGCAGCCCGTATGCTGGCCTCCAGGGCCATGCTCTTCGAGGAATTTCTGGTCGAAGGGCTGCAGACCGAGCGGCTCAGCCTGAAGTTGAAGTCGATCGGATCGAGCCGGGCTCTGGTGCATGGACATTGCCATCAGAAGGCCTTCGATGCCTTCACACCGACGCTGGCGCTCTTGAAACGGATTCCAGGCCTGCAGGTCGAGGCAATCAGTTCGGGATGCTGTGGCATGGCGGGCAGCTTTGGTTTCCAGGCGCGACACGAAGCCATTTCCCGGCAGATGGCCGAGCTCGATCTGTTGCCTGCCGTGCGGTCGGCCGGACCCGATGATCTGGTGGTGGCGGACGGCACCAGCTGCAGGCATCAGGTGGCTGATGGCGCCAAGCACCACGCCGTGCATGTCGCTCAGGTGATCGCCCGGGCGCTGGCCTGAGGCGATCCGTTCAGCCTTGGCTGTGGCGGCGGGCCGACTGCATCAGCGCATCGCGCAAGGCCTCCTGCCGGAAGGGCTTGGAGACGAAATCATCCATGCCCGCCGCCAGGCAGCGCTCGCGGTCCTGATCGAACGCGTTGGCGGTCACCGCAATGATCCACGGACGCCTTCCGTCGCTGGCTGAGGGGAGTGCACGAATCGCCCGTGTCGCATCGATACCATCCATTCTGGGCATCTGCACATCCATGAGGATCACGTCGAAGGCATCCTGGCGGGCCATCTCAACTGCTTCGATCCCATCCCGAGCCAGGCTGGCCTGAATGCCGAACTTGGCCAGCACGGTCATGGCCACCAACTGATTGATCTGGTTGTCCTCGGCGACCAGCACCCGCAAGGCAGCGATCGGGATCGACTGAGGCCCTGACTGACCGGCCGCTTCCGCGCTTTCGACAGGCAGGGTGGTCTCAAGTGAAAACCCGAACCGGCTACCGACACCGGGCTCGCTTTCCAGGGTCAGCTCGCCGCCCATCAGCCGAACCAGACGAGACGCGATCGACAGTCCGAGGCCGGATCCGGTTGCACCCGGGGGCGTCGTGATGTCCGATCGTGTGAATGCTTCGATGATCTGTCGCTGATGTTCACGTTCGATGCCACGGCCGGAATCCGAGACCCTGCCGTGCAGACGGATACGAGCCTCGTGACTGTTCGCGTCGGGCATCTCGGCCAGCAGATCGAAACGGATCTCGCCACGATCGGTGAACTTGATGGCATTCGAGAGCAGGTTCATCCAGACCTGCTGCAATCGCGCAGGTTCTCCCACCAGCCTTTCCGGAAGCTCGCCGCACCAAAGCAGAAGGCGCAGGCCCTTGGCCTGGGCATGGGGACGGACGAGCGCAAGGGTTTCCTGGGCAAGCCGCAGGGGGGAGAAGATGCGCCGCTCGCGTTCGAGTTGCCCCGAGTCGATGGCAGAGAGGTCGATGACTGCGTTGACAATGGTCAGCAGGGCCTCGGCGGACTGGCTCAGCGTATCGACATAGCCGGTTTGTTCGCGGTCGAGCCGGGTGCCGCGCAGCAGCTCGATCATGCCGACCACGCCGTTGAGTGGCGTCCGGATTTCGTGACTCATGGTCGAGAGAAATCGGGTCTTGGCCTGGTTCGCCGCTTCGGCTCTGGCGAGCGCGGTCTCGGCTTCGGCCCGAGCCCTTCGCTCCGAGCTCAGCAGGCTGGTCGGGCTGTCGGGCGCTGCGGGTGCAGAGACGGGCGGGGAGGGGGACTGCGAAGACATGCCGGTAGGGTAAACCCGCCTGCGCCTCACGCCAAACCCGGCACAGCGGCCGTGATGGCTTCATAATTTGAACTCAAGGCCAAACGGGAGCCCCCCGCCCCGTTGGTAGGCCGGAGAGGATCAAGCTCCTCCGGTCAGCACCTCACTCCTCTGCGGAATTTCCCATGGCACAGCCTTTGAACCCGGACCTTCGCCGCGCAGCGCTCGAATATCACGAGCAGGGCCAGCCCGGAAAAATCTCCGTCACCCCGACCAAGCAGCTGACCAACCAGCGTGACCTTGCTCTGGCCTACTCCCCCGGCGTGGCGGCGGCATGCGAAGTGATCGTCGAGGATCCTTCCGCGGCGTTTCGCTACACCGCCAAGGGCAACCTGGTCGCCGTGATCACCAACGGGACTGCCGTACTGGGCCTGGGTGCGATTGGTCCGCTGGCAGCCAAACCGGTCATGGAAGGCAAAGGCGTTCTGTTCAAGAAGTTCGCCGGCATTGATGTGTTCGATATCGAGATCGCGCAGAACGACCCGGACAAGCTGATTGAGATCATCGCGGCGCTCGAGCCCACCTTTGGAGGCATCAACCTCGAGGACATCAAGGCGCCCGAGTGCTTTCACATCGAGCGGGCGCTCCGGCAGCGCATGCGCATTCCGGTCTTTCACGATGATCAGCATGGCACCGCCATTGTGGTGGGTGCGGCCATCCTCAACGGTCTCGAGGTCGTCGGAAAGAAAATCGCTGACTGCAAGCTGGTGGTCAGTGGCGCCGGGGCTGCAGCACTGGCCTGCCTGGATCTGCTGCTCGACCTTGGATTCCGGCGTGAGCAGATCTGGGTGACCGACATTGAAGGGGTGGTGTACGCAGGTCGGACCGTTCTGATGGATGCCGAAAAGGAGCGGTTTGCCCAGGTGACCGATGCACGCACGCTTGGTGACGTGATTGCCGATGCCGATGTGTTCCTTGGGCTTTCGGCGGGTGGGGTGCTCAAGCCCTCGATGGTGGCCACCATGGCGCCGCGTCCGCTGATTCTGGCGCTGGCCAATCCCACGCCCGAAATCCTGCCCGAAGAGGTGCGCTCGGTCCGCAGCGATGCGGTGATTGCCACGGGCCGCAGCGACTATCCCAACCAGGTCAACAACGTTCTTGTCTTTCCCTTCATCTTTCGCGGCGCACTCGATGTCGGGGCGACCACCATCACGCGCGAGATGGAAATTGCCGCGGTGCGTGCCGTGGCCGACCTGGCGCGGCTTGAACAATCCGAAATGGTGGCGGCGGCCTACGGCAGCATGTCGAGTTCATTTGGCCCCGAGTACCTGATCCCGCGACCTTTCGATCCCAGGCTGATCGTTCAGATCGCCCCTGCGGTGGCACGTGCTGCCATGGAGTCGGGTGTCGCCACCCGGCCGATCCAGGACTTCGAGGCCTATCGTGCCCAGCTGGAGCAATTCGTCTATCACTCGGGCAACTTCATGAAGCCGATCTTCTCGGCCGCCCGACGGGGTCCGGGGCGTCGGATTGTCTATGCCGAGGGTGAGGACGAGCGGGTCCTGCGGGCAGTGCAGCAGATTGTCGATTCGAAGCTGGCCAGGCCCACCCTGGTCGGTCGCCCCGAGGTGCTCGAACGTCGGATCGAGCGCTTCGGGCTACGCCTGAAGCTGGGAAGCGATGTTGACGTGGTCAATCCGCAGTGGGATGAACGCTATGGTGACTACTGGAGGGACTACCACGGCATCTCCGCCCGCAAGGGGGTTACCCCGGCCTACGCGCAAATCGAAATGCGCAGGCGTCATACCCTGATCGGCGCCATGATGGTTCGGCGTGGCGATGCGGATGGCCTGCTGTGTGGCACCTTCGGCGCCTACTCTCAGCATCTGTTCTACATTGACCAGGTCCTCGGTCGGGCGCCCGGAGCGAAGGTCTATGCAGCCATGAATACCCTCATGCTGCCGGGCCGTCAGGTCACCCTTGTGGATACCCATGTCAATCACGATCCCGATGCCGAGCAACTCGCAGAAATCACCATGATGGCCGCAGACAGCCTGTCCAGATTCGGCATCCGCCCCAAGGTTGCGCTGCTCTCGCATTCCAACTTCGGATCGTCCGAGGCGCCTTCTGCGATCAAGATGCGCGACACGCTGTCGCTGCTGCGCGAGCGGGCGCCCGGACTCGAGGTCGACGGAGAAATGCATGGCGATGCGGCCCTCGATCCAGCCCATCGGCGGGTGTTGATGCCCGACACCACCTTGCAGGGCGAAGCCAACCTTCTGGTGCTGCCCAACATCGACGCCGCCAATATTTCCTACAACCTGCTCAAGACGGCGGCGGGCAACAATATCGCGATCGGCCCGGTACTGCTGGGGGTCAATGGGCCGGTACATATCCTGACGGCGGCCGCCACTTCGCGCCGTGTCGTCAACATGACCGCCTGGACGGTGGTTGAGATCAACGCAACCCGCTGAGTCGGCGCGCATGTCCTCCAGCGAAGGACCTTCCTTGAAGCAGGCCACTATGGCCTGCCGCTCGCTGGTGCTTCAGTCCCTGTGGGGATTGGTGCAGGAGGTACTGCATGAGAGCGCCACCTCGCTCGAGAACCAGTTGCGTGCCAGCACTCAGGCAGAACAGCGCGCTGTTCTGCATGATGCGGTGGCGCTTTCCAGTGTGGGCGCCGAGCTGCTGGGCAGGGCCTGGATCGATGCCTTCATGCAGCAGTTCGATGATGCACTGAATGCGACAGAGCGGAGTGCCTCGGTTTCAACAGGGGGGGCGACATCTGCCCTGGGCACGAACAAGCCCGTGCTGTCCCTGGTGTCCGATGATGAGCTTCATGACACCCTCGAGCGCGATCGAATGGCCCACAGGGTCACCAGCCGGATCGATGCCCAGGCGATTGCCGCGGTTCGCGCCAGGCTTGCAGAACTTGCGGGCAGAGCCGAGTTTGCGGAGAACGACCATCCGCTGTCGCCCGCACGCCTTTTCGAGGCGCTTGATCAGGCGGCGACCCAGCGTGAAGCCGCCCGGGATGTGCGCATGCTCTTGCTCGAGGAGGTCGCGCTCGATCTGCCGGCTCGTTGGGAGGCACTGATTCAGGATGTCAACGCCCTGCTCCTTGCACAGGGCGTGATGCCCCGGCTGCGGCCTGTGCTTACGCGCAAGGAGGTTGCAGCGGGCGCGGTTGCGTCTCGTGCCGAGGAAGGCGGCAGGTCCGCCGCAGAACCCAGGGCGCATCGCTTCTCGATGCACGGCTTCGCAGCAAAAGCCGGTTCGAATGCGCCGGCGAGTCTGGGTCTGTCAGGAGAGGGCCCGCAGGTCGACCAGCTGCAGGGGGCACTGCTCGGGGCCCGATCAGGCAGGGCTGGAGCACACCAGGAAATCCTGCAGGTTTTGGCCGATGACCAGCAGCTGGGGGCTCTGGGCCGAGCGCTCGAGCCTGTCAGAAGACCGATGCTCGACTCGCTGTCTGAACTGCAGCGTCAATCGCAGGGCGAACTCTCCGCGGTCTCGCTCGACAGTATTGCCGAGCAGCTGCACCGTAATGGAACCGTCCTCGATCAGGTCACTGCCGATATCGTGTCCATGGTCTTCGATTACATCGATGCCGATCGACGGCTGGCCGACAGTGTCAAGCGCCAGCTGCTGCGCCTGCAGGTGGTGGCGATCAAGGCCGCCCTGCTGGATCGGGCCTTTTTTGCACGGCGTCAGCATCCGCTGAGACGCCTGATCGATGTGATCTCCGATGCCGGTGCCGATCCGGAGGCCGACCTCGAACCTGCCTCGGTGTTGTTGACCGGAATCCGCACGGTCATTGATGACGTGATCGGACACTTTGATACCGCGCTAGAAGTGTTCGACGACGCGATCCTGAAGGTTCAGAGCCTGGTTGAGGCCGAGACCGAACGCCACCGTATCGAACGCGAGAAAGCAGAGCAGGAAGCTGCACGTCGCGAGGCGCTTGCCGTGGCAGGTGACGAGGCGCGGGCGGTTCTGACCGACCGGATCGATGGACAGACGCCCGAGGAAGTCAGTCGCTTCCTGCTGGAGCACTGGTCCCGGCTGATGGTCCGTGCACGGATGGCCGCAGATGCTGCGCTTGGCGCGCGGCATTGGGAGGTGAGCCTGCGCACGGCCGAACTGCTCCTGTGGAGTTGTCTGCCGAAACAGGCAGAGGAGATTGCCCGCCTGGCGCAGATCCTTCCGGTCATGCTGAGAGCGATCCAGCAAGGCATGCAGGCGATCGATCTGCCGCAGCCTGATCGCGACGCGTTTCTTTCCTTCCTGATGAAGACGCATACCCGGGAAACCAGCCTTGCCCGGCGCCGACCACCGCAGTCAGAGGGCCTCGCGCCCGCACTGATCCGCATGAGTGCTGATGGCGTGGTTCGCTTCGACCCGTTGGTCCGCACCAGCACAGGTTCCACCCCCATCACGGAGGGCGGGGCGCGCTCCCGTACGGCGTTGCAAGGCTCTGGGTCTGCACAGGGGGCGATCCTTTCGGCACTCGTGCGAGGCGGTCGATACGAGGTGCCCACGCCTGCGGGTGCCCGACAGGCCAAGCTGGCCTGGATCAGCCCTGCCAGGCGTCTGTTCATTTTCAGTGCCCATCCGGAATTCAATCTGACCATGGCAGCCGAAGAGGTGGAACAGCACCTGCGGGGCGGTCAATTGCGCCCGGTGGATCCGAGCCCGAGTGTCCAGAACATCCTGGAGCAACTGATCCAGCCGGAGCCGACCCGATGAGGTCATTTCTTTCCCGCTTGAATTTCGTCATCCAGCGGCCGCTGCTGTTCGCTTTGGGTCTGTGGTTCGCGCTGCTGTGTGCAGTGCCCCCCGTGGTCGCGGAGTCACCGCAGGTGAGGCTCTCCGCGACGCCCATTGCTGTGGCCGACCTGCCTGCCGAGGCCCGCAGTACCCTGGACCTCATCCGACGCGGTGGCCCCTTCCCTTACGATAAAGATGGCACCGTCTTCGGCAATCGTGAGCAGCTCTTGCCCCGGGCACCCAGAGGGCATTACACCGAATACACGGTCCGCACGCCCGGAGTGCGTCATCGCGGTGCCCGACGGATTGTCGCGGGGGGCGACCCAAGGTCGGCTCAGGCGGAGTTCTGGTACACCGACGATCACTATCAGTCTTTCCGGCGGATTCGAGAATGAGCGGCTCATTGCATTTTCCAGACCCCCCGGGGGTTCATCACCTCGATCGTGACCGGTTGGTCCTGTTGCTTCGGCAGGCCACCGAACACCGGCTGGGGGTGACCCGCATCGATCTGTCTGCAGCCCGAGACAAGTCAACAGTCATGGCTCGGCTGGCGGGCGGACTCCATCTGCCAGACACGTTTGGTGCCAACCTGGATGCGCTCTATGACTGCCTGACCGACGCCGATCTGGCGCCCGAGGGCGTTCTGATTCTCGAGGGGCTGCATGATGTGGTCGGGCTCGCGCGGGAGGAACTTCTCGACGTGTTTGCCGACGCCCTGGATCAGCGACCCCGATCGAGATCGGCACTGACTGTCTACTGGAGCGCCTGAGGGGCTCGGGTCAGCGCCAGTCGCCCCAGCGGCTTTGCAGTGCGGCGAGCACGGCAAGCCCTGCGGTCTCGGTTCTCAACACGCGAGGGCCCACGCGTAGCAGTCGCCAACCGCGACGCACGGCGATCTCGATTTCACCGGGATCCCAACCCGATTCGGGTCCGATCGCAAGATCGATCCTGTCCGGCATCGCATCGCCGACGACAGACTCGAGATTGTGCGTACCCAAGGGATCGAGCAGCAGGCGCAGTGCGGGAGCCCCCAATTCACCCGGGTCTTCAAACCAGTGGCCGGCAGGCTGCGGAGGGGACATCAGCGGCAGATGATCCTGGCCACACTGGGTTGCTGCTGCGACCACCACGCGTTGCCAGTGGGCCACGCGCTGCGCGAGACGTTGCCCATGGAGTTCGACAACGCTGCGTCTGCCTTGCAGGGGCTGGATTGCACTGACCCCGAGCTCGACCGCCTTCTCGATGATCCAGTCCATCTTGTCGCCCTTGGCCAGCGCCTGGGCCAGACGGATCTGCAATGGGGGCGGGGGGGTCTGGATCCCTTGGTCTTCGAGCTGGACCGTGGCCATGGCTGACGACTGAAGGTCCAGTCGGGACGGTGCTCGACGCCCCTGACCGTCAAAGAGCTCGATCGGCTCGCCGTCCTTCATTCGAAGCACACGCGTGAGGTGGTGCGTGGCCTCGGGGGGCAGAATGATGCGCCCGTTGGCGGGCCATGGCCCCGGGCACCAGACCCGTGGGCGGCGTGCGCTTGTCTGAACGGGGGTTTCGGGCATGTCGGGCGCGGATCACGAAAGGGTAAAATCCGAGGTTAACCGCAATCCCTTTTCAGGAGCCCAGCATGACCCTGCGTGTTGCCATCAACGGATACGGCCGGATTGGCCGCAACATTCTTCGCGCCCACTACGAAGGTGGCAAGAAGCACGACCTGCAGATCGTGGCCATCAACGACCTCGGGGACCCCAAGACCAATGCGCATCTGACCCAGTACGACACCGCCCATGGCAAGTTCAGCGGTACGGTGTCGGTCGATGGCGATGCCATGGTGGTCAACGGCGATCGTATCCGTGTGCTGGCCAATCGCGATCCCGCCCAACTGCCCTGGGGCGAGCTCGGTGTCGATGTCGTGCTCGAGTGCACCGGATTCTTCACCAGCAAGGAAAAGGCTTCGGCCCACCTGAAAGGCGGAGCCAAGAAGGTGATCATTTCTGCGCCGGGCGGCAAGGATGTCGACGCCACGGTGGTCTTCGGCGTCAACCAGAATGTCCTGAAGGCCTCGCACACCGTGATCTCCAACGCCTCGTGCACCACCAACTGCCTGGCGCCTCTGGTCAAGCCCCTGCATGACCGGATCGGGGTGCTCAGCGGTCTGATGACCACGGTGCATGCCTACACCAACGACCAGGTTCTGACCGACGTGTATCACGAGGATCTGCGCCGGGCCCGAGCCGCTGCCCACAACATGATCCCGACCAAGACGGGTGCGGCCGCTGCGGTGGGACTTGTACTGCCCGAACTCGACGGCAAGCTCGACGGCTATGCCATCCGTGTGCCAACGATCAATGTCTCGATTGTGGATCTGTCCTTCATTGCCGCGCGTGACCCCACGGTCGATGAGGTCAATGCCATCATGAAGGCGGCCGCCGAAGGTGAACTCAAGGGCGTTCTGGCCTACAACACCGCGCCCCTGGTCTCGAGCGATTTCAACCACGATGCCCATTCTTCGACCTTCGATGCCACGCTCACCAAGGTCTCGGGCAGGCTGGTCAAGGTGTCGAGCTGGTACGACAATGAGTGGGGCTTTTCCAACCGCATGCTCGACACGACGGTCGCGCTGATGGCCGCTCGCTGATCAGGCCCGGCGCTGTGCTGTCACTCAGGACGGCCGCAGATAGTCCGCAAGGATAGCCACCTCGGCAGCCAGCCGGGTGGCCATCTCTACTGCGCCGTCGGTTCGGCCTTCACGGGCTGCGAGTTCGATCCGCGCCGCCAGCGCTGACGATGTATTGGCACCCACCGTCAGCAGCGTGCCCTTGAGCGTGTGGGCCCAATGCCGCAACTGAGGCGGATCACCGGCTTTCGCGGCGTCGATCACCTGGGCAGCCTGACTTGCTGATGCCTCACAGAAATGAGGCATCAGCATCTCGAGCAGACTTTCGTCGTCACCGAGGGTCGCCAGGGCCGCGGCCCGAACTTCGCCTCGTGAGGGCGGTTTGCCATCGAAAGGCGCCGGGGAGAATTCTGGCATCGCTTGGGTCATGTCTTCTTTGAACGGGCAGGGCAGATCGGGACTCCAAGTGCAATGCTACGGCATCGGCAAGGCAGATGCAGGTGTTGCAGCGCTAAAATCGGTGTTTCACCTCGTTCGCCTCCTGACCACCATGCCCGCCTTCAAGCGCCTGTCCGAACTCGAACTCGCCGGTCGCCGTGTCTTCATTCGCGCCGACCTCAATGTGCCTCAGGATGATCAGGGGCGGATCACTGACGACACCCGGATCCGCGCGTCGCTCCCCGCCATCAGGCAGTGTCTCGATGCGGGTGCGGCGGTCATGGTCACCTCGCATCTGGGCCGGCCGACCGAGGGGCAGTTCGACGAAGCTGCTTCACTCGAGCCGATTGGCGAGCGGCTGGCATCGCTGCTCGGGCAGCCGGTCCGGCTCGCCCGCAACTGGGTGGAGCAGCCGCCCACCCCGGCGCCCGGCGAGGTGCTGCTGCTTGAAAACTGTCGTTTCAATGTCGGCGAGAAAAAGGACGACGAAACCCTCTCTCGACGCATGGCAGCCCTGTGCGATGTGTATGTCAACGATGCCTTTGGCACGGCCCACCGCGCGGAAGCCACCACCCATGGCATTGCACGATATGCGCCTGTCGCCTGCGCTGGCCCGCTGATGGCGGCCGAACTCGATGCGCTCGGACGCGCGCTCGAATCGCCCCGCCGACCCCTGGTCGCGATCGTTGCGGGCAGCAAGGTGTCCACCAAGCTCACCATCCTCAAGTCGCTGGCCGCCCGGGTCGATCAGCTGATCGTAGGCGGGGGCATCGCCAATACCTTCATGGCGGCCGAGGGCCTGCCGATTGGTAAATCGCTCGCCGAGCCCGATCTGCTGAATGAGGCCCGAGCGATCATCGACATGATGAAGGCCCGGGGAGCGGCTGTGCCGATCCCGGTGGATGTGGTGACCGCCCGGGAGTTCTCGGCCTCGGCGGCGGCAAGCACCAAGTCGGCGGTCGACGTGCAGTCCGAGGACATGATTCTCGATATCGGCCCGAGGACCGCGGAGCAACTGGCCACGCTGCTCAAGGCTGCGGGCACCATCGTCTGGAACGGACCGGTGGGCGTATTCGAATTCGATGCCTTTGCTGGCGGCACCGAGACGCTGGCCCGGGCGATCGCCGCCTCCCAGGGGTTCTCGATTGCGGGGGGTGGCGATACCCTTGCCGCGATTGCCAAGTTTGGAATCACTGAGCAGATCGGATACATCTCGACCGGCGGGGGCGCCTTCCTGGAGTTCCTCGAAGGCCGTGAATTGCCCGCCGTTGCAGCACTTCAGGCTCGCGCCTGATCAGCTTGCGCAGAAGGGGTGGGCTTGCCCCAGTGCAATGGCCCAGAGCGCCATGGCAGCCATGGCGCACAGCAGCAGCCCGGACAGACGCACCCCGAGCCGCTGCATGGCAGCGTCTCCTGATTGCAGGCGTCTCAGCCACCGGTTGAGCAGGCTTTGCGCAGCGATCAGGTGCACGGCGGTTCCGAGTCCGAAGCTGGCCATGACGGCCGCTCCTCGCGATGCGTCGCTGGCAAGCAGCGCAAGACCCATGGCGCCACCCAGCAGGCCGCAGGGCAGCAAAGCCCAGGTCATGCCCAGCGTGACGGTTGATCCCCTGGACCGCCCGCCCTCTCTTGCCTCGATCGCTCGCCACAGACGGTGGGTCAGACCATCGATCCAGGCCGGCATGGCGCCTCGCACTGCCAGAGCCAGGCCCAGGCTCAGCACGGCTGCATTGAGCAGCACCCAGAGCGTGTGTAGTGCACCAGCCCAGCCAGCGCCCCATCGCAGGGCTGAAGACGCACTCGCCACCACGGCGCCTAACAGTGCGTAGCCCAGAAGACGGCCGGCATGAAATTGCAGCAGCCGGCTGATCGTGGGCTGTGAGCCGCTCAGGCGGTCGCTGCCGCTCCCGTCTTGCAGGATTGGAATCCTCCGCGCGTTGTTGCCGTTCGGGGCCCTGAGGCGCAAGGCGCCTGGAGTCACCGCGGGCAGACTCAGGGCGGCCTGCTGGAGTCCGGTGCACATGGCCAGGCAATGGATCCCGCCGGTCAGGCCAAGCACGAATGAGGCACTGAGCAGACCGAGCAGTTCCATGGCTACGGATCAGTGCTGGTCTGCAACCCGGTCTGGATCAGGTCCGGCTGTCCGGTGCACTCGCGGGCGCACCTGAACTGGTCGGATGATCGGCGCGCGGAGTCGAGCCAGGCACCGGAGAAATCGGGCTCGACCGCGTGAGGCTCCAGACTGCGAGGCCGACAAGGCTGCTGACAAACCAGAAGGCGAAAAACGCGATTGAGTACACCGCATCGCGCTCTGCTTCGACTCGAAAGCCGAGCAGATTCATGTCATGTGGGTCGAAGCTCGCAAAGACCAGCATTTCGATCAGACACGCCGCCACGAATGCAGGCCACAGCACGATCATCCAGTCTCGAACACGATGTGGCATGTCCGTCTCCTTGAGGTGATCAGGGGCGCCATGCGCCGAGTTCAGCGCTTGCTCCTGACTGAAGGGCAAGTCTTGCCCCCGCAAGTCGCCAACCCTCGCCCTCGAGGGCAAGTCCCCAGTGGCCTTCAAACCCGGTCACCTCGATGGTCGACATGCTGCGGTAGACACCACCCGCGGCGGGCACCAGAAGGAGCCGTCGGTCCTGGCTGGCCTGGACCGGATGGGTGAGTACCACCTGCAGCGCCTCGGGCAGGCTTGTTCCTGGTGCAGCCTTCAGTCGAAGCTCGAGTCCCCGGCTGTCGGTCACCTCGATGCGGGCTCCAAGGCCTGCTCGCTGCGCTGCCTGTTCACGCTCGAGGATGCGGTTGATGGCCAGGCCTCGCTTGTAGTGGTCGTCGGCGACATCGCTGTCCGCGCGCTGCGCTGCAATCCACCAGGTAAATAGTCCGGCGACGACCGTGAGGGCAGGAATGCCGACCACCAGCCAGACCAGCGGTTCGCGGTGTGCGGGCCGGGATGGGGTCTCCGGGGATGCGGTCGATGTCATGGCCATGGGGTTCAGCGAGGCAGAATGAATGTGGTCTTCTCGGTGCGGCTCATGCCTGGGTCGGACCGTTCGGTGATGATCAGTTGGACCTTGTGAGAGCCCGGTGGGGCTGCGTCTGCCGCGCTTCTAAGACTGATCGCCACGGCCCGGTTGCTGGCCGCCGGCACCTCGAATGCGGCATCGCCCGCAATGCGCAGGCCATCCAGGCCTTGAACTTTGACCTCGAGTTGCAGGGGGCGCTCGGCAGCGTTCATGAAATGGATGCGATAGGTGTTTTCGATGTCGCCGCCCTCGACGATGCGAGCCAGGGTATTGCGATCACGAATCAGGTCGACCCTGAGCGGGTTTCGCGTGGCAAGCGAGCCAAGCAGGGCAGCCAGCAGGACCAGCAGGATCAGGCCGTAGGCGATGACCCGGGGCCGGAGCACCCGCCTCAGCATGCTCTTGCCCTCGAGGCCGCGATCGATGGCTCGCTGGGTGGCATAGCGCACCAGGCCGCGCGCATAGCCCATCCGGTCCATGACCTCATCACAGACATCGATACATGCAGCGCAGCCAATGCACTCGTATTGCTGCCCATGACGGATATCGATTCCTGTGGGGCACACCTGGACGCACAGGGTGCAGTCGATACAGCTGCCCAGGCCAAGCGTTGCAGGATCTGCCTTTCGCGGGCGCGAGCCACGGGGTTCACCGCGATGATGATCGTAGGTGATGACCAGAGTGTCCTTGTCGAACATGGCTCCCTGGAACCGGGCATAGGGGCACATGTATTTGCAGACCTGCTCCCGCATGAAGCCCGCATTGCCCCAGGTGGCGAAACTGTAGAACAGCCCCCAGAACATCTGCCAGGGCCCGAGTTGCAGCGCCAGGATCTGGCCGAACAGGTCCCGGATGGGGGCGAAGTAACCGATGAAGGTAAAGCCGGTGAGCAGCGAGAGGGCGAGCCAGACGCTGTGCTTCGAGGCCTTGAGTCCGAACTTGCGCATCGACCAGGGGCTGGCATCGAGCTTCATCTGTGCGGCACGGTCTCCCTCGATCCGGCGCTCTACCCACATGAAGATTTCGGTGTACACGGTTTGCGGACAGGCATAACCACACCACAGCCTGCCCGCGACGGCCGTAAAGAAGAAGAGCGACAAGGCCGCAATAACCAGCAGCCCGGCGAGGTAAATGAAGTCCTGGGGCCAGAGCACAATGCCGAAAAGAAAGAACTTCCGTGCGCCAAGGTCGAAGAGCACGGCCTGTCGGTCATTCCAGGTGAACCAGGGCAGCCCATAAAAGAGCAGCTGGGTGAACCACACTGCGACCCAGCGCATGGAAGCAAATCGCCCTTTGACCGAGCGCGGATAGATCTTTTCGTGCGAGGCGTAGAGCGAAAAGAGCCCGCCTCCCCCCGCTTGTGCGATGGGCTCAGCGCTGATGGGGATGGTCTTTCTTGAAGGGGAGGTCACCGCGACAGGCTCAGGACATAAGAGGCGAGAACATGGATCTGACCCTCGGTGAGCTTGTCTTCCCAAAGCGGCATGCGGTTGTTGATGCCGTTGTTGATCGCATGTGTGATGGCCTTCAGGCCGCTGCCGTGAAGCCAGATGCGATCGGACAGATTGGGTGCGCCCAGCGCCGGATTGCCTTCTCCCCTGGCGCCATGACAGGCCGCGCAGACCCCGAACTTGGGCTTGCCAAGTTGTGCCTTCACGGAGTCACCACCCCCCGAGAGCGACAGCACATAGTGCGCCAGGTTTTCCACGTCCTGCGCGCTACCCACGGCGGCGGCCATCGGAGGCATGATGCCGTTGCGGCCTTTCGCGATGGTCTGGATGATGGCTTCGGGCGCGTTGCCGTACAGCCAGTCGGCATCGGTGAGGTTTGGAAAACCCTTGGCGCCCTTGCCGTCCGAACCGTGGCACTGCGCACAGTTGTTCAGAAAGAGGCGTTCACCAATGGCGCGTGCCTGTGGATCGCCAGCCAGTTCGGCCACCGGACGTGCCTGAAATGCCTTGTAGATCGGAGCGATCTGCTCATTGAGCGCACGGGTCTCCGCATCGTGCTGGGCCTGGGTGCTCCAGCCCAGACTCCCTGCGCGTGCCCCCAGCCCGGGATACAGCCAAAGGTAAGCCAGCGCGAAGATGATGGTCAGCACGAACAGGATGACCCACCAGCGCGGCAGGGGGTTGTTGGCCTCGCGCAGATCACCATCCCAGAGATGTCCGGTGGTGTTGTCCGGCGTCGCCGGAGGTTTCTTGCTGTTGGCGACGAGAATGACGAGACAGAACACCACCGCGAGCAGGGTGGCGATGACGATGTAGGGCGACCAGAATCCGCCGGTGAAGTCAGCCATGATGGGTTCCTGTGTCAATCATCGAGCGGCAGACGGGCGTCGCGCTCAAAACGGGCCTTGTTGCGCGGTGACCAGGCCCAGATCGCGATCCCGACAAAGCAGGCGAGCGAGATGGCGGTGATCAGGCCCCGGATCAGATTGATGTCCATGAAGTGCCTTTCAATTCAACTTGAACCGATTCAGCGCAAGGCCGTGCCCAGGCCCTGCAGATAGGCGATCAGGGCATCCATTTCGGTTTTGCCCTTCACCGCTTCAGGGGCCTGCTCGATGTCCTGTGTGCTGTAAGGCACCCCGATGCTGCCGAGTGCCTTCATGCGCACCTGCAACTGGGTGCCATCGACGGTTGCCTTGGCCAGCCAGGGATACCCAGGCATGTTCGACTCGGGCACCAGTTCCCTTGGATTGATCAGGTGAACGCGATGCCATTCATCGTTGTAGCGGCCGCCTACCCTGGCCAGATCCGGGCCGGTGCGCTTGCTGCCCCACTGGAAGGGATGGTCATAGACGAATTCGCCTGCCACCGAATAGGGTCCGTAGCGCAGGGTTTCGGCCCGCATCGGCCGGATCATCTGGGAGTGGCAGTTGTAGCAGCCCTCACGCAGATAGACATCGCGTCCGGCCAGCTGCAGGGCGGGATAGGGTTTGACGCCCTGTACAGGCTCGGTGGTTGATTTCTGAAAGTAGAGCGGCACGATCTCGACCAGACCACCCACCGATACGGTGAGCAGCGTGAGCACGATCAGCAGCAGAACATTGGTTTCGATTTTCTCGTGGCTGAGCTTCATGGCGAGTCTCCTGTCGCTCAGGCGTGGGCAGGTGCGAGCACCGCCACGGTGGAAGGTTTGCCGCCGATGGCCGTCCTTGCCACATTCCAGGCCATGATCAGCATCCCGCTGAGGTAAAGAAGCCCACCCAGCAAGCGCACGTAGTAGTACGGGTAGCTCGCCTTGACCGATTCAACGAACGAGTAGGTCAGGGTGCCGTCCGGCTCAACTGCCCGCCACATCAGGCCCTGGGTGATCCCACTGATCCACATCGACACCGCATAGAGAACGATGCCGATGGTGGCCAGCCAGAAATGGATCTCGATGGCCCGCATGCTGTGCATGCGTTCGCGGCCGAACAGGCGCGGTACCAGGTAATACAGGCTGCCCATCGAGATCAGTCCAACCCAGCCCAGGGCGCCCGAATGCACATGGCCGATCGTCCAGTCGGTGTAGTGCGACAGGGCATTGACCGTCTTGATCGACATCATCGGACCTTCAAAGGTCGACATGCCGTAGAAGGAGAGCGAGACGATCAGAAAGCGCAGGATCGGGTCATCGCGCAGTTTGTGCCAAACCCCGGAGAGGGTCATGATGCCGTTGATCATGCCGCCCCAGGAGGGTGCGAGCAGGATCAATGAGAAGACCATGCCGATGGATTGCGCCCAGTCGGGCAGGGCGGTGTAGTGCAGGTGATGGGGGCCTGCCCACATGTAGGTGAAGATCAGGGCCCAGAAGTGCACGATGGACAGCCGATAGCTGTAGACCGGGCGGCCGATCTGCTTGGGCACGAAGTAATACATCATGCCCAGGAAGCCCGCGGTCAGGAAAAAGCCTACGGCATTGTGGCCATACCACCACTGCACCATGGCGTCCTGCACGCCGGCATAGATGGAGTAGGACTTCATGAAGCCTGCGGGCACCGCCATGCTGTTGACCACATGCAGCAGGGCCACCGTGAGAATGAAGGCACCATAGAACCAGTTGGCCACATAGATGTGCTGGACCCGCCTCTTTGCGATCGTGCCGAAAAACACAATGGCATAGGACACCCAGACCAGCGTGATCAGGATGTCAATGGGCCATTCAAGCTCGGCATACTCCTTGCCCGAGGTGTAGCCCAGAGGCAGCGAGACGGCGGCTGAG
>JBMSOD010000043.1:0-16667 GCA_049422085.1 Burkholderiaceae bacterium
CACGCCGGCGACCTTGGGGCCATGATCCTCGACGGCGGCCTCGAAGGCGCGGCGAACCTGAGCGGCGTAGCTCTTGGCGAGGGTCGGGCGGATCTCGATGAGGGCGGCTTCGATGTTCATGGCGTGTCTCCGTGTTGACATGATCAGAATAGGGGTGACCGTTGGTCATGTCAAACGGTATTTGATGGGATTGTGGAAAAAAAACAAAAATTCTTTTTGGGCCGCGAGCTATGCTAGAATTCCCCTGCGCTGACCACGCTACCCATCGGGAGGATGCCCCCTATCCATCTGACCCCGGTTGGTCGCAATGCTGGCAGGCTCTCGCTAAACGTGACCGAGAGCTCCCTTCGCCCGGGAGAGGATTGCGGGATCCAGCCCCGCGAGGATAGGACAATGGCCCCCAAGCGCCTCCAGAAGATCACCCTGACCGAGGAAGAGAGACAGGCAGCGATAGACGCCGCCAAGCAGGAGATCCTGCCCTCGTCCTCCCCAGCCCGTAGAACCCGCATCCCCTACACCGAAGACATCGCAGACCAGATCTGTGAGCTCATGGTCGAAGGCTATGACATGGTGAAGGCCTGCCACGAGCTCGATATAGCCCGCTCGACCGTCTACAGGTGGATGGAGGAGAATCCCGCGTTCAAGGCACGGTGCGCGCGCGCGCGTGAAGCGCTGGCCGACTACGATGCCTTCCGCATCGCCGAGATCGCCCAGAACACGACCGCCGAGAGCGCGCAGGCCGACCGGGTGAAGCTCGCCGCCCTCCAGTGGCTCGCCTCGAAGCGGGCGCCCAAGGTCTATGGCGACAAGATCGAGGTGGACGCTCAAGTCGAGGTGAACCGTGGCCCGAGCGAGCAGCTCCTGACGTTCCTCTCCCTTGCGGAGAAGATGTCTCGGCCATCAAGTAGTGATTGACACTAGGCGCCCGAGCGTGAGATCCTGCGTGATCTATTCGAGAGGGACGCGCGATGATCATCACGGGGTTGGTGACCGGCCTGACGGCCATGACGCTGGTTCAGACCAAGCAATGGGCGACAGGCGACTGCACGCTCGATAACGGCGAGAAATTTTACTACGCCATCCACAAGAGCAAGGGCTTTGTCTCGTTTGATGACGGGAAGCATCGAGAGGCCTTCTCGACCCGGGTTCAGGAGAACGGGAAAGATTTTGGCGTGATCCGTCACATCGGCGCCGAGGCGAACGTCACGCTCGTTGTCGATCTCGACACAGGTCGCGGCTACATGGTCGTGCGAAACGACAACGGGAAAGAGGTTAAGGGCAACGCATACTGCGTCATGAAAGCAGTCAACCGATAGGGGAAAGACATGAACGACAAACTGGATCTGGCATGGGCCATCACGCATCTTGAGCTCCGCATTGAAGAGCTCGAGGATCTTTTGCACGACGCTCTGACGTTCCTCGATGATCAGGCCGACATCGTGGACGGGGATGACGGGCAGCCCGCCCCGAACGAGGCGATGTCTCTCGCCGGCGCCATCCGGCAGGCGATGGGGCTCGAGTGATGTCTGATGATCTTGTGAAGCGGTTGCGCGATTTTGAGCAATGGATGCGTGACCCTGATAGTCAGAAATTTACACTAAGCTCTGACCTCTTCGCCCAAGCCGCCGACCATATTGAGGAGTTGAACCGAGCGTTTGAGGCTTACGCCACGGAGACGATGGAACGCATTGATGAGTTGGAAGCGGCATTGGAGAAAATAACCAAAATCCCGCCATTCGGACAACCTCAAATGATCGCCCGCGCTGCGCTGGAGGGGAAAGATGAGTGATGACGTTCAGATTCACAAATTCGAAGGTAAACAATACGCGCTGGCAAAGGATGTCCAGCCGTATTTCATTGAACTTGCAAACGCGAGGAAGCGCATAGAGACGCTGGAAAAGGCGCTTTCTGCATATCAATGTCTGTGCAAACAAAAGTGCGCGCACGGTTTGCCTGTCGATATGTGCGGATGGGAAGCCCGCGCTGCGCTGGAGGGGAAGGATGCTCCAACTTGATCCGCCGCTGCCGGTGGTGACGCTGCGCGGCAAGGCGCTTGCCCATATCCTGATCGACTACGGGCCCGAGCACGACCTCGTCTGGGTCTGCTTTGGCGCGGATGGCGAGATTTGGTGCTATCGTAATCAGGACATCCGAGCTGACACCAACATAACCTTTGGGAGAGGGAAAGATGGATGAATATGATCCCAAGCTCGTCCATCTGCCGGGCACCAAGCTCACCCCAGAGGTCGTGCTCCACCGGACGCTCAATAAGCTCGACAGGATCAAATCGGTCGCGGTCGTGATACAATGGGATGACAACACCCTCTCGATTGACTGGTCACAGATGAAGGTGAGCGAGCTCTGCATGGCGGCGATGCTGATGGACACGGAGGCCCGCGCCGTGCTCGAGGGGCGCAATGGATGACATAGCTCAGATCTACGCCAGCCTGCCTCCGCAGGAGCGTGCGCTCGCCGATTGGCAGCTCGGCTGGTGGAACACTCGCAGGCCGCATCAGCTCCCACCGGCAGGCGACTGGACGATCTGGCTGATGCTCGCCGGGCGTGGTGCCGGCAAGACCCGGACGGCGGCGGAGACGCTGGGCTCGTGGGCCGCCACCCAGCCAAACACCCGGTGGCTCGTCTCGGCGCCGACCTACGGCGACCTGATCGGCGTGTGCTTCGAGGGCGAAAGCGGCCTTCTCAACTCCATCCCCCACGAGCTGATCGAGCCGACCGGAGGCGGATCCGTCTGGAACAAGTCCGACGTGGAGATCCGGCTCAAGAACGGCTCCCTCATTAAGGGCATCACGGCGGAGAAGCCCGAGCGCTTCCGTGGCCCCCAGTTTCACGGCGGATGGCTCGATGAGCTGGCGGCGTGGCAATACGCCGTCGAGGCCTTCGACCTCCTGATGTTTGGGATGCGTCTCGGCAAGAGCCCGAAGCTCATCTGCACCACGACGCCTAAGCCGAACCAGATCGTGCGCCAGCTCCTCGCCCGGGAGGGCAAGGACGTGGCCGTCACCCGGGCGACCACTTACGACAACATCGACAACCTTGCGCCCACGTTCAAAGACCAGATCCTGCGCTATGAGGGCACGACGATTGGCCGGCAGGAGATCTACGCTGAGGTGATCAACCCGGAAGAGATGGGCATCGTGAAGAGGTCGTGGATCCAGCTCTGGCCTCACGACCGCCAACTCCCCGAGCTCGACTTCATCGTGATGTCCCTCGACACGGCCTTCACCGAGCAGACAGGCTCGACGGTCAAGGGCGACCCCGACTATTCCGCCTGCGTGGTCTGGGGCGTCTTCACCGCCTCGAGCGGCAAGCGCTCGATTATCCTGCTCGATTGCTGGCAGGACCGGCTCGGATTCCCGGACCTGATCGACCGGACCAAGCGGGAGCTCAAGGCTGTCTACGCCCCCCGGGAAAAGGCGCTCTTCAAGCCCCTGATCGGCCCAGCCTACATGGAGGACAGCGGGCGCAAGCCGGACGTGCTCCTGATCGAAGACAAGGGCTCTGGGATCTCCCTGCGTCAGGCCCTGTCGAAGGAGGGGATTATCGCCTCCCCGTACAACCCGGGCCGGGCCAGAAAGCTCGACCGGCTCCATGCGGTCTCGCCTCTGTTCGCCTCTGGTCACATCTATGTGGTCGAGAGCGACAAGCTCGTGGGGCAACCTAAGAGCTGGGCGCAGCCCCTGATCGAACAGCTTTGCACCTTCTCCGGCGAGGGATCCATCCCTCACGACGATCTGATGGACGCCGCCGTGCAGGGGCTACGCTATCTCGCGGATCGTGATATGATTGCGACCACCCGGCGCGACCCAGATCCGCCGTCGTATCGCGATTCACGACCGAAGGTGAACCCCTATGCCGCCTGAAGAGTACAACCCGTCCCTCGAAAAACAGGCAGAGAGCGCGGTCGAGAAGATGCGCCGCATCGAGAGAGAGCTCCGGGCGCCGCTCGGATCTCTCGGCACCGAAGCGGGCACCAAGGCTGCCCCGGGCGTTGGGCGGGCATACGTCGGCACCGCCGGCGGGAACGTGGGCCCACTGTCAGGCGCCGCTGTTCTGGCCGCCAATCCGAGGTCCGGGGCTCCAGCCGCTGCGGTCGGTCGAGGCGCTCTTCAGGCCGGCCCGGTCGAACTCAACTATCAGCGCGTCCAGCCTGCGATGCAGGGGGCTCGTGGAGAGAACGTCGTGGGCGTTGGCGGCAGACCCTTCGACCCGGACACCTATTTTGGCGTGCAGGCATCTCAGGGCCCGGCTGGGCGAGGCTACGGCGTGAACGTCGGGCGGGGTGGCCTGAATGCCTATGGCAACGTGAACCCGCAGCGGAAAGACGCGAGCGCCGGTCTCGAGTATCGGTTCAACTTCGCCGACGGTGGTCCCGTCATGCCGAGCTTCGACCCGATGGGCGGATTCACCGGCATGGAGAGCGTCGAGCAGGCCGGGCGCGCGCCGGGTGCTTACGAGCGCATTGCCGACCGGGTGGCGGGCGCGGGCGCAACGGTTGGCGAGCCGCTCCGGCAGGCGGCGGAGGGCCTATCCGATATCCCCGGCACAGTCGGCAGATATTTCTCCGAGGTCTCGGCTGGCCCGGACCCCTCGCAGCGTCTGGGCGAAGACATCCGCAAGTTTGGCAGTATGTTCGTGGAGGAGGCTACAAAGGGCCCCGCCGAATTTGCCAAGACTGTCGGCGGGTTCTTGCCCGTGATCGGCGAGGGCATTTCCGCCTATGATGCGGTCGATCTTTACGAGCAGTTGAAGAAGGCAGAGGCCGAAGGCGACGAGAAGAAGGCCACGTCGTTGCGTCAGCTTTACGGCATGGCGGTCGCCGGCGCGGCTCCGGGCGTCGGCATCGCGGCCCGCATCGGTCGCAAGATGAAGGGCGCGAAGGGGGCGGAAGAGGTCGCGGAGGGCGCAGCGCGCGCCGCTGATGAGGCCGCTGTCGGGGCGGCTGAGACTACCGAACGGATGGGTGGATCCCCAGAGCAGGCTGCGGAGGCCGCTGACAAGGCCGCCAAGATGTCTGAGGCCAACTCCGCCGCTGACGAGATCAACGCAGCCACCCGCAGCGCGGATGAGGCCGCCGAAACTGCCGACGCGGTCGAGGAAGCCGCGCGTGAGCACGCGATGAACGTCGAGCGTGGCGCACGAAAGACGATCAGCCAGAGCAGCGTGAAGATGACGGACATCGAGCGCGGCGTGGTCAACGGGTTCAAGAGCCCCGGCGAGCAGGCCAAGGTGGCGACCGCCATTCGTGCGACCAAGTCCCGCTATCCCGCTTCTGACGGCTGGGCTCCAATCGAGGCGATTGGCGCGAGCTTCGATGACAAGGGCAACGCGGTCATCAAGTGGAAAGAACAGACCTACGGCTATAACAAGGGCGACGTGAAGAGGGACGTGGTCGTTCTTGATGACGCCGGCAACCCGGTCAAACAGCCGAAGCTCGATAAGGAAGGCAACCCGGTCCTCGATGCTGACGGCAACCCGGTCTACACCAAGAAGAACGTGACCCGCGAGGAGACGTTCACCAACCAAGGCCTGCGCCGTGGCACGCCTGAATATGACACCGCCATCGACAAGGCGGTGAAGAACGCCCTCAAGGACATACGTGACGTTGTGAAGCGCGCCACCGATGGCGATGAGGCCGCAAAGGTCATCCTGCGCCAGCTTGGATGGTATCGCGAGTTTATGGCAAAGGGCTTTAACGAACGCGGCGGATCTTATCCCGCGTTCTCAGATTTGCTCGGCGCGACAAGCCCGAATACGGCGGTGGATCAAAACTACCGTTATTCGGTTGGCGCTCAACAGCGTTTTGCCCGTGGTGATTTTGACCCACAGGTGCAGTTCGCCAAGGACTATGCTCAATCTGGCGAGAGCCTCAACAAGTTCCCCGAAGATCAGTTGATCCGGCGCAACGACGCCATCGACAAGGACACGCTGGAATTTAAACAGTACGGTATGAACAGCCGTAACGCGCAGATGGCGATGGCCGATCTGTGGCGCGAGCTCGAAGCCGGTCAGGCACCCAAGGCGCGCAACTTTTCCGGCAATCTGGGCGGCGCGACGGACAAGGCGACCATCGACGTATGGGCGGCGCGCTTCGTCAACCGCATGCTGGGACGCAAGCGTCTTCCGCCTCCGGTCGAAAGTGGCGTGAAGGGCAAGCTCGGCGCGGACATGAATGCGACGGGCGAGTTCGGTTTCGGACAGGACGTGTTCCAACGCCTCTCCGATGAATTGAACAAGAGCAACGAGCTTCAGCCGTGGCTCCAGCAACTCGGCTACAACAGCATTACGCCGATGGATCTACAGGCGCTGTCTTGGTTCATCGAGAAAGAGCTCTGGACGAAGAAGAACTGGACATCGAAGGCTGGCGAAGGCGGCTCGTTCGAGGACGAGATGCGTAAGTACCCCAGCAATCGCTGGCAGGCTGGCATGTCGATCACGCAGACGGATGCGCCGACCAACGATGCGATGGCTGTCACGCGCCGCATCATCGAGAACTCGGTTCGCACCGATGACGACGTGATGGTCTACCGCGTCCATCCGACCTATGGCCGTTACGGCGGCACTGATGAACGCTCCTTTGACATCGAACTTACCGCGAAACCTAATTGGGATCCGAGCAAGTGGATGGCCTCAATCATCGATGAGGCCAAGGGCAACAATCAGAAGGACGTGTTCTTCGCTAAACGTCTTGATGCTGCCGAGGCAAAATCCAATCCAAACGCGCGCCCCGGCGTCGAGATTTACTTCGAGAGCCGTAAGGCGATGGAGGAGATTCTCCCCATCCTTGATGAGTTCACTAAGCGCGGTAATGACGGTTTCACATTTACAACCGATCTGCGCCTGCGCGAACGCCTTTCTGGCGGCAGCGATTCGCCCGACTATGTTGGCGTCAGATTGCAATATGTGCCTGAAATCAGGATGCGTTTTGACGATGACTTCCGCAATTCAGTCCTATCAAACCGTCAAGTACTGCTTGACGATATGGACGAGGCGGCTAATAATATGCAGGCGGCTCTTGATGCCCTTGATCGGGCCGGGGCTCGCATCGTTGATGCGCGTATGCATCATTACGACACGCTCGTGGTTGGAAAGGAAAGCTATGACCAATTCCTCAGAGGACTATCCGACCCTTCCAACGCCGCTGGAGCGTATGCAGAAACTGTTGGAGCGGTCGATCCAAGAAAGAGGTTCGGACAGTCTATCTTCACGCATGTTGAAGGCCGAGATCGCGCGCTTCGAAAGGGAGCTCAAGGAAGGGCACCAGACGCAGGCGGAGCAGTGGATCAGCCAAACCCTGAAGTAGGGTTTGCCAAGGGCGGCGCGGCCTCCAAAGCTCGAAAGATCGAAGCCGCGCTAGAGAACTTCCGCGACGTTGCCAAAGAGCACAACGTCTACAAGCCTCAACTGGCTTACCTGATCCGTCAGGCCGATCCCAGAATGCCGAGGGAGCAGGCGGCCCTGTATGCTCGCAACATGCTCAGTGAGGATCTCAGCAGCCTTACTCAGCGGTTGATAAACAACCCTAAAGCCATCCCGATCTTGAAGGGCCTTGAAGCTCAGATCAAGAAGGGCACATCCGACAGGCTTGTTGGTGAGCTTAGGCGGGCTCTGCGCGATCATGCTATAAAGAGCCGGTGAGAGGCTCGCCATGAACCATTACGCCAAGCAAATCGGCCTTCCCGCCAAACCTATTGAGGCCGGCGGGGAGACATATCAGCCGAAAGAGATCAGAGCCATTCTTCAGGAATTGGCTCGCCTTGGCGTTAATCAGGACAAACTCATTGCCCAGATCACCCCTAAAGAAGCGGAGATCTTAAAGAGCCTTGGCGGTTCCGGTCAAATTAACCCTCGCACCGGCCTTCTGTCGTTTGATGATGGCGGCGGCGGCGACGGTGGCGGCGGCGCCGGCGGCGGCGGTGATGGTGGGGGCGGCGATGCCGGTGGCGATGCTGGCGGAGATGCGGGTGGCGATGCTGGTGGCGGTGGTGCCGCTGGTGGTGACGAGGGCGGCGGCGCGGCTGGCAGCGATGATGGCGGTTCAGGTAGTGCATCCGCAGGAGAAGGGGCGGGTGCTGACGAGGGTGGCGGTGGATTCGGCGGCTTCGGTGGCGGCTGGGGTGGTTACGGTGATTCTGGGGATTCTGCCGGCTATTCTGGCGAAGCGGGGGCCTCTATGGGCGACGCTGCGGCGGGGGCCGGTTACGGGTCAACGGGATCGACTGGCGATTTCGGCGGAGAGCCCGGTTATTCGGGGCCGGCTGGTGACGCCATCGGCGATGCGGCAGGGGATTACGGATTTGGAAGCGCCCCCGCTGGTTCTCCCTCTGGAGACCCTACCGGAGGCCCAATAGGCGGAGATCCGAACCCTGATCTTCCGACGGAAGACGCAATTCCTACGGCTGGACCGCTTACTGATGCTATCATGGCTCAGATTTCTGGTTTCAGTCCTTCGCAGGCGCAGGCCATTGCAGATGTCATTCAAGACGCTGCTAACCAAGGTGTAGCACTGAGCCTTGCTGATGCCGCCGTCATGGCCGGCGTGATGAGCGCCCCCGGCACCAACGTGTCGGCTCAGGTTACCGAAGAGGCCCCAACCACAGGCCCTCTTGGCACTGCAAGTATGTACAATACTTCGCAGGGTCTCACCGCTCCAAGCCCAACCCTTGAAGACATTTATGGTCAGCCAAATGTCGTGACGGCCTCATATCAGACCAATCCAGAGGCTGTTGCTAATGCAGCCGTGGCTGAAGCCGCCGCTCAGGCTGCCGCTCAGGCTGCGGCGCAAGCTCAAGAACAGGCACAAGCAAGTCAGCAAAGCAATTTCCCCGCCGGGGACATCGCCGGCACGACCGGCAATATGAGCATGGGCACCACGCCCGAGTCGGTCAACCCGACATCAGATGTCGTGGGCACGCCATCCCTGCCGGATCTGCCGGTTACGGAGGTTCCCGACGCGCCCTCGATATTCGACATCAACGCGCAGGCTCCTGACGCAGGGGCGGGATCTGACGGTTACGCGGGAGACTATACCGGAGATTACACCGGACTCGGCGGTGATGATTACACCCGCCCCATGACGCAGGACTACATCCCGGCCAAGGAGGTGGTTTCCAGCGCGCCTGTGATAGGTACCCTGACGCCAGAAGATCAGGACGCCGTCCTTGCCGAGGCTGTTCGCCGTCGCCGGCAGTACATGCTGACCAGTTACCAGTATGCGAACGGCGGCCTTGTTGATCCGACGCGACCGACGCAGGCGTTCACCGATGGGGCCTATACGCCGGGATACGTCGCGGCTCCCCCGGCGCTGACGGGTTACGAGTCGTTCGGCTCGGACACCCTGCACGCATCGCCTTTGGCTCCCGCTCCGGCTGCTTCTGTGCCATCATTCAGCATGGAACCGCCGCTCTCTACTTACATGAACAAAAATGCGGGCCCTGTGGCGTCCCCTGTGCCGCAGAACCCGAATGTCGCGGCCTCTATAGGCCCCGGCCCGCTATCTCAGTTGGGGTGAGGATAAGATCATGGACTACACATCTCTGTTGACCGACCTTTACGGATCTTCGTTCGGTCGCGCGCCTGATCAGGCCGGCATGGATTACTGGACTGGCATGCTGAACAGCGGTCAGGTCAGCGCCGATCAGTTAGCGTCGATATTCGCGGCGAGCCCGGAAGGCGTCCAGTATGCCTCTCGGCAGTCCGCAGCGCCTGCAATGTCCCTAACGCCGACAGAAGCGCCTCAAGATTATTCGTCGTACCTCGGCAACATCTATCAGCAAGAGCTCGGTCGTGAGGCTGATCAGGCCGGCCTCGACTACTGGTCAAATATGCTCTCGACTGGTCAGATCAGCGTTGATGACCTCGCCCGCATCTTCTCTGAGACGCCGGAGGGTCGGGCGTATGATGCCGCTCAGACCGGCGGGTCTCCGCTTGCCACGACTGGCGCAACCAGCGCGGCAACAGCAACCCCGACTACGACGGCGACCGGGACTGACTATACGGATGTCCTAAAAGACATTTACATGAAAGAATTGGGCCGCGCTCCCGATGAAGCGGGTATGCAATATTGGTCCCAGCAACTTGCATCCGGCGCTATTAAGCCGGAGCAACTTTCCGCAGCGTTCTCGAAGACCCCGGAAGGCGGCGTCTTTGACATCTACGCCAGCGAACTCTATCGCACACCAGAGGTGGCTGGCCTTGAATACTGGCTCGGCATGGCGAACAAGGGCATGTCGCTCGCCGACATTCAGAAGGCCATCGCCGCGTCGCCAGAGGCTCGCGTGCAGGACGCCTACAACTCTGTCCTTGGTCGCGTTGGTGAAAAGGCCGGCGTCGATTACTGGGTTGACCAGTACGTCAAGGGTAATATGACCTACGCCCAATTGCAGGCCGCCATTCGTGCAGCGGGTCTTGAGAAAAAAGAACCGACTGTTATTGGGCCCGGCGGCACAAACATTAGCCCCGGAACCGGCGGTGGAACTGGTGGTGGGACAGGCGGCGCAACTGGTGGCGATACTGGAACGGCACCCAATCCTACGATGCCGCGCGTCTTTACGCCCGCCGAGATGGCCGAGTATTACAGCTACGGGCAACGCCCTGAGCATCGTTTCTATGCCCCGTCTACGGGCAGCGAATCTTAATCTCCAGCCGAGAGAGCCATGATGGAAGACGAAAACGAAAAGCCTGAAGGCATGGAGATGGAGCTCGATGAGGAGGAGTCTGACGTTATCGAAAACGATGACGGCTCCGCCATCGTTACTCTTGATGAGCCAACGATAGCCGAAAACGCTGAGTTCTACATGAATCTGGCCGAGGATATGTCCTTGGCCGACATGAATGAAATTGCGACTTCTCTTCTCGAGTTCATTGAACGCGACAAGGAAGCCCGCAAGCTCCGCGACAAACAGTACGAGGAAGGCCTGCGCCGTACCGGCCTTGGCGATGATGCGCCGGGTGGAGCGCAGTTCCAAGGCGCGTCTAAGGTCGTGCATCCGATGCTGACCGAGGCCTGCGTTGACTTCTCGTCTCGCGTGACGAAGGAGCTCCTGCCAGCGAATGGTCCGGTGAAGGAATACATCCCCGGCGAGGTGACGGAGGAGAAGCTCGAGAAAGCTCTCCGCAAAAAGAAGTTTATGAACTGGCAGTTGACCGAGCAGATGGTCGAGTTCCGCCCCGAGATGGAGCAGACCACGACGCAGATCCCGCTCGGTGGCGTGCAGTACACCAAACTCTATTGGGATGAGCAGAAAGATCGCCCGATCTTCATGTTCGTGCCGATTGATGACATCTATCTGCCCTACAGCGCCACGAGCTTCTACAGCGCCGAGCGCAAAACGCATGTCCAGCGCCTGACCAAACTCGAGTTCGAGAAGCGCATCAACGCGGGCATGTACCGCAACATCGACCTCATGTCGCCCAAGGAGCCGGAGCAGTCCGGTCCCGCCAAGGCAAACGACAAGATCGAAGGCAAGGAGCAGACCTCCTACAACGAGGACGGCCTTCGCACGATCTTCGAGGTTGCGTGCTACCTCGACTTTGAGGACAACTTCGGTCTTGCGCCGTACCTTGTGACGGTTGATGACAGCACCCGTCAGGTGCTCTCAATCTATCGCAACTGGGACGAGGACGATGAGAAGCAGGAAGAACTGATCCACATCATTGAGTGGCCGTTCGTTCCTTGGCGCGGGGCATACCCCATCGGCCTGCCGCACATGATCGGCTCGCTGTCGGCGGCTGCTACGGGCGCTCTGCGCGCCCTGCTCGATAGCGCCCACATTAACAACTTCCCCGGCATGTTGAAGCTCAAGGGCGGCTCCCGTGGTGGGCAGTCTGACCGCATCGAGCCGACACAGGTCACCGAAATTGAGGGCGGCGTGGGCGTCGATGACGTTCGCAAGATCGCTATGCCGGTCCCATTCAATCCGCCCAATGCTGTCCTCTATCAGCTTCTGGGCTTCGTGACGGACGCCGCCAAGGGCGTTGTCCGCACTACGTTTGAGGATCTCAAGCAGGCAAGCCCGCAACAGCCTGTGGGCACGACGTTGGCGCTCATCGAGCAGGGCATGACGGTCTTCTCGGCCATTCATGCCCGCCTGCATAACTCGATGCACATGACGCTGCGCGTGTTGCATCGCCTCAACGCGAAGCACCTGACCGATGATTACATCAAGCGCGCGACTGGCGAGTTGATCGCCAAGGCCGAGGATTTCCAAGGCCCGCTCGATGTCATACCTGTCTCAGACCCGAACATCTTCTCCGAGGCGCAGCGTTTCGCTCAGGTGCAGGCTGTGGCGCAGCGCGCCGCCGCCATGCCGCAGCTATATGACCAGAGAGCAGTTGAGGAGCTCTTCCTCGAGCGCCTTAAGATCCCGAACGGGAAGGATCTTCTGGTCAAGAAGCCAGAGCCCATTGAGCTTAACGCGGTCAACGAGAACCTCGCTCTGACGCTCGGCAAGCCTGTGGCGGCCTTCCCATTGCAGGACCATCTGGCGCACCTTCAGGTCCATCTGGACTATCTCCGGTCGCCTATCTTTGGCTCCAACCCGCTGATTGCGCCGACCTACATTCCCGGCATCCTTCAGCACATCAAAGAGCACATGGTCTACTGGTACTCGACCTACATCTATGAGCAGGCGAGCGCGGCCACGGGCCAGCCGCTCGACAAGTTCATGAGCGGGAAAGACCCTGAGCTTTCCGCAGAGGTTGACCGCACGCTGGCTATGGCGTCGCAGCGTTTCATGCCGGATGTCGAGCAGACCTTCCAAGGCCTGCCCCCGATCATCCAGCAAGCGCAGCAAATGCTCCAACAGTTCAAGCCCCCTGCGGCGGCAGATCCGACGCAAGTGCTTATGGCGGAGACCCAGCGGAAGGCGCAGGCAGATCAGGCCAAGGCGCAGACCGATCAGGCTCGCATCGGCCTTGAGCAGGCCAAGATGCAGACGCAGGCCGAGATAGAAAAGGCCCGCGTGGATCTCGAGCGCATGCGCTTGCAGCGTGAGGTCGAGCTCGACCTCATCAAGCGTCAGGAGCGCGAGATGGAGGTTCAGGCCCGGATTGCCATGAACCGCGAAGACAATATGACCGCCAAGGAGCTTGCCGTGTTTGAGGCCGAACAGGGCATCAAGACTCCGTATTCAACAGGCCGAGGCATCAACCCCAACCCGTGAGGAATGACAATGGACAACAGCATGATCCCCCAGCACAAGCGCCTCGCGATGGGGCTTTCGGTCAACAACGAGCCCGCCGGCGCGAGCAAGAAGATGATCGGTGACAATGTGAAGCCGCACGCTCCCTACGGCATTCATAAAAACCTGAAGGGCAACAGCGATAAGCGCCCGCAGTCAGGATTAAAATCCTTTGATGGGAATAAATGACTACTTGACAGGATGGGGATATGATTGAAATCGTGATTAAGAAGCTACTAGAGGAAAAAAGTCTTGTAGCTCATGAGACCTTAGAGAAGCCCGGCGACGGCTCACCTTTTGAGTTCGGACGCCGGGCTGGCATGTACGCCGGCTTAAATCGAGCGATGGAACTCATCGATCAGGTTCTGGCCGGCGAAGAAGGGGATGACGAGCATGACCAACGTCGCCGTGCTGGAGACTGGTGGAAAAAACACCGATGAATTGAGTGATCTGTTCCCAACCGTAGATCCGAATATCCATCCTTTTGGATCTCGGGTTCTGGTGCAAATCCGCAGGGCGCGAAACAAATCCGCCGGCGGTATTATCTTCGCGGAGTCCACGAAAGAGACCGAACTCGACAACACCTGTGTCGCTAAGGTCATCGCTGTCGGCCCGCTCGCTTACAAAAACCGAAACACGATGGAGCCTTGGGCTGAAGGCCAGTGGTGCCAGCCCGGTTCATACGTCTTTGTCCCCAAGTATGGCGGTGTGCGCTGGGAGCTTGGCGTCGAGAAAGCCGACGGCTTTCACGACAAGGTCCAGTTCGCGATCTTTGACGATTTGAACGTCATCGGCGAGGTCCAGAACCCGCTGAAGATCAAAGCGCACGTCTAGGGGGCATGGTCATGAACAGCACCGAAAAAGCCCAACAGCAGGAAACCGAAAACTCGGAAGAGTTTGAAATCATTGAAGGTACTGAGGAAGAGGCCAAACAGGCTCAAGCTCAGGACCAAGATGATGGAGACGAGGAGAGCGGTGAGGACGAGCGCCTTTCCGACACTCGCACGATGGAAGAGGACGCCCGCCGAGAGGCGAAGCGCGCCGAGCGTCAGCGTCGCAAGCAGAACCAGAAGTTCGCCCGCGATAAGACCAAGGAAGAGATGCAGTGGCTGATCCAGCAAAATCAGCTTCTGCAACAGCGCCTACAGGCCATCGAGAACCAGACGATCAACTTCACGCGCGGCAACATCGATCAGACCTACAATCAGGCTCTGATGGGCGTTCGCAGCGCCGAGCAGGCCTTGGCGAAGGCCATCGAGATCGGCGACGGGGCGCGCGTTCCTGAGCTTCTGAGGCAGCGCGACCATGCTCTGGCGAAGGCCGCAGAGCTTAATCGCGTGAAGCAGAAGATAGCTGAGGCCCCGCCCGCTCAGACCGGGCCGTCCCTCGTGGACATGAAGGCCAACCGCTGGGCCACCGAGAACTCGTGGTTCAAGCCTACGGGCTCAGATCCCGATTCTGACGTTGTCCGCTCGATTGACGCTGGCCTCGTTCGCGAGGGGCTTGATCCGGCGACGGACGAGTATTGGGAGGAGCTTGATCGCCGTATAGCCAAGTATCTGCCGCATCGCTTTGCAGATGAAGCAGAAACAGGGTATACTGAAGCTCGAACGGGGAGGCGTGGGCCTCCTGTGGGTGGTAGTCGAGAGATGACGCCCGGAAAAGTACAAGTTTACCTGTCTCCTGCACGGGTTGATGCCATGAAGGATGCGGGTGCATGGGATGATCCTGTGAGGCGTAAGGAAATGCTTAAGCGTTTCGCCGAATGGGATCGACAGAACAAGGCAGCACGCTGAAAAGGAGCGAGCGATGAGCATGACTAACGATGAACGCCTCAAGAAAATGGCCGACCCGGCCCGTCGTAGCCGCGCGATGGATGATCGCCGCGTTACAGAGAACCGTGAGCTCTCCGACGATGACCGTGTCCAAATGTTTCGTGACGCGTTTTATCAAAGCGCACTGCCGGATCTGCCTGAGATCCCCGGATACCATGTGTGCTGGCTGACCACGACTAACCCGCGTGACTCTGTTCAGGGGCGATTCCGGCTCGGCTACGAGCCCATCAAGCCTGAAGAGGTGCCGGGTTGGGAATATGCGACGGTTAAGACTGGCGAATACGCCGGCTTGATCGGTGTCAACGAGATGATTGCGGCTAAACTGCCGCTCCGTCTTTATCATCGTCTTATGCGAGAGGCGCACCACGACGCGCCGCTGCGGGAAGAAGAACGGATGATCTCGGACAATGACATGATGGCTGATCGCGCCCGTGGCTCCAAGTCCAGACTGGTTGAAGAGGATGGCATCTCCAGCTTGCGTGAAGTAGCGCCCGATCCTGTCTTTGATGACAGGTGAGGGGTTCCTCAACCTAGCGGAAGGATTCGAGAATGTCCTCGGTCAACGCTCCCTTCGGTCTCCGCGACGCTTACCACCCCTCGGGTACGCTGCGTCCGGTCGCCGGCACCATTCTTTCTACGTACAACACCGACATCTACACGGGCTCGCCTGTGAAGATGGGCACCAATGGCACGATTGAACTCGCTGCCGCTGGTGAGCGCCTCATCGGCCTCTTCGCTGGCTGCGAGTACACCCCCGGCAACGGTCGCCGCGTGGTGTCCCCGTACTGGCCTGCGAACACGGTCGCTACGGACATCGTGGCCTACTACACGATGGACCCGTACATCGTGTACGAAATTCAGGCTGATGGCACCATCGACCTGAACGAAATCGGCCAGCAGGCTGACTTCACGAACGCCGGCTCCGGCTCCTCTGTGACGGGTCTCTCGACCGCTACGATTAGCGCCTCGACCTCGTCCTCTGGCTCCGCCCAGCTTCGTATCATCGGCATCGCCAACGGCATCAACAACGCCGCCGGTGACGCTTACACTGTCGTACAGGTTCAGATCTCTGAGCATCAGTACGTCGCCACGCAGAATGCGTTCTGATAGGGAGGTCCGAACATGGCTACTCCGATGCGTTCAACGGACTTCCGCTCGATTGTCGAACCGATTCTCAACGAGTCGTTCGACGGCGTCTATGATCAGCGCGCTGATGAGTGGAAGCAGGTTTTCCGTGAAGAGCGTGGCATTCCGCGCAACTATCACGAAGAGCCCGTCCTGTACGGTTTCGGCGCTGCGCCGGAACTGCCCGATGGCACCGCCGTCACCTACCAGTCCGGTGGCGTGCTGTTTATTAAGCGTTACGTGTACAAGGTCTATGGCCTCGCGTTCGCTCTGACGAAGGTTCTTGTCGAAGACGGTGATCACATCCGTATCGGCCAGACCTACGCGAAGCATCTCGCTCAGTCTCTCGTTGAGACGAAAGAGACGCTCTCGGCGAACATCCTGAACCGCGCTTTCAACGGCGCGTATCCGGGTGGCGACGGTCAGCCGCTGGTCAGCACGGCTCACCCGATTGTGGGTGGCACGTTCTCCAACCAGCTTTCGACCGCTGCGGCTCTGTCGCAGACCT
>JBMSOD010000044.1:0-16484 GCA_049422085.1 Burkholderiaceae bacterium
GCCCGCGCAGGCATCCGCCAGGGTGATCTCATCCTGTCCCTGAACAATCAGGATGTTCAGGGCGCGAAGCAGTTCAACGAGCAGGTGGCCAAACTGGATCGCAGCAAGACCCATGTCATGCTGGTCCGTCGGGGTGATAACGCCCGATTTGTGCCGATCCCTCCGGGCGCGCCCTGAGTCAGCCCTGGTTTGGCGCACACGGGTTCCCGGGACGCTGTCCCGGGTCCGGTTTCGGCCCTGTCCGATGCGCGCGATCGGCTATCATGCCGGGTTACCTCCAGTAGCGCCCCGTCGTGCAGAACATCCGCAATTTCTCGATCATCGCCCACATCGACCATGGCAAGTCGACCCTGGCAGACCGCCTGATTCAGCGCTGCGGAGGGCTGTCTGATCGCGAGATGTCCGAACAGGTCCTCGACTCGATGGACCTCGAGAAGGAGCGGGGCATCACCATCAAGGCTCAGACTGCTGCGCTGAAGTACCGCGCCCGAGACGGACAGGACTATTTTCTGAACCTGATCGATACCCCTGGGCATGTCGACTTTTCCTATGAGGTGAGCCGATCGCTCTCCGCCTGCGAGGGCGCGCTTCTGGTCGTCGATGCTTCGCAGGGCGTGGAAGCGCAGACCGTGGCGAATTGCTACACCGCCATCGAACTTGGGGTCGAGGTGGTGCCTGTGCTCAACAAGATGGATCTGCCTCAGGCGGATCCCGAGCAGGCCAAGTCCGAGATTGAAGACGTGATCGGCATCGATGCCACCGATGCCATCCCGGCCAGCGCCAAGACGGGCATGGGGATCGATGACATCCTCGAGGCCATCGTGGCGAAAGTGCCCCCGCCCAAAGGGGACCCCGCCGCACCTTTGCAGGCACTGGTCATCGACTCCTGGTTCGACAATTATGTCGGTGTGGTCATGCTGGTACGCGTGGTCAACGGCGTGCTCAAGCCCAAGGACAAGATCCGGATGATGGCCAGCGGCGCTTCGGTGCTGTGCGAACACGTCGGGGTGTTCACTCCGAAGTCCACGCCGAGGGAGCATCTCAGCGCAGGCGAGGTGGGTTTCGTGATCTCAGGGATCAAGGAACTCAAGGCCGCCAAGGTCGGCGATACCCTCACGCTCGAGCGCCAGCCGGCCTCGGTGCCGCTTCCCGGATTCAAGGAAGTCAAACCCTCGGTATTTGCCGGACTGTATCCGGTCGAAGCGAATCAGTACGAAGCCCTGCGTGATGCGCTGGAAAAGCTTCAGCTGAACGATGCTGCCCTGCAGTTCGAGCCCGAGGTGTCGCAGGCACTGGGCTTCGGATTTCGGTGCGGATTTCTCGGGCTGCTCCACATGGATATCGTCCAGGAACGGCTCGAGCGAGAGTACGACATGGATCTCATCACCACGGCGCCGACCGTGGTCTATGAGGTGATGCTTCGCGATGGCACGCTGCTGCTGGTCGAAAATCCGGCCAAGCTGCCTGATGTCGGACGCATCGAGGAGATCCGCGAGCCGATCGTGACGGTGACGGTGTTCGTACCCCAGGAGTATGTGGGCGCGGTGATCACCCTGTGCACCACCAAGCGGGGGATTCAAACCAACCTGTCGTATCACGGCAAGCAGGTTCATCTGACCTACGAGCTGCCCATGAACGAGATCGTGCTTGATTTCTTCGACAAGCTGAAGTCGGTCTCGCGGGGCTATGCCTCCATGGATTACGAGTTCAAGGAGTATCGGGCAGCGGATGTGGTCAAGCTGGATCTGCTGGTCAATGGCGACAAGGTCGACGCCTTGTCCCTGATCGTGCATCGGGCCAACGCCCCTTATCGCGGTCGCGAAGTGGCGGCCAAGATGCGCGAACTGATCCCTCGACAGATGTATGACGTGGCCATTCAGGCTGCCATTGGCGGCAACATCATTGCCCGCGAGAACGTCAAGGCGCTGCGCAAGAATGTGCTGGCCAAGTGTTACGGTGGTGATATCACCCGCAAGAAAAAGCTTCTTGAAAAACAGAAGGCGGGCAAAAAACGCATGAAGCAGGTGGGGAGCGTGGAGATTCCGCAGGAGGCCTTCCTGGCGGTGCTGCAGGTCGAGGACCGCTGAATCCGACTGCATGCCTGATGCCCCTGCTGATTTGCCGGTCTCGACCTAGGATCCACTGAATGAATTTCGCGCTCATCCTGTTTATCCTCTTCATGCTGACCGGGATCGCCTGGCTGATCGACAAGGCCCTGCTGGCGCCCGCGCGTCGCAAGGCCGGGGTAGCGCAGCGGCCGATCTGGCTCGAGTACACGGCAGGCCTGTTTCCAGTCATTGCGCTGGTGTTCCTGCTTCGCTCGTTTCTGTTCGAACCTTTCAAGATCCCCTCGGGGTCGATGGTGCCCACCCTGTTGATCGGTGACCTCATCCTGGTCAACAAGTTCAGCTACGGCGTGCGTCTGCCGATCGTTCACACCAAGGTCCTTGATCTGGGTAGCCCGCAGCGCGGCGATGTCATGGTCTTCCGGTTTCCCAAGGACCCGTCGGTGGACTACATCAAGCGGGTGGTCGCAGTGCCGGGCGATACCGTGTCGTATGAGTCCAATCGGATCAGCATCAACGGCAATCCGGTTTCCATGAAGGAGGCGCCCGAATTCTTCGATGCAGAGCGTCTGACCTACTACCGTCAATATCTCGAAAAACTCGGAGAAACCGAGCATAAGATATTGACAGATCTAGAAAAATCGCATTTCATCTCAGGTGTCGAATCCTTCCCGTTCCGCGACCGATGCAACTACAGCCGCACCGGACTGACCTGCAAGGTGCCCGAGGGTCACTACTTCGTGATGGGCGACAATCGGGAGAACAGTCTCGACAGCCGGTTCTGGGGCTTCGTGCCAGAGGGCAACATCGTGGGCAAAGCCTTCTTCATCTGGATGAACTTCAGCGACTTCAGCCGAATCGGCCGCTTCCACTGAACATGAGGTCCAGCTCAAGGTCCTTGGCAACACGGTCCGACGCGTTCGCGCCCGGCATACGCAGGTCGTTTGCGTCGAACAGAGCCCGTCAGGCCGGCATCAGTCTGCTCGGACTGATCCTGCTCGGCGCGCTGCTGACCTTCGGCGCCATGCTCACCCTGCGTCTTTACCCGACGGTGAGCGAGTACATGATGATCAAGCGCGCGGTCGTGAAGGCACGAGACGACGGGACCAATCCACAGGCCATCCGGAGCGCTTTCGACCGCGCTGCGGCGATTGATGACATCACCTCCATCACGGGCAAGGATCTCGAGATCGTGCCGCTCCCGGCGGGCGGGTATGGCGTGTCGTTTGCGTATGAAAAGCGCATTCCGCTTTTCGGTCCAGCCAGTCTGGTGCTCGACTATCGCGGCGACGCGGCAGGTGGGCCTCGTGAGGTCCGCTGAGAGCCGATGATGAGCCTCGATACGCTCCAGCAACGTCTGGATCACCGCTTTTCGCAAGCCGGTCTGCTCGAGCAGGCACTCACCCATCGCAGCCACGGCGCAGACCACAACGAGCGTCTCGAATTTCTGGGTGACAGTGTCCTCAATTGCGCGATTGCGACCCTGCTTTACCGTCGTTTTCCAGCGATCGACGAAGGCGATCTTTCAAGGGTGCGCGCCAATCTGGTGCGTCAGCAGACCCTCTACGAAATTGCACAGCGCATCGAGCTCAGTGGCTGCATGCGTCTTGGAGAAGGCGAACTTCGAAGGGGCGGCAGTCGCCGCCCGTCGATTCTGGCCGATGGTCTCGAGGCGGTGCTGGGCGCGGTTCTGATCGATGCGGGATTTGATGCCGCGCTCGCGGTGGTCGAGCGGCTTTACGAACCGATCCTGCGCAATGTCGATCCTCATACCCTGGGCAAGGACGCGAAGACACTGCTTCAGGAATGGCTCCAGAGCCGCAAGATTCCATTGCCGGTCTATGCCGTGGTAGCGACTCATGGTGCGGCCCACAACCAGATGTTCGAGGTCGAATGCGCCGTGCCCAAGTTGGGAGTTCAGGCCCTGGGCAGCGGTGCCAGCCGGCGTGCGGCCGAACAGGCAGCCGCCAAGAAGGCGCTGGAGCTGTCTCAGACCCTGGCTCCAGCCGGCGTGCGCAAGCCGCGCCGACCCATCGCGGCCGCCGCCTCCTGAGCGGCCCATGAGCCTGATCCCGGAGCCGCACCGCTGTGGCTATGTGGCCATCATCGGTCGCCCCAATGTCGGCAAGTCAACGCTGCTCAACCGGCTGGTCGGTGAAAAGCTCAGCATCACCTCGGCCAAGGCACAGACCACCCGCCACAGGATCATCGGGGTGGTTCATGCGGAACAGGCCCAGCTGCTCATGCTCGATACCCCTGGGTTCCAGACCAGGCACAAGGGGGCGCTCAACCGGGTTCTGAATCGAACGGCCAGTCAGGCGGCGCTTGAGGCTGATGTCGTCATCCTGGTGATCGATGCACAGGGCTGGACGCCCGCAGATGCGCAGGTGCTCAAGCTCGTGCCCCAGGGCAAACCTGTCGTCCTGGCGCTCAACAAGGTCGATCTCGCCGGAGGGCGGGATCATCTGTTGCCCTTGTTGCAGAAGCTTTCCAGCTTGCCGGGTGTGGTTGCCTGGGTTCCGATCAGCGCACGCAGCGGGAAGCAGCTCGAGGAGCTGGTCCGTGAATGTGCCCTGCATCTGCCGGAGGGACCGCCCGTATACGACGAGGACACCTTTACCGATCGCAGTGAACGATTTCTTGCGGCAGAGGCCATCCGCGAAAAACTGTTCCGGCTCATGGGCGACGAATTGCCGTACCAGTCGACGGTGGCCATCGAGAAATTCGAGCAGGAGGGCGAGCTTCGACGCATCTTCGCCGCGGTGATTGTCGAGCGTGAGGCGCAGCGTCCCATCGTGCTGGGTGCCGGGGGAGACCGGATCAAACGGATTGCCAGTGAGGCCCGTCAGGACCTTGAGCGCCTTTTCGGAGCGCCGGTCTATCTGGAAGTCTGGGTCAAGGTCAGGGCGGGCTGGTCGGACAACGAGCAACGTCTTCGAACCTATGGGTATGAATGACGGGCAGGGTGGCGAGGCCTCCGCGAAGGCCGCTCGTGGCAAGCCTGCCAGGCCTGTGGGAAGGGCGGCTCTGAGGATCCAGGACCAGCCGGCGTTTGTGCTCCATGCGCAGCCATGGCGCGAGACCAGCCTGATTGTCGATCTGCTGACACGCGACTATGGGCGGATTGGCTGCATTGCCAAGGGGGCCAAGCGGCCCGGTTCGGCCCTCAGGGGGACCCTGATGAGCTTTCAGCCTCTGCAGGTCACATTTTCGGGACGACACGAGTTGCGGACCCTGAGCGCCGCCCACTGGCTGGGTGGATTGCCCGCCCCACAGGGAGATGCGCTGTTGTGTGCGTTCTACATGAATGAACTCATGGTCCGGCTGCTGGCGCGTGACGATCCGCATCCAGGCCTGTTCCAGGCCTACTCCGAGGCGCTGGCTGCGCTCGGTCTCGGGCACGGCCTTGAAGCCACGCTACGCCGTTTCGAGTGGCGACTGCTTCAGGATATTGGTTACGGCATGGAACTGCAGCGCGATGTGGACCAGCAACCGGTGCAGGCCCAGGCTCGCTATGGTGTGTTGCCTGGGCGGGGGCTGATCATCAATGATTCAGCGGGGCTGCATGCTGCTGAGGGCCCGGGGGGATTTCAGGGTCAGTCGCTGCTCGACATGGCCGAGGGGCGTTACGATGATGCCCGGACGCTGGCCGATGCCAAGCGATTGACCCGAAGCCTGCTTGCGCGTCTGCTCGACGGCCAGGAACTGCGCACCCGCCAGATCCTGGTCGATCTCCAGCGGCTCTAGACCTCGTCCCGCGCGCACTTGAGCGTCTGGGCAGGTCGCGTTTTCTCACTTCTCCCTAGTGCTCTGACGTGAAGATCATCGAACTTGGCGTGAACATCGATCATGTGGCCACCCTGCGCCAGGCCCGCCGAACCTATGAGCCTGACCCGGTCTGGGCCGCAGTCGAGGCGCATCTGGGGGGCGCCGATGGCATCACGGTACATCTCAGGGAAGACCGCAGACACATCAATGATGACGATGTGCGACGCATTTCGGCCATGACCCATGTGAAGCTCAACCTCGAAATGGCCGCGACCGATGAAATGGTCGCAATCGCGTGCGAAGTCCGGCCCCAGATGGCGATGCTGGTGCCTGAGGGCCGCCATGAAATCACGACCGAAGGGGGACTCGATCTGTGCGCGCAGAAGGAGCGGCTGCGCGGGGTGATCGGACGACTTCGCGATGCAGGGATCACCACCAGCGTCTTCATCGATGCCGAGTTGCGTCAGGTGGAGGCGGCTGCGGACATCGGGGCACAGGTCTGCGAGATTCACACCGGACCGTACGCTCACGCCTTCCATGCCCACGGTCGTGATGCCTTCGGCGCAAAGGCCCAGGCCGAGCTGGCTCGGGTCGCGCAGGCGGGCGCTGCGGTGCGAGCGCTCGGCATGCGTTTCAATGCGGGTCATGCGCTCAATTACGTGAATGTGGCCCAGGTCGCCGCGCTCGAGGGCGTGCACGAACTGCATATCGGCCATGCCATTGTGTCCAGAGCGGTGTTCACGGGGCTGCGTGAGGCGGTGCGCGAGATGAAGCGCCTGATGACCGAGGCTGCTGCGCAGGTCTGACCGCATGATCTACGGCATTGGTACCGACATCGTTCTGATCTCGCGGATCCGCGACCTTCAGGCCCGCTGGGGGGATCGCTTCGCGCGTCGGGTGCTGGGGCCTGACGAGCTGAAGGAATATTTCAGGCGCTTCAGTCGGGGCACACCAGGCCCGGATCGGGCAGCCCGCTATCTCGCCAAGCGTTTTGCCGCCAAGGAGGCCTTCTCCAAGGCCATCGGCTTCGGGCTGCGCGGGCCGATGACCCTGCTGTCGCTTCAGGTGCTCAATGACCGTCGTGGCAAACCGGTGGCGGTGGCCCGCAAGGCACTCGAGCCCTGGATGCAGGAGCGCGGACTGGTTGCCCATGTGTCGATATCGGATGAAATCGACAGTGCTCTGGCCTTCGTGGTGGTTGAGCAGACGCAGCCTGGCGTGCAGGCGATCGCCGAAAGGGCATCGCCGGGGATCTGAGTGCAGGATCTGCGCGCCTTTATCGCGAGCCTGCCCAACCGGCCAGGCGTGTACCGCATGCATGCGGCCGACGGGCAGTTGCTCTATGTGGGCAAGGCCCGCGACCTGAAAAAGCGGGTGTCCTCGTATTTCCAGAAGACAGGGCACGGGCCGCGCATCGCTCATATGGTGTCGCGTGTGTCCCATATCGAGACGACGGTGACTGCGTCCGAGGCCGAAGCCCTGCTTCTCGAAAACAACCTGATCAAGTCGGGTCGGCCGCACTACAACATCGTGTTCCGCGATGACAAGTCCTATCCCTTTCTCAAGTTCACTGCGCATCGATTTGCGCGTATCGCGTACTACCGCGGGGGGACCGATCGCTCAAGCCAGTATTTCGGGCCCTATCCGAGCGCATGGGCGGTCAAGGAAAGCATTCAGGTGCTGCAGAAGGTATTTCGTTTGCGCACCTGTGAAGACTCGGTGTTCAACCATCGGTCCCGTCCCTGTCTGCAGCATCAGATCGGGCGCTGCAGTGCCCCGTGCGTGGCCGCGATTTCAGATGAGGACTACAAGGCTGACGTCGATGCCGCCATGCGATTCCTGCGAGGAGGGCATCAGGAGGTGCTGCAGGATTTCGAGTCCCGGATGCATGAGGCCGCCTCAGAGCTGCGATTCGAGGAGGCGGCGGTCTACCGCAATCGGATGACCGCGCTGTCACGTGTGCTTCATCAGCAGTCCATGGAAACCGTGACCGATACCGATGTGGATGTGCTTGCCGTGGCCATTGAAGGCGGAAAGGCCTGCGTCAATCTGGCCATGGTGCGAGGAGGCCGGCATCTTGGCGACAAGGCCCATTTTCCGCAGGTGCCGCAGTGGCAGGACGGGGTGGAGACAGGCGAGCTCGAGCTCGAGCTCCTTGAGGCCTTCCTCGGGCAGCACTATGCCGACGGACAGGTGCCCGCGGTGGTGGTTTGTGCCGTTCAGGCTGACTTCGCGCGCGATGCTGCGCATCTGCTCCAGGACAGAGCAGGGCATCCGGTCCAGTGGATCCGACAGCCGCAGGGGGCCAGACGAAAATGGCTCGAGCAGGCGCAGATCAATGCCCGGATCGCGCTGGCCCGGACCCTGGCCGAGGAGGGTTCTCAGCAGACACGCACCCGGGCGCTTGCCGTCGAGCTCGGCCTGGACGACGAAGACCTCGACGCCTTGCGGATCGAGTGCTTTGACATCAGCCACACCATGGGCGAGGCCACGCAGGCCTCGTGCGTCGTCTTTCAGCAGCACGACATGAAGCGCAGCGAATACCGACGCTACAACATCGAGGGCATCACCGGGGGCGATGACTATGCAGCGATGCGCCAGGTGCTCGAGCGACGCTACAGCAAGGTCGAAGAGGGGCTGATGCCGCAGGTGGTTCTGATCGATGGCGGGGCAGGGCAGGTGGCGGTCGCTACCGAGGTCTTCAGCGAACTGGGGCTCGACCTGTCCTTGCTGGTGGGTGTGGCCAAGGGCCCGGAGCGCAAGGCCGGCCTGGAGACGCTGGTGTTTGCCGATGGCCGGCCACCGCGGGACCTTGGCAAGGCTTCTGCGGCGCTCATGTTGATCGCGCGTATTCGAGACGAAGCCCATCGATTTGCGATCACCGGCATGCGTGCCAGACGGGCGAAGACGCGCAATGTCTCTGCGCTTGAGGACATCGATGGGGTTGGCCCACGCAAGCGACAGCGACTGCTGGCCCGATTTGGAGGGATGCGTGGCATCATGGCAGCCAGCGTCGACGACCTTGCTTCGGTCGAAGGCATTTCGCTCTCCCTCGCCGAAGACATCTACCGGCGCCTCCATTGATCATGCGCTGGAATCTGCCGACCCTACTCACCTGGCTGCGCATGCTGGCCATCCCGCTTCTGGTTGCGGTTTATCTGGTGCCTGTCGAGGGCCTCACCATGGGGACCCGCAATCTGATTGGCACGACCCTGTTCGTCATGGCCGCGGTCACCGATGCGATCGATGGCTGGCTGGCTAGACGCTGGGGGCAGGAGTCAGCCTTCGGGGCTTTCCTGGACCCGGTGGCCGACAAGCTCCTGGTGTGCGCTGCGCTGGTTCTCCTGCTGGAGCTCAACCGGGTGGGAACGCTGGTGGCCATCATCATCATCGGCCGCGAAATCACCATTTCAGCGCTGCGTGAATGGATGGCAACGGCGGGCGCGCGGGCCAGTGTGGCGGTGCATTCGCTCGGAAAGCTCAAGACCATTGCCCAGCTGGTCGCCATTCCGATGCTGCTGTTTCACGACCCGCTCTTTGGGGTGATTCCGATTGCGCGCATTGGTGCCTGGCTGATCGTCCTTGCCGCAGGACTCACCCTGTGGTCGATGGCCTACTACCTTCGGCAGGCCTGGCCTCATTTGCGTCAATCCTGATTTCAAGCTATAGTCTTTCTTCTGTCGAAGACGACAGCTTGCGGGAATAGCTCAGTTGGTAGAGCGCAACCTTGCCAAGGTTGAGGTCGCGAGTTCGAGACTCGTTTCCCGCTCCAGTATTCCGATCCGGAAGAAACCTCTTCCGATCAGATTCCCGATCCTGCGCAAGGGAAGCAAATGCTTCCCTTTTGTTTTGGAAGGCGGCCCCGTTTCGGTCCATCACCTGGTCATGGTGGCGTATCCGATTGAATACCCGGCCCCGATTCGGTTTCCTTGCCTGCAACGGGTAAGTGGCGCGATGGCAGAGTGGTTATGCAGCGGCCTGCAAAGCCGTGTACGCCGGTTCGATTCCGGCTCGCGCCTCCAGTTTCAAACCAAAGCCTGGTGCGAGAGGCGGGGATCGAACCCGCACGCTGCCTTTCGGCGCGCGGCAGATTTTAAGTCTGCTGTGTCTACCGGTTTCACCACTCTCGCAACCGCCCGAAGTCTACTCTCTCGCGACCTCGAACGATCGGGATCAGTCTTGCGAAGTGGACAAAATCCCGGGGCACAGTTGCGGTGACCATTCAAGCAATTCGCATAGGCGCCTGATGACCCAGGCCTGCTCGACATCCCGCTCGGGCATTCCGCTTTCCTTGAGGCCTTGGAGCGTTCTTTCAAGGACCGTTGTCTCATCGAGATTCAGTGCCCAGAAGCTGTCACGGGTCGGTTCGACAAGCGCCTGCGCCAAATCCTCGCACCAATCATGGCGAGATTCTATTTCTTCTCGACTTTCAATCAGCCGGCCGGTACTTCTGGATTTGAAAAGAAGGATGAACGATTCCGGGACATGAATTTGCCTCTCGTCTGACATGATTTTGCTGTTTCGGCCTTCGGATATAGTCCGATTGTAGGAATTTTTTGCAATTTTTAGGGATGCAGGGGTATTGCATCGGTGACCCGATAGAATTATGCTCCCGCCTGTCTCGAATTGGGATCATTTCAGATTCAAGTTAGAGATTCACCTTTTCTTGTTTCTGGTCTTATCTGTCAACCTCAATTTCATTTGGATTGAATCATGAGCACCTTGCAGGATCTTCTTGCCCAGCGCGAAGCCCTCGATCGTCAGATTGAAGAAACCCGGCGAAACGCGCGTAAAGATGCCGTGGCCAAAGTACTGGCTCTGGTCAATGAATTTGGACTCTCTGCCTCCGATATTTTTGGTGGCGCGCCCCGAGCCGCTGGTCGGCCCGCAAGTCCTCAGGCAGGACGCAAGGTTGCCCCCAAGTATCGCGACCCCGCCACCGGCAAGACCTGGACCGGGCGTGGACGGGCGCCGACCTGGCTCGATGGCAAGGACCGGGCTCAATTCCTGATCGGCTGATGGGCTGATCGGCCGATCGACTGACCTGCTGGGACAGCCCCGGCAGGTGGGCGACCGGCCCGCGGGATTCATTGAAGTTCGATTGATGATTCAGGAATCCCGCGCGACCTGCGCTTCTGTTCAGAGCAGACGTCTCAAGGACGGCCAGACATTGTCCAGCATCATGGGCTGGGCCTTTTCGTTGGGATGGATCCGGTCGGCCTGAAACAGTTCCATCCGCTCGCCGATGCCTTTCAAAAAAAACGGCACCAGGCTGGCCTGTTCCTTTTTGCTGGCATTTTCGAAGACCGCTTCAAATGCGGTGGCATAACTTGCCCCGTAATTTGGCGGCATCTGCATTCCCAGAAGCAGGACCCGAGCTCCTGAGGCCCTGGCTGCCTTGATCATTTCGCGCAGGTTGTTTTCTGTGCTTGCAAGCGGCAGACCCCGCAGGGCGTCGTTGCCGCCGAGTTCAATGACCACCAGTCTGGGTTGATGTTTTTCAAGCAAAGCAGGAAGCCGGGTTCGCCCGCCCGCGGTGGTTTCGCCACTGATGCTGGCGTTGATCACCCGCGCTGTTCGGCCTTCCTCTTGAAGTCGTTGCTCCAGCAACGCGACCCAACCGCGACCCCGTTGCAGCCCATATTCCGCCGACAGACTGTCGCCGAGAATCAGGATGGCCGGGCCGGTGGGGATGGCTGAGCCTGTGCCTTTGGCCGTCTGGGCCATGGACCGCTGTAAAGGCAGGCAGGCGAGGACCATCGCACCCATGAACCCAAGCGCACTGAGTCGCAAGCTGCTGCGTCGGAACGGGCGACACGACTGACGTCGGAGCGGGCGACACGACTGACGCGCACTCGGCATGGGGTTGATGGCGAACGGCCACTTTGGCTTCGATACACTGGTCGGCATGAATGCTTTTCGCGTGAAAGACCTGAGCCGCAGGGTGCCCGACGCAGGCGGCTGGCTGACGATACTCGAGAATGTTGGATTCGAGGTTGAGGCTGGCGAGACCGTCGCCATTGTCGGGGCTTCGGGATCCGGAAAATCGACCCTGCTCGGACTGCTTGCGGGTCTGGATGAACCCAGCCAGGGTGAGGTCCTCGCTTTTGGTCAGGATATCTTCGCCCTCGACGAGGATGGCCGTGCGCAATGGCGGGCCCGTCATGTGGGCTTTGTGTTCCAGGCCTTTCTGCTGTTGCCGCATATGACCGCTCTCGAGAATGTGATGCTGCCGCTCGAGCTGGCTGGCCGAAGTGATGCCCGAACCGTTGCGAGAGAGTGGCTTGAGCGGGTGGGGCTGTCTGACCGTGCAAGCCACTATCCGAGAACGCTCTCCGGCGGAGAGCAGCAACGGGTTGCCATCGCCAGGGCCTTCGCGTCACGTCCTCCTCTGTTGCTGGCTGACGAGCCGACGGGAAGTCTTGACCATGCCACGGGAGAGCGCATCATCGATCTGCTGTTCGAACTGAACCGCCAGGCGGGGGCGACCTTGCTGCTGGTCACCCATGACCGCGCTCTGGCGGCGCGTTGTCAGCGCACCCTCAGCCTTCACAACGGTCGATTGGTCCAGTAGGCCTTCGCTCAGTCGCTTCCTGGATCATCGGAGTTGACGAGGATGTTGAGTCGCTCGCGAACTGCCTGAGGCAGCCTGGAGGCGGCCAGCCCGATGCCGGCCGACCAGGCGGGCTCGGTGCAGAGTGCATCAGCCGCTGCGCCATGAAGCCAGGTGCCCAGACGCGCCGCGGCAAGGGGGGGCAGGCCCTGTGCCAGCAGACCTCCGATCATGCCGGCCAGCACATCACCGGTGCCCGCGACAGCGAGCAATGGGCCGCCGCTGGCATTGATCGACCAGTCGCCCAGTGGTCCGGCCACGATCGAACCTGCGCCTTTGAGAACAACCACCGACTGATAGAGATGCGCCAGTCGCAAGGCACTGCAGATCCGGTCAGCCTGTACCTGTGACACGGTGCAGCCCAGCAATCGTGCCGCCTCAAGGGGATGGGGCGTCATCACCCGAGAGGACTCCGGGCGAATCAGCCCGCGCAGGCTTGCATCGCCGGCGAGCAGGGTCAATGCATCGGCATCGAGCACGCAGGGAATCTGGCTCGAAATGATGTCAGCGAGCACGGCGCGCGCACGGTCGTCCTGACCGAGTCCGCACCCGATCACCACGGCGTCTGACCGGCCTGGATCTCCCGGTTTGATCCTGCGCGACATGAATTCAGGATGCAGCTCCGAAGCAGGCGCGGTGTGGTCCTTGCCCAGATAAAGGCGGCCGACGCCCACGGCCTGGGCGCCGAGAAGCGCAAGCAGGGCTGCGCCTTGCGTGGCAGGGATGCCCTGCACCACCAGCAGATCCCCGAAGCGACCCTTGTGCGCGTCAGCGCTTCGACCGGGCACCAAGGCCTTCGCCTGCTGCGCGGTGATCAACTGACCCGCTTCCCGCGCAGAGTGGTCGGCAGAGTGGTCGGCAGAGTGGTCGAGAGACTGCCCGGCAGGCTGGCATCCGAGCGTGTCCACAAGAACCCTGCCGCACCACTGCGCTGCCTGCCCGGTATGCAGCCCGGGCTTGTCAGCCAGGAAGGTCAGGGTCACATCAGCTCTCAACACGGATTCGGAGACCGGCATTCCGGTCTCGGCATTCAGGCCGCTTGGCACATCGACCGCGAGGACCTTCACCCGGGCTGGATCGCGCGAGTTGATCCCGTCCATCCACGCGCGCAGCTCGGCCGACAGGGAACGTTTCAAACCAATGCCGAACAGACCATCCAGAATCAGCCAGGCCTCGTGACCGACGTTCAGCGCACGCAGGGCCTGGTCGGGCGACCACCAGGTCAGTGATTCAGGGCCCGCGGCCCTGGCTTTGGCGTAGACCGCGGCGGCATCGGCGGGGCGTTGTGCATCCGGAAACAGGTCGATCGCGAACACGCGATGCCCCAGTTCCGAGAGCATCAGACCTGCCAGCAGTGCATCGCCGCCGTTATTGCCGGGGCCCAGCCAGACCTGAATACAGGGCGCCTTGCCGACGCTCGAGTGACCGATCGGAAGCCCGCGCAGCATGCGGGCTGCCTGCAGCGCCAGGGCGTGTGCAGCACGCTGCATGAGTTCGCCCGGTCCTGCCCTGCTCAGGGCCAGTGCTTCAAGGGCCAGGATCGCCGAAGTACGAAGCAGGGCCATGTGGGCTGGTGGGATGGGACGACCTCAGCGGTCCGGGCCCATCAGGACATCAGGCAACCAGGTGACGATGCCTGGAAAAATCGTGATCAGTGCGATGCAGATCAGCAGCATGACGAAAAACGGGATCGCAGCCCGAGCGATGCGATTGCTGTCGATGCCGGTCATGTTCTGCAGCACGAAGAGATTGAATCCAACCGGTGGAGTGACTTCGGCAATTTCGACCAGCAGCACGATGAAGATTCCGAACCACACCAGGTCGAATCCGGCCTGCTGGATCATCGGCAACACCACCGCGGCCGTGAGGACAATCATCGAAATGCCATCCAGCGCCGTACCCAGAATCAGATAGACGACAGCCAGCACGGCGATCAGGGCATAGGGCGGCAGATTCAGAGCCGCAACCGATTCAGCCAACAGGCGCGGGATCCCGGTAAAGGCCATGGTCTTGGTCAGGAACGCCGCCCCGGCCAGAATGAACATGATCATGCAGGACACCCGTGTGGCGCCCATCAGGCTGTCTCGAAAGCTCGCCCAGGTCAGGGATCTTCCGGCGGCTGCGATGGCCAGGGATCCCAGCACACCGTAGGCGGCGCACTCGGTCGCAGTGGCCCAGCCTGCGACCAGCACCCAAACAATCAGCAGGATCAGGAGCGTGCAGGGAATGAGTTGTCCGGAACGACGAATCTTCTCGATCAGACCCGGTACCGGCTCTGGGGCGGGAACGCGATCGGGATGTCTGAGCGACCACCAACCGATGTATCCCGAAAAAAGCAGCATTAGGATCGCACCCGGAATGAAGCCGGCAAGAAAGATCCGGATGATCGAGGCGTCCGCTGCCACCGCATAGACCACCATGGTGATCGACGGAGGAATGAGAATGCCCAGAGTGCCTGCCGTGGCGAGGGCTCCAAGCGCCAGCTGCTCGTCATAGCCCCGACGCTTGAGCTCGGGCAAGGCCACCTTGGCGATGGTGGCACAGGTCGCTGCAGATGAACCCGAGACCGAACCGAAGATGCCGCATCCCAGGATGGTGGTGTGCATCAGGCGGCCCGGGACGCGTCCGAGCCACGGGGCCAGACCCTCGAACATCTGTTCAGACAGCCGGGTGCGAAAGAGGATCTCCCCCATCCAGATGAACAAGGGCAGCGCGGCGAGCTCCCAGGACGCCGAGGAGCCCCACATGGCCACGAAGAGATTCTCGCCCCATCGGGCTGCCTGCATGTCGGTGAACATTGCCATGCCGATCCATCCGACGATGGCCAGCGTCATGGCAATCCATACGCCGCCCGCAAGCAGCATCAACATCACGACCAGTAGAAACAGGCCGACGCCTGTGACGCCGATGCTTTCCATCAGACGTCTTCGCTGAAGTCGCCGCGGGCGTGTCGTTCCTGCACGGCCCGGACATACTCCGGGGTCTCATGGTGAAGGACGCGCCAGAACTGCTCGATGACGGCAAGGAAAAGCAGCGCAGCACCCACCAGGAACGAGAGCTGGGGAATCCACATGGGTACCACCAGCAGCCCGTTGGACATCTCCTGGTAGAGCCAGCCGTTGTAGACATACAGGGCGACCGAGAAGAGCAGGTAGCCGGTAAACAGCGCCGCGATTGCCAGCGTAAGGAGCTCGGCGATTCTTCGCCGTGCCGGGGGCAGACCCTCCAGCAGGAGCCCCACCCTCACAAAATCGCCATGCCGGAAGGTATGGGCCAGCCCGAGGAAGGCAGCGGCAGCGGTCATCCAGGAGACCAGGTCGTCGGTCCCGCCCGTGCGCATGCCCAGTTCACGCATCACCGCCGCGCCCAGCATGACCAGGAAAATGCCGAGCACGCTCAGGGCGGCGAGCGCCCCGGCGGCATTGAAGATCAGATCGAGCAGGCGACCTGAGCCCGGGGTGTCACTTCCTGAACGCATCGACCACGGCCTTGCCTTCCGGGCCGGCCCGCTTGAGCCAGTCTTCAAGCATGATGCCGCCGACCTGTCGGAAGTCGCCGGTGAGCTTGGCCGAGGACGGCATGATCTTCATGCCTTTTTCGGTCAGGGCCTTCTTGTACCAGTCATTTTTTTCTTCGGAGATTTTCCAGCCCCGGGTCTCTGCGGTGGCGGCCGCCTTCAGGATGGCGTCCTGGGTGGCCTTATCCAGTGCATCGAAGGCCTTGCGATTCATGAACACCGCATTCTTGGGCAGCCAGGCCTGGATGTCGTACCAGTACTTGATGTGCTCATAGGTCTTGGTGTCATAGCCGGTGGAACCCGAGGACATATAGGACTCGACCACACCCGTCGCCAGGGCCTGGGACAGCTCGGCGGCCTGCACGGTCACCGGCTGCGCCCCAATCAGGTCGGCAATCTTGGCAGTCGAGGGGCTGTAGGCGCGCCATTTGACCTTGCGCATGTCCGCGACCGAATTGATCTCTTTTTTGACATACAGCCCCTGCGGGGGCCAGGGCACCGAAAAGAGCAGCATCATTCC
>JBMSOD010000045.1:0-16399 GCA_049422085.1 Burkholderiaceae bacterium
GGCCGCATGGTGGCAGGCCCGGGGGTTGAAGCAGGGCGACCGTGTCGTGCTGATGGTCTCCAACCGGCTGGGCTTTGTGATTGCCTTTCTGGCCTCACAAAGGCTGGGGGCCATCAGCGTTCCGGTGAGCATTCGCGAATCGGCCGATGGCCTGGCCTTCATCCTGCAGCAGTGCGGCGCAAGGGCACTGGTGCTCGATGCGGCGCTGGCTGAGCGCCTGTCTGCATCGCCTGAGACCGACCTGCTGGTGCTGCAGACCGAAGCACTGGAGGCGCTGGCGGCTGACCCCGCTCAGCCCATGCTGAGCCAGCCCGCAGAGGTGCAGGAAGAGGATGTGGCTTGCCTGCTCTACACCTCTGGCACCACTGGCCGCCCCAAGGGGGCCATGCTGACCCACTTCGGCATTGTGCATTCCTGCATGCACTATCAACAGCTGATGGGGCTGGGGGAAAACGAAAGATCCATCCTCGCCGTACCGGCGAGTCATGTCACCGGCCTGGTGGCCATGATCACCACCCTTTGGCATGTGGGCGGTGCCCTGACCCTGATGCCCGAGTTCAAGGCGGCCGCCTTTCTCGAGCTTGCCTCGCGCGAGCGCATCACCCACACCATGCTGGTGCCGGCCATGTATGCCCTGTGCCTGCTGCAGCCTCAGTTCGCCACCACCGATCTGTCGAGCTGGCGCATCGGCTCCTACGGCGGCGCCCCCATGCCGCAGGCCACCATCGAAGCACTGGCGCGCACCGTGCCGGGCCTGACCCTCATGAATGCCTATGGCGCCACCGAGACCAGCTCCCCCGCCACCCTGATGCCGCAGGGCCAACAGGCCGCACACCTGGACAGCGTGGGTCAACCCCTGCCCTGCGTGGACATCGTGGTGGTCGATGACGACGGTATCGAAGTGGCCCCCGGCCAAACCGGCGAACTGATGATCGGCGGTCCCTGCGTGGTTCCGGGCTACTGGGACAACCCCGAAGCCACTGCGCGGGAATTCATCGCGGGCTACTGGAAATCAGGCGACCTGGGCAGCAAGGATGCCGAGGGCTTCGTGCGCATCTTTGATCGCAAGAAGGACATGATCAACCGGGGCGGCTACAAGATCTGGTCGGTTGAAGTCGAAAACACCCTGGCCGGTTTTCCGGGAGTGATCGAGGCAGCCGCCATCGGTGTGCCCTGCCCTGTGCTCGGCGAACGGGTCCATGCCTTCGTGTACACCACCCAACCCGCCCCCGATCCGCAGGCGATGCAGGCCTGGTGTGCCGAGCGGCTGGCCGACTACAAGGTGCCCGAAGTGATTGGCCTGCGCGACGAGCCGCTGCCACGCAATGCCAACGGCAAGCTCATGAAACGCACCATGCGCGAGTGGCAGCGCTGAGCCTGGCACGCCCTCATCGTGCAGGGCGTGGTTCAGGCTCATGGTGCGTAGCCTGAGGGCTCATGCCTGAGGCTCCGACGGCAGGATCTCAGCGCAGCGAGTCGTTTAGTCGCGCCAGCGCCGCCGCTCCCGGGCAGAGTTCACGTGCGCCGAGTCGGTTCAGCGGCTCGGCCACGGTGTTCATGGCGGCATGCAGATCGCTCGCATCCGGGTCCACATACAGCAGGCCGGTGGCAATCTCGCCGGCCTCGGCCATGGCCTGCATGTGGTTCATGGCGCCACGACGGTCGGTGGGGTCATGATCCGCGCGAATCTTGCGCAGGCGCATCATCGATCCATCGGCCTGGGGCAGGTTGATGACCTCGCCGGGCGCCGGCTCGGCCACCACCTCCTTGGCCAGATCAATGAAATCGATCCGGCTGACGGCCTCGTTGTGCTCACGCACATGGTCATAGCTGCGGGTGCTGCCCTCATGGTTATTGAAGGCCACGCACGGACTGATCACATCGATGAAGGCCGCGCCGCCATGGCGGATGGCACCCTTGATCAGCGGCACCAGCTGGGCCTTGTCGCCAGAAAATCCGCGGCCCACATAGGTGGCCCCGAGTTGCAGCGCCAGTCCGACCAGATCCACCGGCGCATCGCTGTTGACCGCCCCCTTCTTGCTGCGACTGCCCTTGTCAGCCGTGGCCGAGAACTGTCCCTTGGTCAGGCCATAGACACCGTTGTTTTCGACGATATAGACCATGCGTACACCTCGCCGCATGGCGTGGGCAAATTGACCCAGACCGATCGACGCGGAGTCGCCGTCACCGGATACGCCAAGGTAAAGCAACTCGCGATTGGCGAGCGCAGCACCGGTGAGCACGCTGGGCATCCGGCCATGCACGGTGTTGAACCCGTGACTCGCCCCCAGGAAATAATCCGGCGTCTTGCTTGAGCAACCGATGCCCGAGAGCTTGGCGACTCGATGGGGTTGCACATCGAGCTCCCAGACCGCCTGAATGATCGCAGCCGAGATCGAGTCATGGCCGCATCCGGCGCACAGGGTCGAGATCTTGCCTTCGTAATCGCGACGGGTGTAGCCCACCGCATTGCGCTCGAGCGTGGGGTGATGCAGTCGAGGTTTGGCGATGTAGGTCATTTCGCGGTCTCCTGGAGAGTCACGCCAGCCTGGGCGGCCTGGGCAGACTGAACGGCCGGTGCGGCCCCGGCATGATCGGCAATGGCCCGGGTGATGAAGCGCGCGGTGATCGGCGTGCCATCGTAGTGCAGGACCTTGATCAGTCTGCGGGGATCGATTTCGAGTTCGTTGATCAACAGGGTCCTCATCTGCGCATCGCGGTTCTGCTCGACCACATAGACCACATCGTGGGCCGCAATGAAATCGGACACGCTCTGCGGGAACGGGAAGGCACGCAGCCGCATGGCATCGAGCGCGACGCCCTGTGCGGCCAGCGCCTCGAGCGCCTCATCCATCGCAGGCGAGGTGGACCCGAAATAGATCACGCCAGGGCGCGTGGATTGCGGCGCCTTGCGAATGAGAGGCTGAGGCACGAGCGTTGCCGCTGTCTCAAATTTCTTGAGAAGACGCTGGACGTTGTAGGTGTAGTCCGGCCCGGCTTCGGAATAGCGGGCGTAGGCATCCTTGGTGGTGCCTCGGGTGAAATAACTGCCCTTGGTCGGATGGGTCCCGGGCAGGGTTCGCCACGGAATTCCGTCACCGTCGACATCCTTGTAGCGACCGAAGTCAAAACCGGCTTCGAGCTGTTCGGCCGTAAGCACCTTGCCACGGTCGTAGTCACGGCTGTCATCCCATTGCAGCGGCGGGCACAGGCGCTGGTTCATGCCGATGTCGAGATCGGTCATGACGAAGACCGGCGTTTGCAGCTGTTCAGCGATTTCAAGTGCAGCGGCCGAATGCTCGAAACATTCGGTCGGGTCCTGGGGCAGCAGCATCACATGCTTGGTGTCGCCATGCGAGGCGTAGGCTGCGGCGATCAGATCGGCTTGCTGTGTGCGCGTGGGCATGCCCGTGGAGGGGCCGCCGCGCTGCACGTCGATGATCACGAAGGGAATCTCGGCGAAGTAGGCCAGACCAATGAACTCAGTCATGAGCGACACGCCCGGGCCCGAGGTGGCCGTAAAGGCCCGTGCACCGTTCCAGCCTGCGCCGGTGATCATGCCCACCGAGGCAATCTCGTCCTCGGCCTGCACGATGGCATAGCGTGCCCGACCACTCTCGGGCTCATGGCGCATTTTCTTGCAGTAGGCCTGAAAGGCCTCGGCGACCGAGGATGAGGGCGTGATCGGATACCAGGCACAGACGCTGGCCCCGCCATACACGCAGCCCAGTGCCGCAGCGGCATTGCCTTCCATGAAGATGCGATCGCCCACCGCATCGGCCGCCTTCACCCGAATGCCAATCGGGGCAGAAAGATGCTCCTGCGCAAACGACCTGCCCGAGTGCAGGGCACGCACGTTCGACTCGAGCAGGCGCTCCTTGCCCTTGTATTGCTCGGAGAAGAGCTTCTCGATCACCGAAGGATCGACCTCCATGAGCACCGACAGCGCGCCCAGCACCATGATGTTCTTGAACAGGGTGCGCTGACGGGGGTCTTCGTAGGCCGCATTGCAGATCGCCGTCACCGGCATGCCGATCACATGGATGTCATCGCGGAAGGCGGACGCTGGCAGCGGCCGGGTGCTGTCATAAAAGAGATAGCCCCCGGGCTCAAGCTCGGCCACATCCTGTTTCCAGGTCTGCGGGTTCATGGCGACCATCATGTCGATACCGCCCCGACGCCCCAGCCAGCCCCGCTCGCAGACCCTCACCTCGTACCAGGTGGGCAGGCCCTGAATGTTGGACGGGAAGATATTGCGCGGGCTGACCGGCACGCCCATGCGCAGGATGGCCTTGGCAAAAAGCTCATTGGCCGAGGCAGAGCCCGAGCCATTGACGTTGGCGAACTTGATGACGAAATCGTTGACGGCTTCGATGCGCTTCATGCGGTGACCTCCGCCCGCTGGGGCAGACTCGCGTCGCGACAGGCCTCGCCTGCCTTGGTGGTGTTGAGCAGGAATTTCTGCATGTCCCAGGCGCCAGTGGGGCAGCGCTCGGCGCACAGTCCGCAGTGCAGACAGACATCCTCGTCCTTGACCATGACATTGGTCGTCTTCATGGGCGCACTGACATACAGGTCCTGGCCGGTATTGGTGGCCGGGGCCTTGAGCCGGGTGCGCAGATCCGCTTCCTCGCCATTGGGGGTGAAGGTGATGCAGTCCATGGGACAGATGTCGACACAGGCATCGCATTCGATGCACAGCTTGCTGTTGAAGACGGTCTGCACATCGCAATTCAGGCAGCGCTCGGCTTCCTTGAACGCGGTCGGAAGATCAAAGCCGAGCTCGACCTCCACCTTGATGCTGGCCAGGGCCTTCTCTGCCTTTTCCCAGGGCACCTTGTGGCGCAGGTCTTCCGTGATCGCGTTGTCGTAACTCCACTCGTGAATGCCCATCTTCTGGGAGACAAGGTTCACCATCGGAGGCGGACGGCGCGAGACATCTTCACCATTGAGGAAGCGGTCGATCGACACCGCTGCCTCGTGCCCGTGAGCCACTGCAGTGATGATGTTCTTGGGGCCGAAAGCGGCATCGCCGCCGAAGAACACCCGGGGCACGCTGCTCTGGAAGGTGGTCTCGCCCAGCACAGGCAGACCCCAGCGGTCGAACTCAATGCCTGAATCGCGCTCGATCCAGGGGAAGGCATTCTCCTGGCCGACTGCAATCAGCACCTCATCACACTCGACGACCGCGTCCGGCTCACCGGTGGGCACCAGATTACGTCGCCCCTTGGCGTCGTATTCGGCCTTGACGATCTCGAAGCTCATGCCGGTCAGGCGGCCGCTGGCATCGTGCAGGAAGGCCTTGGGCACATGGAAGTTGATGATCGGAATGCCTTCGTGAAGGGCGTCTTCCTTCTCCCAGGGCGAGGCCTTCATCTCCTCGAAGCCACTTCGCACAATCACTTTCACATCATCGGCGCCCATCCGACGCGCCGAGCGGCAGCAGTCCATGGCGGTGTTGCCACCGCCCAGCACAATGACCCGCTTGCCCACCTTGGTGACATGCCCGAAGGACACCGAGGCCAGCCATTCGATGCCCACATGAATGTTGGCTGCCGCCTCCTGGCGACCGGGAATCTCCAGGTCGCGCCCCCGGGGTGCACCGCATCCGACGAAAATGGCATCCCAGTCTTCGCCCATCAGGGCCTTCATGGAGGTGACCGGCGTGTTGGCGCGCAACTCGGCGCCCAGTGAGAAGACATAGCCAGTCTCCTCGTCGATCACGGTCTCGGGCAGCCTGAAGCGAGGAATCTGGCTCCACATGAAGCCGCCCGCCTTGGCCTCTCCCTCGAAGACCGTGACCTGATAGCCCTGCAGCGCCAGATCGCGGGCCACGGTGAGCGAGGCCGGTCCACCGCCCACACAGGCCACCTTGCGGCCATTGCGCGGCGCGGCGGTGGGCATCTTGTTCTGGATGGCATCGCCCTTGTGATCGGCCGCCACGCGCTTGAGGCGGCAGATGGCCACCGGCTCAGGCTTGAGCAGATTCTTTTCTTCGACGCGGCCTCGCCGGCAGGCGGGCTCGCAGGGCCGATCGCAGGTACGCCCCAGAATGCCGGGGAAGACATTGCTGACCCAGTTGACCATGTAGGCGTCGTCGTAACGCCCCTGGGCAATCAGTCGGATGTATTCGGGGACGGGGGTATGAGCCGGACAGGCCCATTGACAATCGACGACCTTGTGAAAGTAATCGGGTTCGGCCGTTCGGGTTGGCTGCACTGCGTTCTCCCTGAGGCGGCGCGTTCGATGGACGGCCGCTCTGTCTGGCGTGTGACGAATAACCTATCGTACAGGGTTCAGGCGCGATCGGCATCTGCCCGAGGCCTGATGCCCGTCTTCAGATGAATCCTGCATTGAGCCATTCGGCGACGATGGCGGGTTTGCTCTCGTTTTCGATCTCCACGCTGATCTCCCAGGTGGCATTCCAGCGGGCTGGCAGCACCTCGAAATCCTTGAGCCGGAAATGCGTTCGCACCCGTTTTCCGCTGCGCACCGGGGCGACGAAGCGCAGGCGGTTGAAGCCGTAATTGACGCCCGATTTGGTGCCCTGCACCACCGGGCAGACCTGATAGGCCATCTGGGCGCACAAGGACAGGGTCAGAAAACCATGGGCAATGGTTCCGCCATGCGGGGTTTCCCGCGCCGCCCTGACCGGGTCGGTATGGATGAAGTACTCGTCCATGGTCAAGGTTGCGAACGCCGAAATCATCGGCTGATCGATGGTGATCCAGTCCGAGTGTCCAAAGTCGGTACCAATGCGGCTGCGCATCTCGTCGATCGTGGCGCTTGAGCGTGTATTGAGCGCATCCATGCTGTCTCCCCTTTTTCGTTGGTCTTCAGGCCCCTTGCCCGCCTGGTCATGACTCCTGGCCCCGAGCAACCACGGCCTGGCTGGCGCGATGTCCAGTGTATTTCAAAAGGAATCCGGCTTGCGTGGCTCGAATGAATGAGCGAGAGTTGAGTCCATGCGCCCCAGCCAGGGGCCAGTACACAAGGAGACTTCCATGGCCATCACCGCCCTGCAGCGTGCGCTTGCCGCCGCCTGCCTTTGTGCGCTCGGTGCCGCAGCGCTGCCTGCCGCAGCCCAGCCCAAGCCCCTCACCCTTCGCTACACAACGGGCGCGCCTGCCAAAACCCCCTGGGTCATGCAGCTCGAGCGCTTCGCCAAGGATGTCGAGGAAGAAAGCAAGGGCAGCATCAAGATCGATCAGTTCATTGCCGCGCAACTGGGCAATGAGCAGGACACAGCGCAGCAGGTGGCCCGGGGCCGCATCGACATGGGCGGCTTTTCATCGGGCGCGGTGGCCCTGCTGGTGCCCGAGCTCGGGCTGTTTGCACTGCCCTTCTATTTCCAGTCTCCGGCCGAACAGGATTGCACTCTGGACACCGCACTGGTCACCAAATTCGTTCAGGACTCGCTGGCCAAGAAGGGAATCCAGTTCCTGGGCTGGACCGAGGTGGGCACCGTGGACATCATGGGCAAGAGGCCGTTCACCTCGCCCAAAGAGGTGAACGGCATCAAGTCTGCGTCGGCTGCCCACAAGGTCAGTTCGATGATGTGGCAGGCCCTGGGCGCCAACCCCACCTTCGTGGGCATCACCGAAATCACCTCGGCCTTCCAGACCGGGCTGGTCGAAGCCACCGCCACCGTCATCACGTTCTATCTGCCCTCGGGCCTGAACAAGGTCGCGACGGTCGCCACCCGTCTGGCGGTCTCGGATTCGCCGGGCATCATCATGATGAACAAGCGCGCCTATGACGCCATGCCCAAGGAGCAACAGGCGGCCCTGATGCGCGCCGTCGAAAGGCGTCCGGCCAACCAGCTGCGCCAGGAGATCAGGGGATTTGAGGAAGTGCTCTACGGCATGCACGTGAAGGGCGGCGGACAGATGATCAAGCCGACCGCCGAGCAGCGGGAAGAGTGGCGCAAGAGCCTCAGCAAGGAGTGGCCGAACATGGTCAAGGCCCTGGGCGGCGAGAGCGAAACGCTGTTCTCCCGGATGGAAGCAGGCCGCAAGAGCTGCGAGAAAAAATAAGAGGCTGCTGCACGGCGCGCGCACCCGTCGCATGGCGTCCCCTTCGCCTGCGGGGTCACCGGATCGCGCCGTGCTGTCACCCGCCAAGGAGAGGTCATGACAGACACCAACCCGGTGGGCAGGGAAACCCCGGCCTCTGTCCAGGCGGTGCTCCGCGCCTGGCATCGGATTGAATGCTGGGTCGCTGTTGCGGCCTTCGGCTTCATCGCAGGCATCCTGGTGCTTGACGTGATCGGGCGCGAGTTCATCGGCCCGGTCGCCAAAGCACTCGGACTTCCTTTGGGATCAACCGGTGTCCCTTCGTCCCAGCGGCTTTCGGTCTACGCTCTGGTGGTGGGCAGCTTTTGCGGCATCGGCATTGCCACCGCGACCGGCAGCCATCTGGTGCCGCGAGTGGCGTTCGGCTGGATTCCAGCCCGCCTGGGGCCGACCATGAACCGTTTCGCCGACCTCTTCACCGGCGTGTTCCTGATCGGCGTGGCCTGGTATGGCATGGAATACGTCCTGTCCTCGCATGCGACCGACCTGCGTGCGCCGGTGCTCAACTGGTCGGTCTGGCCCTTTCAGCTGGCCATCCCGGTCGGGTTCGCCTCTGCCGCAGTCCGCTATCTGATCTATGCCGCCTATCCTGCTGCGCGGCCCATCCCGCCGGAGTTCCAGGAATGAACGCGTTCTTCATTCTGGGCCTGGTGCTGGCGATGCTGGTGATTCGCCAGCCGTTGCTCGTCACCCTGCTGGCGGTGTCGGCAGCCGTGCAACTGATCTGGGGGCGCGGCCAGCTCGACTACATCATCGAGGACATGTGGGTCGGGCTCGACAAGGAAGTGATCCTGTCGATTCCGCTCTTCATCCTGTGCGGCAACGTGATGACCAAGGGCACCACCGCCAAGCGCCTGGTAGCCATCCTTCAAGCCATCACGCGCCCTCTGCCGGGCGGCATGGCGGTGGCCTGTATTTTGAGCTGCGCCGTGTTTGCGGCCATCTCGGGTTCGTCCATCGTGACCATGCTGGCTGTGGGCACCGTGATGTATCCGGCCATGAAGGCGGCCAACTACGACACCAAGTTCACCCTCGGCGCGATCATGTCGGGCGGCACGCTGGGCATCATCATTCCGCCCTCCATCCCGATGATCATCTATGGGCTGGTGACCGAAACCTCGGTCACAGACCTGTTCGCAGCCGGTGTGGGCCCGGGTCTGTTGATCACCCTGGTGCTGTCGCTGTACGCGATCTGGTTCAACCGCAAGATGAAGCCCGAGCGCTTCAGCTTTCAGGAACTGGCTGTCGCAGCCCGACGGGGCATCTGGGCGGCCATGATGCCGGTGATCCTGCTGGGCGGCATTTACAGTGGCTACTTCACGGCCACCGAGGCAGCGGCCGTGGCGCTGGTCTACTCCCTGCTGGTCGAGATCTTCGTCCACAAGGAACTCAGGCTACGCGACTTTTACGAGGTCGTGCTCGATGCCTCCAAGCTCGGGGGCTCGCTGTTTCCGGTGCTGGCGGTGGCGCTCAGTCTGAACATCGTTCTCACCGAGCACCGCGTCCCGGCAAGCATGGTGCAGTTCATTCAGGGCTATATCGACAGTCCGCTGATGTTCATGCTGCTGGTGAATGTGCTGCTGCTGATTGTCGGCTGCCTGATGACCACGGGAGAAGCCATCCTCGTGCTGGCCCCGCTGCTGGCGCCCGTGGCTGAAGCCTATGGCTTCAACAAGGTGGTGTTTGGCATCATCATGATCCTGAACCTGGAAATCGGTTACCTGACCCCGCCGGTCGGCCTGAATCTGCTGGTGGCCATGAGTGCCTTCAAGCAGTCCTTCGGTACGCTGGTGAAGGCGGCCATTCCCTTCATCCTCCTGATGTTGGGCTGTTTGGCCATTGTGGTCTGGAAGCCGGGGATCGCCACCTACTTTGTTGACGGCAAGTTCTGAGCCTCCGTTTCACATCACGCAGGCACCTCCTGAAGGCGGGTGCCCTCCTTGCGTCTCTGACCCTCTCGCCGGGCGCGAGCGGCAAGGCGTTCGCAGGGCGTCAATTCTTCGTCAGCTCTGACGGTCTGCGCCTGAGTTTCATCGACAGCGGCCCCGTGACTCCAGGGGGCGCGGTGCCGAATGGCGCCCGCGCACCGACGCTGCTCTTCATTCCGGGCTGGCTGATGCCCGCAGAAGTCTTTCGGCATCAATGGAACGCATTCTCGGACCACTATCGCGTTGTGGTGCTCGACCCCCGGTCGCAGGGACAGTCCGCGCTGCATCGCGGTAGCGATCAGGCGCAACTGGCCCGAGCGAGAGCCCGCGACATTCATGAACTGATCCGGCATCTGGGCATCGATCACCTGGTTCTGATCGGCTGGTCGCTCGGGGTGATGGAGAGTCTCGACTGCCTGCGATTGCATGGCGTTGCCGGCCTGCGAGGCCTTGTGCTGATCGACAACTCCATTGGCGAAGGCCCGCCACCCGCCCCCCGAAAAAGTACGCGTCCGCGCACCGCAGCCGAATTCGATCGCTACATCGACGGATTCGTGCAAGCCATGATCCGCAACCCCGAGGACGCGGAAACCGCCCGGATCGTACGATCGTCGGCCCTTCGCCTTCGAAAGACGCCCGCCCGGGCCTTCGCCCTGCTTGCCAAGCCCTGGCCGCGGGAGATCTATCGCGACACCCTGTACACTGTCGAACAGCCGGTCTGGTATGCCATCACACCGCGCTATCGTGAGCAGGCCAGCCTCCTGTCGGAACGCCATCCGAACGCTCGCGTCACGATTTACGAAGACGCCACCCATGCGATCTTCATCGACCAGCCAGCGCGTTTCAATGACGACCTGCGCGCTTTCCTGGAGTCTGTTGCTTGAACAGCATCCTACGCATCGCGGCACTCCTGATGACCGGATCGCTTGCACTGGCCATGGGGTCGGCGCAGGCTCAGGCACAGACCGCACGCAAGGACAAGGCCGCGGCGCCCACGCGCAATGCCAAGGCTTCGTCCGCATCACAAACCCGTCGCAAGCCTGTACCGGCCGAGGCGGTCAAGGCGCTCAGGCTGCCTGCCGCAGCCTCGCCTGACGAACCTCCCTCTAACGCGATGGAGGTCGCCCTGGCATCGGAATCCCTGCGCAGCGGCTGTGCGCAACCAGGGCAGGACATCGAGGCCGTTCTGCGTTCGGTGCAGACCACCGACGATGCCATGGTTCAGCAGGTCCGCCAGCAGTGGCCCGAACTCTTTCAGGCGCCTACGGCCGACTGTATGCCCTTCAGCCTGTCACTGGGTGAGCGACAGCGGGTCACCTCCTTCAGTCTGCTCAAGCGTGATCCGATCGGACAGGACCATCGTCTCATCAGTCTGGAACGCAATACCGCGGGTGGCGATCTGCAGATGCAGACCGATCAGCTGCCTCCTAATCTGATGGCGCACAACAAGGTCGACATCGCATTGGAGCAGATCCTGAGCGATCGGGGCCGCGCGCTGGCTGGGGCACTTCCGGCATCGCTCGAACGTCAGGTGCACTACATTGCGCGCGCCTTCCAGGAACGCCACAAGCTCAGTCCCTCGAGCCTGGTGCGCATCGTCTACGAAGACACCGGCGACACGGTGTCTGCCGCGGGCAGTCCGGATTCATCCACGACCCCAGGTGCGGCTCAAAACGACGCTGGCTCCGGCAAAACGCGACTGCTGGGCATGCGCTTTTTTGATCGGGAACAGGTTCTGGATTTTGGCAGCGCAATCTGGATCGATCGCGAAGATCTGCCCGGCGGCTTTTTTACGACGGCGGGTGTCGATACCGAACGCATGTTCTGGAGCAGCCCCATCGACCATGTGAGGATCTCGCGCGGGGGCAGAAGCTTCCGTTATGCGAGCACCGTCAGACAGACCGTACGCAAAGGGGATAAGAACGTCCGGGTCGTGCGTCGCGTTTCAGGCTGGGCTCACCACCAGGGGGTCGATTTCGCAGCCCCCACCGGAACCCCCGTCTATGCGGTGGCTGATGGCAAGGTCCTGATGGCCTCCTTCTATGGCGGCTACGGCAACCTCATCATTCTCGAGCATGCAGGTGGCTACACCACCTACTACGCCCACCTGAGCGCCTATGCAAACGGGCTCGAAGTGGGCTCTCTGGTGCGCCGTGGCGACGAGATCGGTGCGGTCGGCTCCACCGGGCGTTCCACCGGCCCGCACCTGCATTTCGAATTGCGCCGCAACAATGTCTACATCGATCCACTCGCTCCAGGGCGCAGGATCGACCTGTGGGCCCTGCGTAACCAGGATCAGCAGCAACTCGCCCGCAGAAGCGTGGTGCTCGGCGCGATCACCAGCCCCGGGGCTGTCGCCGACGACGCTTCGGCAGGCGGGGCAAGGTCAGCGGCCGCAGACGCCCGTCCACAGGACATGCCTGCGGACATGCAGGCGTCCGGGGACGGAAGCGCGCCAGCGCTGCCCGGGCCTGCATTGAATCAGGGGGCCGATCCATTCCTGTCTACCCAGACCGAACTTCGAGACTCGAACTAGTCAGGGGTCGTCAGGGCTTGCGACGGCCCACCATCAGGATCGAACCGCCCACCTTTTCGTAGCCCAGATAAAACGGCAGATCTTCGGTCCGGGTATGCGTGGCGTAATACTGAGCGAGCCTGCGACTGGACTCATTGGCCGCCCACAGCGGATGGGCAGCGACAAACTTGCCGTAGAGCGTCAGATTGAAACCGGCCGACAAGGGATTGATGTCGAGCCCGGTTTCATCCTGGGTGATCCATTGGGCATTGCTGACCAGAGCCTCTGCCAGAACTGAAAAATACGGTTTCTGAAGCAGATGCGACGCCGACTTGAGTAGCACCGCCTCGCGCGCATGGCGACTCATGGCCTGGAGTGCCCCCGGTGTTTTTTCAATGCCCGGGTTGGATAGATCGATCCGCAGATAGTCGAGCGTCACGGTCCGCCCGTCCCGATTGCGCAGCGCAAAACGCACCCCGTGGGGGGATTGACCCGCTTCACGCAAACCCACACTGCCATCCGGGGCCAGATGCAGCACCCGCTGCGACTCGATGCGGGCGCCGGCGAAGGCGATGTTGTGATGCAGGAGGGTCAGAAAGCGAGGCTTGGGGCCGTTCTTTCCGATCAGGTCATTGGTAAGGTAATACCCGCGCTGCGCGAATCCAGCCAACATCTGGCACTCAAAGGCACTCGCCTGAGAACGTGATCCGCCCGCTGCAGCGCTCTCCACCTGGTCGTACTCGGGCGTCTGATCCGCGACCATCAGGTAGTGCTCGGCATTCGGATAAAGCGAGAGCAGCGTCACCACATCCGGGCCTGAAAAGGGATAGAACGCGGTACGCGCCTTGACATCGCCAAGTGCCTTGGCCGACCAGTTCAGCATGCGAGTCTGGAATCTCGCCTGATACCGCGCCACGGTCTGATCGAATTGCGCACAGGGCGCGGCGGCGGGCGTCGCAACCGAAGCTGCGGTCGATGGTGGGGCGGCCTGCGCCGCGCTGGGGCCAGGCGCCAAGGTCGTCGTCTGCGCAGAGACCGGCTGACTGATCAGGGCGATCGGGAACAGCGCGAGGCCACAGCCCTGCCGCAGGAAGCTCAAAAGGGACATGATGAAAAAACCAGGAATGGAAGAGGTCGTTATTCGAAGGGTGCAGGCGTCAGGGTCTGGAGGGTCATGAACAGTCTTCGCATGCGCTCGGCATGCTCGTAAAGCGCCTGCCGATCCTGGGCTCCAAGGGCCTGCAGGGGCCGCTCATCCAGTGCCTGAGATGGGTCGATGGTACGTCCATCCTGGATGAATTCGAAGTGCAGGTGCGGGCCGGTGGCCTCGCCGGTCTGACCCACGGTACCGATCACCTCGCTCTGGTTCACCCGGCGTCCCCGTTCGAGTCCCGGGGCAATTTCGTTCAGATGAGCATAGAGGGTGGACTGCCTGTCATTGTGCCGGATACGCACCATCAGGCCATAGCCGCCCCGAATTCCAGAAAATTCGACCAGGCCGTCTGCCGTCGCCCTCACCGGAGTCCCTGTGGGTGCAGGAATATCGATGCCCTGATGCGCCTGCCATTGCCCTCGGCGAAGGGGATGTTCACGGAGATCAACGTAACCCGAGCTCACCCGGTCAAAAGCGATCGGGGACATCAGGAAGGTTCTGGACAGCGGTCGGCCATCCAGGGCGTGGTAATCGCCCTGACCGTCCTGGCGCTCGAACCAGATCGCATCCAGGCCGAGCTGGCCCCGCTTCAATTGAACGGCCAGCAGCCTTTGCGCATGCCACTGCGCCTGCTCGGGGTTGAAACGGGTCAGCCATTGAACGGACAGCCGGTCCCCCTCATCCAGCGCATTGAAATCCACCTCGGGCGAGAAGAGGTCGACGACCTGCGCCAGGATCGCATCGGGAATCCCCGCCTGATCAAGGGCTGCGAACAGGTCAGGCCCCAGCCTGGCCGTCCGGGTCTCAACCATCAGGCCGATGCCGGAAAGCCGTCCTGCGGAGCCCGGCCACAGCACCCAATCCGCCGCTGGCAACACGGCAGGATTCAGAGTGACCGGCGCAGGATCAAGCCCTCCCGAGGGCCAGCGACTGGCGCCCGGAGAAGCCCACAGCGCCAGAGTCATCAGCGCCCCCGCGACAAGCACGGCTGCTCCCCAGATCAGGGGCCTGCCCACGGAACGCGCCATCAGGCGATGAATTGAAAGCCCGGATTCCAGGCGAGTTCCCACAGATGGGCGTCCAGGTCGGTGAAAAAGGCGACCCGTCCTCCCCAGACCGGGGCATAGGGCGCGCGGACACAACATGCCCCGGCCTGCACAGCCCGCTGCAGCAGCTGATCAACCTGCTCAGCATCGGACACATTGTGGCTGAGCAGAATCCTTGGCGGCGAACCCTCCGCGGACCTGGTTGGCGATGCCGGATCGGACAGGCCTCGGGACGCTGCCGCCCAGCCTGTCTCGGCCAGCAGGCTCGCCCGGGGCCACAGGGCAAGCTTCTGGCCCCCTGCCAGATTGAAGAACGCGACACGTGCATTCGGAAGGCCTTCGCCAATGATGCCCTTGGTCGACCAGCCCAGGCCGTCCCGATAAAAACAGACGGCACGCTCCAGATCCTCCACCGCAAGCGTGATCACGCTGATCGCTGCGCTCATGCCTGCCCGCCCTTGGTCCTGAATCTGCATTGCTGACGCTGCAACATCGGTCGTCCCGGGTTTCAGAAAGGCGACAGCCCCAGGGCAGCCCGAAACCGGTTCTTGATGAAGGGGCCGTCTCTGGGGGGCAGGGTGCGCGGCGGTTCGTCCGCTTGAACCATGGCCTGGACCAGCAGCGGTCCGCTTCGCTCAGCGATCTGTTGCGTGATCGACTCGGTGTCCTCCAGACGATCGGTCCTGAAGGCACGAGCAATTCCGAAGCCCCGGGCCACGGCGACCAGATCGGTTCCAAGCGCAGTGTGACTTTGCTGCATGCCGGTCTCGCCGTAGTGACCGTTGTCAAGCACGACAATGGACAGGTTGGGCGGACGTTTGGCTGCAAGCGTGCCCAGACTGCCGATGCCCATGAGCATCTCGCCATCGCCGGTGATCACCGTGACAGTCTCCTGCGGACGGGCCAGTGCCAGGCCCAATCCCATCGGCACCGCCCCACCCATCGCTCCCCAGAGGTAGAAATTTCGGTCGCGATCCCCGGCGGCAAACACATCATAGGCCGAGGAGCCCAGCCCGGTGATCACCAGTGCCTGGGGCAATCCCGCCATCAGGCGGGCCACGAAAACACGTCGGTCCATCATGATCATCGCCTCTTATTTTCGGTTCCAGTTCTTGCGTCCGATCAGCCGCTGACTGAGCAGGACGGCCACCTTTTCGCCGGCCCCGAAAGCGGCATCCAGAGCTGCACTGACCACCTCCTCGACCTCCCCGGCATGATGGGCACGCATCACATGCACGCCCATCAGCTCCAGAGCCGCCTGGGTATTGCGACCCATCGGCCCCTGCCAGGGATTGAATTCGGCATGCTCCCCTCGCATGGTGACCAGTGTCAGAAACGGCAGGTCTGCCGACTGCAGGAGCGAGAGCATGTTGATGCAGTTGCCCACCCCGCTGCTCTGCATGAGCAGGACGGCGCGCTCACCGCCAAGCCATGCGCCACTGGCCAGCGCGACACCCTCTTCTTCGGTGGTCAGGACGATGTCCTGGATCTCGGGATCGGCCACCGCGCACCGGATCACATGCGCGTGACCCGCATCGGGCACATAGGCCACCTGCCTGATCCCCCCTGACTTGAGCACCCTGAAGATGGCCTGTTGCCACTCCGGGGCCTGCTCGGTTTCCGGGGCAGGACCCCGGTCGGTCTGTGCGCTCATGAACTCGCTCCCTGTCGACGCCGAATCA
>JBMSOD010000046.1:0-16278 GCA_049422085.1 Burkholderiaceae bacterium
GCAACACCATGCGCCCCGTGTGACTGGGCCTGTACACGGTCGGCCGGTGTCAGACCGCCGATCGCCATGACCGGCAGCAGCGGGTCGGCCAGGGTCTGTTCGAATCGCTCCCATCCAAGGGTCGGTGCGCCGGGATGGCTTTGCGTGGGCTGAACCGGCCCGAGCACCGCCAGATCACACTGCATCGCGGCCGCCTGCTCAAGCTCGCTGGTGTCATGACACGACGCAAACACCCAGGGCCGCCTTGGGCGCGAGGGAAGTGCCGCAAGATCTCTCGAAGTCAGGTGAACCCCATCGGCCTGAGCCCAGAGCGCCTCAGGATGGCGGCTGCTGACGATCAGGCGCAACGGTCGGTGCATGCGCCAATGCCAAAGGCGCTCGAACAGCCGCCCGAGCTCCGCTGCAGACAGGTCAGGCTCGCGCAATTGCAACCAGAGATCGGAGCGTTGCTGACCTGGCTCAGGGTCGGTCTCAAAGGCACGCAGACCCTCATCAACCAGGCGCTCGAAGGCCTGCAGTCCGAGTTCGGCCGCACAGGAAATCCGGTAGACCTGCGGCAATTGCAGCCAGCGGATCGGCCGGATTGACGCGGGCAGCAGCGGTCTCAGCTCAATCGACAAGGGATGTCGCCAGGCCAGCACCTGAGCCTCGCGCGGCTGGGCCTCGCCCTGCCAGTGCCTCACCCGCCTGAACATCAGGCGTACGGTGGCGTGCGGATAGTGATGCCGCACCGTGATCCAGGGCACGGACCGGACCTCACGAAGACCGAGTTCTTCAGCGAGTTCGCGTGCCAGCGCCTCGGCGACCGGCTCGCCTGGCTCGACCTTACCTCCGGGGAACTCCCAGTAGCCGGCATAGGGCTTGCCTTCAGGACGGCGGGCAAGCAGCACCTGACCATCGGGTCGCTCGATCACCCCGACAGCCACATCGATGATGCGATCCGGGGTCGTGGCCGGCATCTGGACTCAGCCCTTGCGGCGGGCGCCTTTCGGGCCTCGCCTGGTTCCCGGCAGTCGATGGCGGCCGGCCCAGTCCCGGGCGAACTGCCATGCCACCCTCCCGGAACGGGAACCGCGCTCAAGCGCCCAGCGCAGGGCATCCCCTCGGGCTTGTTCGATCTCGCGATCGCTGCAGCCCAGATGACGCAGCCAATGGGCGACGACATCGAGGTAGTCGTCCTGCCTGAAGGGATAGAAGTGAACCCACAGGCCGAATCGCTCCGAGAGCGAGATTTTTTCTTCGGAGGTCTCTGCAGGATGAACCTCGCCATCTTCGGTGTGATGGGCGGCCAGGTTCTCGCTCATACGCTCAGGCATCAGATGACGCCGATTGCTGGTGGCATAGATCAGCAGATTGTCACTTGCGGCAGCCACCGACCCATCGAGGGCCACCTTCAGGCCCTTGTAGCCGGCCTCCCCCTCCTCAAAGGACAGGTCATCACAGAACACGATGAAGCGCTCGGGGCGATTGGCCACCAGATCGACGATGTCGGGCAGATCGGTGAGATCGGACTTGTCGACTTCGATCAGGCGCAGTCCCCTGGCGGCATACGCGTTCAGGCAGGCCTTGATCAGCGAGGATTTGCCCGTTCCCCGGGACCCTGTCAGCAGGACATTGTTGGCGGGCAGGCCCTGTACGAACTGACGGGTGTTGCGTTCGACCAGCGACCGGGCTTCGTCGATATGGTGCAGGTCATCCAGGGTGATGTCAGAACGGTGATGCACCGGTTGCAGCATCGCCTGACTGCCCAGACCTGTCGGGCGACGACGCCAGCGCCAGGCCACCGCAGCAGACCAGTCGACCTGGATGGGCCCGGGCAGCAATGCATCCAGGCGCTCAAGCAAATGAAGGAGACGGGGATCGAGCGCGGTCATGAGCGGTAGTCGGCGTTGATCGAGACATAGTCATGCGACAGGTCACAGGTCCAGACCGTCGTCGAAGCGCTCCCTCGGTGAAGCACCACCCGCACCAGGATCTCGGCGGGCTTCATCACGCGCTGGCCGTCTTCCTCGCGATAGGCGGGATGACGGCCTCCACCGGTGGCCACATGAACATCACCCAGATACAGGTCGATGCCGGCCGGATCGAGGTCCTCGATGCCTGCATAGCCGATCGCGCAGAGAATTCGGCCGAGGTTGGGATCGGAGGCGAAAAAGGCCGTCTTGATGAGGGGCGAATGCGCGATCGCATAGGCCACTGCGGCCGCTTCATCTGCGTTGCGCGCCTGGTCCACCTGGACGGTGATGAACTTGGTCGCTCCCTCGCCATCACGCACGATGGCCTGCGCGAGTTCGCGCGCCACCTCGATGATCGCAGCACGCAGGGCCCGCGCGCGCGCATCATCGGCAGCCTCGACCTTGAGGGCGCCGGCACCGGTGGCAACCAGTACGAAGGAGTCGTTGGTCGAGGTATCGCCGTCGATGGTGATGCGGTTGAAACTGGCATCGGCAGCCTCGCGGACCCACTGCTGCACCAGGGCCTGAGGCACCGCGGCATCGGTCGCGACAAATCCGAGCATGGTGGCCATGTTGGGCCGGATCATGCCCGCGCCCTTGGCGATGCCGGTCACCACTGCAGTGGCTCCTTCGACCTCGATTCGCCTTGACACCGCCTTGTGCAGGGTATCCGTGGTCATGATGGCCTCGGCGGCCTCGGCCCAGTGACCTGTCTGAAGGTCGGCCACCGCAGGCGCAAGGCCTGCCACAAGCCGATCCATGGGCAGCGGCTCGAGGATCACACCGGTCGAGAAGGGCAGCACGGCCGCGGGCTCGCAGCCGAGCAGGGAGGCAAGCTCTTCACAGGTCTGGCGCGCGTCGGCAAGACCCGTCTGGCCCGTTCCGGCATTGGCGTTTCCTGTGTTGACCACCAGCGCTCGAATCCCCTCACCTGACGCCAGATGCTCGCGACAGACCTGGACCGGCGCAGCGCAGAAACGGTTGCGCGTGAAGACACCTGCAACGGTTGCGCCTTGCGCAAGCCGGGCCACCAGCATGTCGCGCCGGCCCGGCTTGCGGATGCCCGCTCGAGCGGTGCCAAGCTCAAAACCGGCCACTGCAAACAACCGGGCGGGGTCAGGGGGGAGGAGGTTGACGGCCATGATTCGGGCAGATCCGGGAAAAGCGAGAGTGTACTTGCGCGGCTGCTCCAGTCCGTCTGCGTCTTGAGGAGATCAGGAGGGTTTTGGGTATTTATGGGAGGATCAGCCGTCCTGACATGAGCCACTCGAACATACCCCTCCAGATCGCCTCGAGCTGACTGAGCCCAGACCCATGCCTGACCCGCGAACAACCATCCAACCAGGCTCGCTGCTGATCCAGGTGATCAATCTTGATCGAAGCCCTGATCGGCTCAAGCGCATTGGTGGGCGCCTCGATGAACTCGGGCTGGTGTGGGAAAGGATGCCTGCCCTGGATGGCAACCAGCTCGACCTGCACGACCCTGCGCTGATCGACCGTGCCGAATTCGCTCGACGTCACGGCAAGCTTCCCCTGCCGGGCGAGCTCGGCTGCTATCTGTCTCATGTGCGCGCCGTCCGCCGGGTCATGAGTTCGAATGCCAGGTTTGGTCTGATTCTCGAAGATGACGCCGTGCTCGGGGACAGTCTGCCAGGCGTTCTGGCCGGACTCATGCACTCCGACAGCGACTGGGATGTGGTCAAGTTCTCAGGCGTTCATCGGGGACATCCGAAGCGTCTGAGGGCGCTGGATGCCCACCATGATCTGGTCGTGATGCTTACGAAATGTACTGCTTCAAGTGGTTACATGATCAACCGGCAGGCGGCCCTTGTCCTGGGGGAAGGACTGCTGCCGATGCGGATTCCCTTCGATCATGAATTCGATCGTGGCTGGCACTGGAATCTGAGGGTGCGCTATGTGCGCCCCTACCCAATCCGGCATGACCAGGTGGTGCTCTCGACCATCAACGACGAGGAACACGGACGCGGCACGAAATTTCACTGGAGCCGCCGGCTGCCTGCCTTTGGCTGGCGGGCCCGCAACGAGTGGAGCAGGCTCTCGTACGGGCTGAAGGCCTGGCTTGCCTCAGGCCGATCCTGAACTCAGCTCAGGCGGCCATGACACTGCTTGTACTTCTTGCCTGAGCCACAGGGGCAGGGATCGTTGCGGCCGATCTTGTTACCAAAGCGACGGAAAGGCTGTTCCCGATCGTCGGTGGTCTGAGGCGCCTCCTGCAACGAAATCGCAACCGCCTCGGGGTCGGCATCGGGTGCGGCATTGAATGCCGAGTGCGTGTAGGAGGCCGCTGCGGCCGAAGCCTGTGCCTGCTGCTCGAGTTGCTGCTCGGCCTGTTCGGCCTCCTCGGCACTCTGGATGCGCACCGTCATCAGTACCCGCGTCACTTCATCACGAACCGACTGCAGCATCGACTCGAAGAGTTCGAAGGCTTCACGCTTGTATTCCTGCTTCGGGTTCTTCTGGGCATAGCCGCGCAGGTGAATGCCCTGACGCAGATGATCGAGCGAGGACAGGTGCTCTCGCCAGCGGTGATCCATGGACTGCAGGGCGATCGAGCGTTCGAAACGCTCAAAGCCTTCGCGGCCCACCAGGGCGACCTTGGCGTTGTAGCGCTCATCGGCCGCCCTGAGGACCGCGGCGAGCAGGTCATCATCGGAGGCTTCGGTCGAGAGCATGGCCTCGAGCGGCACCTCAAGGCCCCAGTCGTCGGCAAGAATCTTTTGCAGGCCCGGAATGTCCCACTGCTCCTCGACACTCTCCGGCGGCACATGCTGGCGGAACAGATCGGTGAACATGCCATGACGCAGGCTGTCGATGAAGCTCTGCGTGTCGGCTGACTCAAGCAGTTCGTTGCGCTGCTGATAGATCACCTTGCGCTGATCATTGGCCACGTCGTCGTATTCGAGCAGCTGCTTGCGGATGTCGAAGTTGCGGGCCTCGACCTTGCGCTGTGCACTTTCGATCGACCGGGTGACCATACCCGCCTCGATGGCCTCGCCATCGGGCAGGCGCAGGCGGTCCATGATGGCCTTGAGACGATCGCCCGCGAAGATCCGCAACAGGGGATCGTCCATCGAGAGATAGAACCGGGAGGATCCGGGATCACCCTGACGGCCTGACCGGCCGCGCAGCTGGTTGTCGATCCGGCGCGACTCGTGGCGCTCAGTGCCGATAATGTGCAGCCCACCGGCTGCCAGCACCTGGTCGTGCAGGGTCTGCCACTGGGCACGAATGGCATCGGCCTGGCCTTGCCGGCTGGCGGCATCGAGATCCTCTCGGGCCATGACCGCGTCGATCTGACGCGAGACATTGCCGCCGAGCACGATGTCGGTGCCGCGACCTGCCATGTTGGTGGCAATGGTGATCGTGCCGGGGCGCCCCGCTTCGATGACGATCTGGGCTTCCTGCTCATGCTGCTTGGCATTGAGCACGTTGTGAGGCAGCTTGTCCTGCTTGAGCATGTCCGAGAGCAGCTCGGAGTTCTCGATGGAGGTGGTGCCCACCAGCACCGGCTGGCCCCGAGAATGGCAATCGCGGATATCAGCCAGAATGGCGTTGTACTTTTCGCGCGCGGTGCGAAAGACCTGATCCTGACGGTCCTGTCGTACCATGGGCCGGTGGGTCGGGATGATGACCGTCTCCAGCCCGTAAATCTCCTGGAACTCGTAGGCTTCGGTGTCGGCCGTGCCGGTCATGCCGGCAAGCTTGCCGTACATGCGGAAGTAGTTCTGGAAGGTGATCGAGGCCAGGGTCTGGTTTTCATTCTGGATGCGCACGCCCTCCTTGGCCTCGACCGCCTGATGCAGGCCATCGGACCAGCGGCGGCCGGGCATCAGCCGCCCGGTGAATTCGTCGACGATGATGACTTCGTCGTTCTGCACCACGTACTGCTGATCACGGAAATAAAGCGTGTGCGCCCGCAGCGCCACCGTGAGGTGATGCATGGACTGGATGTTGGCTGCGTCGTAGAGGCTCGCGCCCTCGGGCAGGATGCCCAGACGGGTCAGCAGCTCCTCGGCTTTTTCGTGGCCAGCCTCGGACAGGTGCACCTGATGACTCTTGCGATCGACCCAGTAGTCGCCCGGAGGCTCGGGCTCATTGGGCTTGGGCTCTTCGGCCATGGCGGTGAGCATGGGCGGCACCTGCCGCATGCGCACATAGAGTTCGGTATGGTCCTCGGCCTGCCCGGAAATGATCAGGGGCGTTCGGGCTTCGTCGATGAGAATGGAGTCGACCTCGTCAACGATGGCATAGGAGAGCCCCCGCTGCACGCGGTCGCCCACCTCGTACACCATGTTGTCACGCAGGTAGTCGAAGCCGAATTCGTTGTTGGTGCCGTAAGTGATGTCTGCGCCGTAGGCCTGCTTCTTGTCGCTATGGGCCATCTGGGTGAGATTGACCCCGACGGTGAGCCCCAGAAAACGGTAGACCCGCCCCATCCACTCGGCATCACGCTGGGCCAGATAGTCATTGACCGTGACCACATGCACGCCCTGGCCTGACAGGGCATTGAGATAGGCCGGCAGGGTCGCCATGAGGGTTTTGCCCTCGCCGGTGCGCATCTCTGCAATCTTGCCGTAATGCATCGCCATGCCGCCGATCAGCTGCACGTCGAAATGGCGCATGCCAAGCACCCGACGCGAGGCCTCGCGGCAGACCGCGAAGGCTTCGGGCAGGAGTTCATCGAGCGAAGTGCCGGCCGCAGCGCGCGTGCGCAGTTCGGCGGTCCGAGCGCTCAGCTGCTCATCACTCAGGCCGGTCAGGCCTGATTCGAGAGCGTTGATGCTGGCCACCTTGCGGCGGTACTCCTTGAGCAGGCGCTCGTTGCGACTGCCGAAAATCCGGGTCAGGAAGTTCTGGATCATGTCGGCGCAAAAGGAGAATCGGCAACTGTAGCACGCAGCGGCCATGGCCTGCCCGGGTTAGAGTGCAGCCATGTTCCGTCCGTCCGCATCCCGATCAGCCCGCGCGGCCCTTGAATGGCTGGGGGAAGATGCCGGTCTGGCCCGCCTCGCCGCGGCAGCAAAGCGCCTGGCTGAACTGCAGCAGGAGGTCGACCGGATCATGGCACCCATGACGCTGCAGGTCATCGCCCTGGACCAGGGCCGCCTGCTCCTCGGGGCGGCTCATGCCGCTGCTGCGGCCCGGCTTCGACAGCGCGAACCCAGCCTGGTGCGTCATCTGGTCGCCAGAGGCTGGCCGGTCAGTGAAGTGCGGTTTCGCCCTCCCAGGGCTCCGGATGCACCACCTGCCTTACCCGCTCGCCCGAAGGCGATTCCTCAGGCCGCAGCGGTGGCGGCGCTGGGCCGACTTGCCGGCCAGGTCAGGCACCCCGAACTGTCGAAAGCCCTGCACCGCTTTGCAAGGCGCCACGGCGCGACCTGAAACCGCGCGGTTCAGCCCCCGACCCAGTCCTTGGCGAACAGGCGGGGGGCGGATTTGCGGCTTGGAAAGCGCGCCCACTCCCAGGCCGTGGGATCGGAAAAGAGCTTGCGCAGGAGCAGGTTATTGAGGGCATGGCCGGATTTGTGGGCCACATAGGCCGCCAGCAGGGCATGGCCTGCCAGATACAGATCGCCGACCGCATCCAGAATCTTGTGCTTGACGAACTCGTCTGGTGAGCGCAACCCCTCGGAGTTGAGGACCCTCGACTCATCCATGACGATGGCGTTGTCCAGGCTGCCCCCCTGCGCCAGGCCCAGGGAGCGCAGGGTTTCGACATCCTGGACAAACCCGAAGGTGCGGGCCCGACCGATGGCCGACAGATAGGACTCGCGTTCAAAGTCGACCTCGACCTCCTGCACCGTGGCGTCGATGGCCGGATGCCGGAAGTCGATCGAAAATTTCAATTTGAATCCGGAGTGCGGTTCGAGACGGGCCCATTTGTCGCCGTCTCGAACTTCGACCGGGCGAAGCACACGGATGAAGCGCTTGGACGCAGCCTGCTCGACAATTCCGACCGATTGCACCAGGAAGACAAAGGACCCCGCTGACCCGTCAAGAATGGGGATTTCGGGTGCGGTCACTTCGACCAGCAGATTGTCGATGCCCAGACCGGCCAGAGCCGACATCAGGTGCTCGACCGTGGCGACCTTGACCTGCGCACCCTCGCCTTCATCGGCGGCCTGCAGCGTGGAGGCCATTCGGGTGTCGCCCACCCGCTCCGGGCGCGCGGGGATATCCACCGGTACCGCAAGATCGGTTCGGCGAAAGACGATGCCAGTGTCAGGCGCTGCCGGTTTCAGCGTGAGGCGAACCGGCAGACCGCTGTGCAGACCGACCCCGACCGTCTCGACCGGGGCCTTGAGGGTCCGTTGCCTCAATCAGAGCTGGCCGAGCAGGGTGCCGGCGTCGCTGACTTCGAACTTGCCGGGCGACTCGCGGTTGAGCTGGCGCACCACACCGTCGTCGACCAGCATGGAGTAGCGATCCGAGCGAACCCCCATGCCCCGGGCCGTCAGGTCGAGGGTCAGGCCCACCGCCTTGCTGAATTCGGCGCTGCCATCGGCCATCATGCGGACCTTGCCGCCCGACTTCTGATCACGCCCCCAGGCGCCCATCACGAAGGCGTCGTTGACCGAAACACACCAGATTTCATCGACGCCTTTGGCGCGCAACGCATCGTAGTGCTCCACATAGCTCGGAACATGCCTGGCCGAGCAGGTCGGGGTGAAGGCACCTGGCAGGCCGAAAATGGCGATCTTCTTGCCCTTGACGAGGTCAGATACCTTGAATGCATTGGGGCCGACACTGCAGCCATTGCCTTCGACCTCAACAAATTCGGTGAGGGTGGCTTCGGGCAGACGATCGCCGATCTTGATGGTCATGACAGGACTCCTGTAAACGTTGAACGCAGAGGATTGTATCGGTCAGTCGGCCTGGCGGCGCAGGAAAGCCGGAATGTCCAAACGGTCAACCCCCTTTTCCTCGTAGGCCGCCACCTGGGCCGAGGCTGCATTGCGGCCATGGCGCCAGACCGCAGGGGTATCGGTGCCCTGGTAGGGCTGCTCGGAAACCACCGCGTCATGGGTCCCGGTGGCGCGCATGGGCTGCGGCACGAGCTGCGGGCGACGCACCTGACGGCCAATGCCCGTGGCCACCACCGTGACCCGGATCTGATCAGCCATGTCTTCATCATGCACGGTGCCATGAATGATGGTGGCGTCATCGGCGCAGAACTGCTTGATGGTGTTGATGACCTCGTTGGTCTCGCGCAGCTTGAGCGACCGGCTGGCCGTGATGTTGACGATCACGCCGCGGGCGCCTTGCAGGTCGACCCCGTCGAGCAGCGGCGAGGCCACCGCCTGCTCGGCCGCAAGCCGCGCACGATCGAGGCCAGAGGCCTCGCCAATCCCCATCATGGCTTTACCCTGCTCGCCCATGATGGTCTGCACGTCGGCAAAGTCCACGTTCACCAGACCGGGCACGTTGATGATCTCCGCAATGCCGGCGACCGCGTTGTGCAGTACATCGTCCGCTCTGCGAAAGGCATCTTCCAGGCTGGCATCTTCGTCCATCACATCGAAGAGCTTCTGGTTGAGCACCACGATCAGGGAGTCGACATGATCGACCAGCTGCTCAATGCCTTCATCGGCAACACGCATCTTTCTGCTGCCCTCGAAATCAAAGGGCTTGGTCACCACGCCGACAGTCAGGATGCCCATCTCCTTGGCCACCTGGGCGACCACCGGAGAGGCTCCCGTTCCGGTGCCCTTGCCCATGCCGGCGGTGATGAACACCATGTTCGCGCCCGCCAGTGCCTGGCGGACCGACTCGCGCTCGGCCTCGCAGGCCGCCCGACCGGCAGTGGGGTTGGCCCCGGCCCCGAGACCGGCATCACCGAGCTGGATGATGCGCTCGGCCTGCGAGCGCTTGAGTGCCTGACGGTCGGTATTGATGGCGATGAACTCCACGCCCTGGACGCCACGGGCCACCATGTGGTTCACGGCATTGCCGCCGGCGCCACCGACGCCGACCACCTTGATGACAGCACCATCGGGTTGGGTATCGAGCATTTCAAAACTGGACATGGTCAGGGTCTCCGGCGTGTTGGGTTGAGAGGTTTGCAGAAGAAAGGAAGGTGAGAGAAAGACGGGTAAGACGGGAGGACGGATTCGGATCAGGGGACGACGGTTGAAGAGAACAGAAAGCAGGTTGAGACGACCGTGAAGGACATTCAGAAATTGCCAACGATCCACTCCTTCATGCGGCGCAGGGTTTCCTTGAAGGAGCCCGACTGCTCGGCCACCTTGCGGCCACGAACACGCTGCTGGCGGGCTTCTTCGAGCAGACCGATCACGGTGGCAAAGCGCGGCGTGCCCACCACTTCGGCCAGGCTGCCCGAATAGGCAGGAACGCCGAGGCGCACCGGTTTGAGGAAGATGTCTTCTCCGAGTTCGGCCAGACCTGGCAACTGGCTCGATCCGCCGGTGAGCACGATGCCCGAGGACAGCAGCTCCTCGTAGCCCGACTCGCGGATCGCCTGCTGCACGAAGGAGAAGAGCTCCTCGACCCGGGGTTCGATCACGGCAGCCAGCGCCTGTCGCGAAAGCGACCGGGGTCCGCGATCGCCGATGCCAGGCACCTCGATCTGCTCCGACGGGTCTGCCAGCGACTGCTTGGCAATGCCGTGCCGGATCTTGATGTCCTCTGCATCCGGCGTGGGCGTGCGCAGGGCCATCGCGATGTCACTGGTGATCTGATCGCCCGCAATCGGGATGACGGCGGTATGGCGGATCGATCCTCCGGTGAAGATCGCGACATCGGTCGTACCGCCGCCGATGTCGACCAGCGCCACACCCAGCTCCTTTTCATCATCGGTCAGCACCGCAGTACTGGAGGCCAGGGGCTGCAAAATGAGGTCGTGCACCTCGAGTCCGCACCGGCGCACGCACTTGACAATGTTCTGTGCTGCCGAGACCGCCCCTGTCACGATGTGGACCTTCACATCCAGGCGCACCCCGCTCATGCCGATCGGCTCCCGGATATCGTCCTGACCATCAATGATGAATTCCTGCGGCAGCACATGCAGGATCTGCTGGTCGGTCGGGATGTTGACCGCCTTGGCCGTTTCGATCACCCGGGCCACATCGGCATCGGTGACCTCCTTGTCCTTGATCGCCACCATGCCGATCGAATTGAAGCTGCGGATGTGGCTGCCCGCAATGCCGGTATAGACCGAGCGGATCTTGCAGCCAGCCATCAGCTCGGCCTCTTCAAGGGCATGCTGGATGGACGCCACCGTGGTCTCGATGTTGACCACCACGCCCTTCTTGAGGCCGCGCGACTCATGCTGGCCCAGCCCCACCACCTCGTACTGGCCGTCGGGCCGCATTTCGGCCACGACCGCAACAATCTTGGAGGTCCCGATATCGAGTCCGACCACCAGGTCCTTGGAGTCTCGTGTCATTGCACTTGCCTGCCTTGCGCAGTTTGAAGACCGGCAGCGCGGCCCGGGCGTGCGGCAGCACCCGGCGCGTGCACGGCAAAGCCGTTGGGATAACGCAGATCGACCGCCACGATGTCGCGGGAAAGGCGGGCACTTGCGACCGGATGCGCCTGCACCCAGCGGGCCACCCGATCGCCGATCGGCATGCCCTGCTCACGTCCGAGCAGCAAGGTCATGCCGTTGTCCAGCGTGGCCGACCAGGCATACCGGGTCGACAGTTCAACCGTGCGAGGCTCAAGCTGCAGCGGGGCGAGCCAGGCACGCAGCTCCTGCCAGCGCCGGGTCACGCTCGCCTCGGTCCCCGGCGGGCCGGCAAACTCGAGCAGTTCGGCGTCCTGGGCTGCGTCGGCGACATTGGCCACGAACAGTTCTCCCTGGGTGTTGACCAGACGGCCATCGCTCCAGACAGCAAGGGGTCGATGCTCCTCGATCGCCACTCTGAGCGTGTTGGGCCAGACCCGGCGCACTTCGGCCCGTCTGACCCAGGGCACGCTCTCGAAGGCGCTGCGCACTGCGTTCAGATCGACCGTGAAGAAATTGCCCTTCCACTGCATGGCCGGGCTCGAGCGCAGTCCGGGAATGGTCATGTGACGCAGGCCGCCCGATGCTTCGGTCGATTCGATCTGGACTGAGCTCAGCGTGAAGACCGGGCGCTGAATGAGCCAGCCAAGTCCTCCGGCCACAAAGGCGAGCATGGCGCAGGCCATCAGCACATTGGCCAGGGTATTGAGCAGCCGCACGTCATGCCATGCACCGATCACGGTTCACCTCCGGTCTTGAGCGAGGCGGCGTCGATCAGACGAAGGCAGAGATCTTCGTAGGACAGACCCACCGCGCGTGCAGCCATGGGCACCAGCGAATGACCGGTCATGCCGGGCGAGGTGTTGACCTCCAGCAGGAAGGGGGCGTCATCACCGTCTCTCAGCATCAGATCGACCCGGCCCCAGCCCTCGCAGCCGACCGCCTGATAGGCCGCGAGCGCCAGTCCGGCGATGCGTTGCGCCAGGGCTTCGGGAAGGCGGGCCGGACAGTCGTAACGGGTCTCGTCGGTGAAGTACTTGTTCTGATAGTCGTAGTTTCCCGCCGGCGCCACGATCTCGATGACCGGCAGCACCTGCGCCTGTGGCCCGCTTCCAAGCAGGGCCACCGTCAGCTCACGGCCGCTGATGAACTGCTCGCAAAGCACGTCGCCATCGTGGCGGGCGGCAGCCTCGAAGGCAGCTGCAGCCTGGCCGGGTGCTTCGAGTCGGGTGAACCCGAGGGAAGACCCCTCGCGGGCCGGTTTGACGGCCATGGGCAGACCGAGCTCCAGAGCCGCCTCACTGACCTGCAAGGGACTGCGGGCGATCCTGAACTGCGGTGTGGGCAATCCATGGCTGAGCCAGATCCGCTTGGTCATGCACTTGTCGATGCCGATCGCCGAAGCCATGACCCCCGAGCCGGTGTACGGAATGCCCAGCAGCTCGAGAGCACCCTGAACTGTGCCGTCCTCGCCATGTCGTCCATGCAGCGCGATGAAGACGCGATCGAAGTGGTCGCGCTTCAGATCCTCCATGGGGCGCTCGGCCGGGTCGAAGGCATGTGCATCGACGCCCCGACTGCGCAGCGCAGCCAGCACGCCCTGACCTGACATCAGCGAGACCTCGCGCTCGGCGGAACGCCCGCCCATCAGCACGGCCACACGACCGAGGTTTCTGACCGAGCGTTCAGCCACCGGTCTGCTCCTTCAGACGGGCCGGCACAGCACCGACCGAACCCGCGCCCATGGTCACCACCACATCGCCAGGCTGAACGGCGTCGAGAATCGCCTGTGGCATCAGACCCATGTCCTCGACGAAGACAGGCTCGACCTTGCCCGCCACCCGCAGCGCCCTCATCAGGGCACGGCCGTCTGCAGCAACGATCGGGGGCTCCCCGGCCGCATAGACCTCGGCCAGAAGGAGGGCGTCGACGCTGGAGAGCACCCTCACGAAATCCTCGAACAGATCGCGGGTCCGGGTATAGCGATGGGGCTGGAATGCCAGCAGCAGTCGGCGGCCCGGGAAGGCGCCCCGGGCGGCGGCAATGGTGGCGGCCATCTCGGCTGGATGGTGGCCATAGTCATCGACGAGCGTGAACACCCCGGCGCCATTCGCTGCTGGCACCGGAAGCTCGCCATAGCGCTGGAACCGTCGTCCGACCCCGGTGAACTCGGCCAAGGCACGCACGATCGCCTCGTCGCTCACGCCCAGTTCGTCGGCGACCGCGATTGCGGCGAGCGCATTCTGGACATTGTGCAGGCCCGGCAGATTGAGAACCACGGGCAGGGGCGCTGCATCGGGTCGATGCAGGGTGAATCGCATGCGACCGTTGTCCGCAGTCGGGTCAACCGCCCTGAAGCGGGCTTCGGCAGAAAAGCCGTAGGTGAGCACAGGCTTGGACACAAAGGGCAGCACCTCGCGGACATGCACGTCGTCGATGCAAAGCACCGCCGCGCCATAGAACGGAAGGCGTTGGGTGAACTCCACGAAGGCCTGACGCAGGCGCGCAAAATCGTGCCCGTAAGTCTCCATGTGATCGGCGTCGATGTTGGTGATCACCGCGATCATCGGCACCAGGTTCAGGAAGGATGCATCGGACTCGTCCGCCTCGACCACGATGGTGTCGCCACTTCCAAGACGGGCATTGGCGCCGGCGCTGTTCAGTCGCCCGCCGATCACGAAGGTGGGGTCCAGGCCCCCTGCCGCCAGAATCGACGCCACCAGACTGGTTGTGGTGGTCTTGCCATGGGTGCCCGCGATGGCCACGCCCTGCTTGAGCTTCATGAGCTCGGCCAGCATCAGTGCACGGGGCACCACAGGAATGCGGGCTGCGCGCGCCGCAGTCACCTCCGGATTGTCCGCCTTGACCGCCGATGAGGTCACGACGCAGTCCGTGCCTGCGATGTTCACGGCGTCATGGCCGATCGTCACCTTCGCACCGAGTTCTTCAAGACGTCGGGTGGTTGCGCTCTCTCCCAGGTCAGAACCGCTGATGTCATAGCCAAGATTGAGCAGGACCTCGGCGATGCCGCTCATGCCGGAGCCACCAATGCCCACGAAATGAATGCGCTTGACCTTGTGCTTCATGCAACACCCCCCGCCATCGGCACCGGCGCAGGACGCGCGATCGCCTCGCAGGCATCGGCCACCTGAGCCGCCGCATCAGGCTTGGCCAAGGCACGCGCCCGCACCGCGATCTCGAGCAACCGGGTCCGGTTCAGATCTCGCAACACGCCAGCCAGCATCTCTTCGCTCATCTCAGCCTGCGGCATCAGCAAGGCGGCCTGACGATCAGCCAGAAACCGCGCGTTCGCTGTCTGATGGTCATCGACTGCATGCGGGAACGGGACCATGAGGCTGGCGACGCCTGCCGCGGCCACCTCCGAAACGGTCATGGCACCAGCGCGGCAGATCACCAGATCGGCCTGGGCATAGGCCTGCGCCATGTCGTCGATGAAGCCGGTCACCTCGGCCTCGACGCCGGCGTCCTGATAGGCCTGACGCAGGGCATCAAGATGGCGACGCCCGCTCTGATGCAGCACGGTCGGTCGCTCCCGTGCATCAATCCGTGCGAGCGCTCGTGGCACAACCGTGTTCAGCGCCTGGGCGCCGAGGCTTCCTCCCACAACCAGCAGGCGCAGCGGTCCGGTGCGGCCGGCATAGCGGACCTGCGGATCGGTCAGTTTCAGGACATCTTCACGGACCGGATTGCCGCACCACTGCCCGCCAGGTAAAGCCCTCGGGAATGCGACAAGCACGCGACGGGCCAGACGTGCGAGCAGCCGGTTGGTCAGGCCGGCCACCGAATTCTGTTCATGCAGGACCAGCGGCACACCCGTGAGAGCCGACATCAGACCGCCCGGGAAGGCCACATACCCGCCCATGCCCAGAACCACCGACGGTCGCACTTCACGCAAGGCCTTCAGGCTCTGCCTGCAGGCCTGGGTCAGTCGCCAGGGCAGCAACGCCCAGGTGAGCCAGCCCTTGCCACGGACACCGCCGATATCGACCGACCGCAGTGCAATGCCATGGCGAGGCACCAGCGAGGCTTCCATCCCGCCCGGGTTGCCCATCCAGATCACCTGCCAGCCCCGGGAGCGCAGGACCTGAGCCACGGCAAGACCGGGGAACACATGGCCGCCCGTACCGCCTGCCATGATCATCACGGTGCGCGCCCCACCCGCTGCGGCGAGCGCCGGGGTTGGGGTGTCTGGCAGACCACTCATGCCGCCCCCCGCATCATGCGACGGTTCTCGAAGTCGATGCGCAGCACGATCGCGAGCGCCACGCAATTGACCAGAATCCCGCTGCCACCGTAGCTCATCAGTGGCAAGGTCAATCCCTTGGTCGGCAGCAGCCCGACATTCACCCCCATGTTGATGAAACCCTGCACCCCGATCCAAAGGCCGACACCCTGCGCAACCAGGCCGGCGAAATTTCGCTCCAGGGCAATCGACTGCCTGCCGATCTCGACGCACCGGCGCACGATCCAGTAAAAGAGCGCCACCACGACCAGTACGCCTGCAAAGCCGAGTTCCTCGCCGATCACCGCGAGGAGAAAGTCGGTATGCGCTTCGGGCAGGTAGTGCCACTTCTCGACACTGCCACCCAGTCCCACTCCGAACCATTCACCCCTGCCGAAGGCAATCAGCGAATGCGAGAGCTGGTAGCCCTTGCCCAGGGCGTTCTTCTCGTCGAAGGGATCGAGATAGGCAAAGATGCGGTCGCGCCGCCAGGGCGAGAGCCAGATCAGTGCCAGGAAGGTTCCGATCAGCACACCGCTGAGACCGAAGAACCATTTCAGACTCACGCCGCCCAGAAAGAGCAGGCCCATGGC
>JBMSOD010000047.1:0-16130 GCA_049422085.1 Burkholderiaceae bacterium
ATCAGCAGCGGCGCGTTTTGCGCCAGCGTCCAGGGGCTGGCCACGACCAGCGCGCCGGCCGTCGAGGCCTTGAGCCAGTGCCGGCGCGCGGGACCGGATGGGGTGGAGCCCAGCGCCCCCGGGCGGTCGCCCGGATCCAGTGGGCTGGCGCTCAGATCGAGCGTCAGATCGTTCATAGGCCGATCGGAGTGAGACATGGTGGGCGGCTCTCTGTCGGGCGTCATTGCTGAAGTGCCGCCGCAGCCAGGGGATGACCAGCTTCGCGGGCACGGGTGAGGAAATCCTGGGCGAGCTTCTGGGCCTGATCGCCCTCAATCTCGGTACGACCCAGCTTGAGCAGCATGCCGTAGCGGTACATCGCTTCAACATCGCCGGCTTCGGCCGCCTGCTTGTGCCAGCGCGAGGCCTCGGCCGGATTCGGTGAAGGCATGGGACTGGACTCACGCGACCAGGTGTCCGGGTCATAAAAGACGCCCAGCGAGCGGGCCGACACGGCATCGCCCTTTTCGGCCGCGAATCGGAACAGCAGGAACTGGCAATCGAGCAGACGCTTGTCCTTGGCCATGCCAAGGGCCCAGTCGCGGGCCTGATCGGCCTGCGGTGCTGCAGCGATGGCCTGTCGGCAGGCATCCATATTGGTGGGTGCGTCTGCCCCGGAAGACGCAGCCGGGGCGGGAGTGGCCGAGGCCGGAACCGCCTCAGGAGCCGCAGACCCCGGGCGCAGGAACCAGAATGCGATGCCCGCTGCGACCAGTGCCAGAACCACAAGTCCAGCGATGAGGCCTGTGCGCGATCCGGGTTTGGTTTCGTGGGGAGTCTGCTTGGCCGGGCCGCCCGCAGGTGATGCCTCGATGACGGGCGGGCCATCCGCCGCCACGCTGGCAGCAGGCGCAGCCTCGAAGGGGGGCGTGTCTTCAATCGCCGGTACCACCTCGATCGTGGGCGCCGTGGGCGTCGGACTGACAGGCCGGCTGGCCGGGCTGTGCGGATCAGGGGGCTCAACCCATCCTGCAGGCTGCACCGAGGGCCGGCGCGTGGTGGCCGGCATCGTGAAGACTTCCTGGATGCCCGCATCCTCTGCCGGATCACTCAGGCTGGTCCGAACCCTTACACGGACAAAGTAGGGCGTCATGGCCCGCAGGTGGTAGGTCACCGCATGGTCGATCTCGAAGATGAGCTCGCCGGCGCTGCTGTGCTGCGGGTTGATCGGCCTGAAGTGAAAGGCCCCCAGCTTCCAGGGATCGGACTGGTCCCTGGGATCGAGAAAGCGCTCCCCCAGACCCGGCTGAACGATGGCAATCTCGATGGCCTGAGGGTCAATGAACCGGCCTGCGCCCGGACCGGTGATCTGCAGTCGGGCGGTGCCGGATTCATGGGTGTCGAGCTGAACGAATTTCGCGGGCATGGGGAGCAATCTCAGTGACGGGCGATCTCAGGCAGGTGTGTTCGCAATGGCGGGCCGGATGCCATCAAGGATTCGGCCCAGCGCGGCGTTGTCTTCTTCGGTGATCTGACGGCCGCCCTCGAACGACAGGTTGTCGAAGGCGACCTGCTTGACCGCCACGCCCCAGTCCATGAATTGGACCTGCTCGGTGGGCATGCGCGACTCGCCCAGGCCCAGGAGCGCAGAGGGTTCGGGCATCGGGGGCGCTTCGAAGACAGATCGCACGCGGATCTTCGGTGGCTCCGGAAATGCAGGGCGCTCCTGAGCCGCCATGCAGGCGAAATCGAGATCGAAGATGAAGTCGTTAAGCAGCATCGATGCAATGCCAGCCGCGCGATCGGCCACCTCATCGAATCGTGTGGTGGCCGATTGCAGCTGCGTGCGGGCACGGTCTGCGATGCGACCTGCCAGGCCCAGCCGCTGTGCTGCCACCACCAGTTCGTCGGTCAGGCTCGAAACCATCTGTGCATCCATGCGCAGCGCGGCGAGCGCACTGGAATCCTTGGCCAGTGCACGGGCCTGCTGCGTCCAGGCCCCTAGAACACGGTCTGCGAAGTGATCGAAGCGATCATGGACGCGTGCCCGTTGTACCCCCGCTTGATGAGGGGTGGCGGCGTTTTCGTCCGCCGAGGCCCAGGGGTCTTCGGCCCAGGGGTCCTCCTGAGCCGCCAGCGGATCCGATGAGGGGGGAGGCGCCTGATCTTCAAGCCGGAGCTCGGCCGTCTGCAGAAAGAGGCTGCGCAGCTCCGGCTCGGAGATCATCAGGGCACCCAGCAGCTGGTAGAACCTGCGGAAGGGAAACTCGCGTTCATTGACCGCAGCAAAAAGCTTGCGGCGCAGGCCGTTGATTTCTTCATCCTTGTTGCGGCGGGACTCGGCCGCACCGGCCGAATAAAAGCGCGCAAGCTCGCGTTCGATCTGGCGCGCCCGCTCAGCCAGTTGACTGGCCAACTGACGCGCCTTCAGGTCGGGGGTCATCACCGCCTGGAGTTCGGCGACAAGTCGGGCGACGCCGCCGTCATTGAGTGCCATCGCACTGTCCCAGGCCTGCATCGGGTCGGCAAAGTGCCGACGGCAATTCTCTGAGGCACTCATCCCCTCGCGAAACAGCCCGAGGCGTTCCTGGGCCTGCGATGCAATCCCGTTTTCGATGACCGGGGTGAGCGACTCGTAGGTGAAGATGCCCTCCAGAGGAAAGCCCGGATTGCGCAACAGGAAAGTGTTCCGAAACGGCTTGCCATCCCAGTTCTGCAGCCATTCCTCCTGGGAGAAAAGCTGATTGACCGACGCTTCGACCCGCACATCCAACCTGCTGCGCAGCGAGTCGTTGGTATCTCCCGGCTTGACCTGCAGTTCGGTATCGAATTTGGTGAGGATCATGAACAGACCGCAAGGCAGACCGGATCGGTCGGAAGCTGATCGACCATGCGTCTGACGTACCCACTCGCCCACCAGGGCGGTGAGGTCCTTCACCTCCTGATTGCCAGGAGGCATGCACAACATCATGCAGCTGAGCTCGCGATCCTCGGTATAGCGCTGAAAGAGGTAGGCAATCTTGCCCCTTAGCAACAGATTGCGCACGGCATCGATGCGCTCCTGTGCATCGCTGGGCAGATCGATGAGTTTTTCGCGTGAGCGCGCACCCGGAAAGTCGAGCAGATCGGTATGCTCGAAAAAAGGCCAGGGGCTTGTGGTCACCACGACCTTTACCTCAGCCACCAGCGCGGTGAGCAGGGCCCTGGGAATCCGGCGCAGGGAACCATCGACTCCCTGGTCTCGCGACACGGGCACGACCGAGACCGTGTCCTGCTCATGCTCGGGAGAGGCCAGGCCCTTGCGCAGCGTATCGACGTCAATGATGCTGCGCTCGCGGGGCAGCAGGCTGTCCATCGAGGCCCTGCATTCGGCGGCATGACCGAGATCCTGAAGCGCAACAAGCAGCAGCCGGAACAGACCTGTGAGATCAGCGAGCCCACCCCACAACATGCTGTAGAGCTCGATGCGCTCGTCCATGCCCAGCCGGTGGCCCAGGCGTATCAGGGCCTCCCAGTAACCTGCTCGCTTGAGCTCGGCATGCTGCAGCCGAAAGTAGCTCTCGAAATATTCCGAGATGTCGAGCATCGCGATCTCGTCGAGATGCGATGCGCTGCGATTCCCGCCCCCCGACGCTGCAGACTCGGCCTGGCCCGCCCTGCCCTCGATCGATGCGATGCCCTGTCTGATCTTCTCGGCATCGGGCAGGGAGACCCGCCGGTTGGCCTGATCAAAGTCAGACAGAAAACTGTTGGCAAGGATCTTGACCAGGTCGCATTCACTCAGCAGACGCAACTCCACCGGATGCTCGCGGTCGGTCGTGCCGCGCTCAGTCGTAAAGCGCGTGACCAGTCCGGTGGACTCCTTGCCCCCCTGCGGGTTGATCTCTTCAATGAAATTTCGCTGCGCACCTGCAAAATCGACCATCAGGGGCCGCCCGCGATCGCGCCCGAGCACGGACACCAGATAGGACTTGCCTGCCTGGCTCGGACCAAACACGCCGACACTGTTGCGACGCGCTGCCGATGAGGCGAGCTTGCGAGCCTGGTTTTCAACGCCGCGTGCCGCATCCAGAAGCGCGCGCTCCTCAATGGCCACCTTGGGCGTGCCGACCGCGACTCGACGAATCCAGTCACGGGCCTGACTGCAGGCCTCGCTGAGTTGATGGGCCTGGGTGCGGACCTGTTCTTGCGTGGGAATGGGCATGAGGTTCACGCTCCAAGAAGGATGCCGGTATCGAGCCAGTAGCCCTGCGGCTGGTCCAGGGTCTGAAGCCGCAGGCGAAGGCGCTGCGTGGACTGCGTCCGACCTTCGCGGTCAGTCACGCTGGCAATGGCGAGTTCGGGGTTCTCGATGTACTCGGTGCCGTCTGCAAGGCGCTCGGCGCGGCGATTGATGCGCTTGAGCGCCACCCGCAGCGGCGTGAGCGGGTTGAGCGCGCGGGCTTCGTCGGGCGTGCGGTAGTCGATGTAGTACAGGCGTGAACCCGGCCACCACTCCACCGGCATCTGACGAAACCCGAGCGGCATCGGTCCGCGAAACTCGAAAGACCGCTCCTCGGGATCGGGCAGCTGGTAGTCGACCCGGTCGAGATCAAGGTCGTCATAGAACTCGTCGGCCTTGAGCAGTCGGCCATCCTGACTCAGCTTGCCAAAGTAGCGCGCGGTAGAGCGCGGCCTGAATCGGTCGGATCGGAAATTGAAGTTCTGCAGCTGGCCGTTGCCCAGCAGGCAGATCATGGCACCGACCGCAGCGGTGGTCTTGGGATCACCCACGGTGGAGCGATCATCCCGGAAGGGGTACCAGGGCCCCACACGGAACTGGTGCAAAGACACGATGCGATGCGCGGGCAGGACACCCGACTCTTCCATCAGGGCACGCAGCGCGGGCAGTTTGGAGGTACGGCCCGAGAGAATGAGCAGGTCACAGCGATAGCGATGCACCACCTCGGTCAGTGCACGCACCATTTCCAGGAAGGTACTACGCAGGGTCAGGTCGATGGCATGGGGCGCGACCTCGAAGACGGTCTGCTCGAGCCTGAATTCAGGCGCTCCGGCCTTGGCGGCAGCGGCATTGAAGTGATCGATCAGGTCCTGCGAGGGTCGATCGTCGGGCGTAAAGAAGGACTCGAACTCCCGCCGGGTATTCACCCTCTGGCCGAGCGGATCGTAGCCTTCGTAGTCGCGCAGCATGGCCAGGGCGATGGGCGCGGCGATCTGGGCCGCAAACTGCTGACGGCGCACGTATTCCACGGCCTGCTTCTCTCCATGGTCGCCACCAAGCAGCTGGTTCAGCAGGTTCTCTGCGCGATCGCCGAGGCCAGCCTCTCGCAGACGCTGGCGGATCGGCACCAGCACATGCTCACGCACCACCCTGAGCAGTGCATCGTCGCCGGCGAAGTTGAAGCCCTCGCGGAACTCCTGAGTGGGTTCCAGGGTGACGTTGTTGCCACTGCCGCTGGCTGCCACCGAGGTGATCATGAGGTCGGTGGTGCCGCCGCCGACGTCGATGGTGGCCAGACGCAGACGATCCTGGGTGGCCGGGTCGCGGATGTTCTCCGGCCGTCTGGCCGACTCGAAGAACGCATGCGCACCGCCCGAGTAGTTTTGTGCGACCTGCGTGTAAAGGTAAACCGCCTGCGTAGCGGTGGCCTCATCCCATTGCAGCAGCACTTCGGGGCCCGTATCCGGGCGGTCGGCCTTGACCCGGGCATCGCGACTGAAGATCAGGTAGGGAGTTCCGTCGTCACGCCAGAGCGTCTCGGCCAGGCCCAGGCTCAGATAGGCGAGGTCGCGGGCCGCATTAGCCTGCTCCTCGAGAATCTTGCGTTCGGCTGCAGAGATCGCGGTCGGAATGGTGAGGATGATGCGGCGAAGGCGTCGGGGCAATTCAGCATTGACCGGCCTGCGCAGGCGATGCAGCGGGGAGTTCATCATGGCCATTGCATGCACGAAGATCTCGGCCAAGGCGAACGACGCCAGATTGCGCCTGGAGTACAGGGCCCGAATGGCGAGGATGCCCCGGTCCGGCTGGGTCTGCAGGATCTGGGGCGAGATCTTGTGCAGTGGCTCGCCCAGATCATTCACGAAGGTGGTGAAGGCCACATCAGTGGCGAAGGGCGACTCGCCCGCGCCCACTGTGCGGGCACTGACCCGCCAAGAGTCGCGCTGCGCATCTTCATCCCAGAGATAACGCTTGGGGCTCGACAATCCCGAGGTGCCCTCGGTGCCCGAGCGTCGGCTCGACAGGCGGCTGGCCTCCACCCCGACCCGCACGATGGTGGGCCAGGAAAACGCAGCCGAGCGGCCGCTTCGAAGCGAGATATGGTCCTTGCCGAATCGGGCACGTGCAAATTCGAAGCGGCTCGGAAAAGGATCGGCATAGGTCTGCTCGGCATCCGTGAGGTCGCGCAGCTGCAGGCGCACGGCCTTGGTGATATCGACCTTGGCTTCGGTGGGATCCGACTCGATCAGCAACCCGCAGCTTCTGGAGTTGCCCAGGTCGAGCACGAGGTCGACATCAATCGGCTCGGGGCGCGGCTCGGTCACCCGATCGACCAGCCGCAGTGAGGGCACGATGTCCAGGCTGAGGATCAGATCGAGAAAGGAGCGATAGCGGGCCAGAGGCTCACTGTCGCCCTGCATGCGGTCAAGAACCTCTTCGTCGGAAAGAGGTCTGAAGTTGTGCTTTCTGCGCCTGCGCTCCTCGCGCTCGAGCATGTCGCGATACAGCTCGAAACACCAGTCGCGCACCCAGGGCTCGGTCATGTACCAGTCGATGCCGTCCTGCGGACCGGCCAGCTTGAACTCGCGACCATTGCGGGCATCGTCGGGGCTGGGCGCCAGGTAGGCCTCGTTCTCGATGAAATCGAGCAGCGAGGTATCGGCCGCGATGACCAGGCGGTAGTCATGGCCTCGCTCATCAGGATGCGCGAGCCTGGAAAGATAGGCCCGGGTCCAGTTGGTCGGTCCACGGTAAAAGCCGTTGGACTGCCGACGCAACATCGGGATCGGCACCCAGACACGATCAAACATCTCGACGATCGACTTCACATCGACGGTGTAGGTCTGGTCCGAGCTCATTGGATTGAGCACTTCTTCGCCTCGTCGGGTGCAGGAAGGCACCCGCTCGGATCGATTGCGGGTCAGTGGATCGAAGTACTCCCAGTCGGTCGGCACGCCCGACTGCCTCGAGATGCTGAATCCGAGATCAAGAAACTGGACGCCGCTCCCTGGAATGAGGGGCACGACATCCGGCAGATCGTGCATCAGTTCGTTCAGCGCCATGATGAGCTTCCTGAAATCTGGAAAAAATATTTTTCGATGAGGTTATCAATGGATCCGAAGCAGATCGGTTTTCCAGCGATGGCCGTCGTGGTTGACGGTCTTGCACTCGGTAGCGCCCTGTTCAGAGATCGAACACTCGAAACGGCGCGCGGAATACTGTGGCTTGGCCGAGCCTTCGGTCATGCAGGGGCCGAGATCGACGAGCAGGGTCTTGCCCTTGACCGAAGCCGAAAGATCGCCCGAACAGGGCTCGATCGGCGGGCCCCGGGTTTCGCCGCGACCGTGGCTCATACCCTCGAGCGTATGGTGCCGCCCGCGACCATCCGGCCCGAATTCGAGCACATCGCGTGCGCTGCCGGTCACGTTATCCGGACTTCCGGCATACAGGGAGATCCTGCCTTTGCCCACCTGCCAGAGCCCCTGCAAGAAGGACAGGTCTCCGCGGGCGAGGGCCTCGGGGCTGATCGCCATCGGTGCCTGGGCCTCTCGGCCCTCAGTCGCCGGCAAGGCTTGGCGGGTTGGGTCTGACGAGACCTGGGGAGGCGATTGAACCTGAGCAGCCTGATCGGCCTCGGTCCGATGAAAAAACCACCATGCCAGCACGGCCGACACGAGCAACAGGGCAAGCAGCCACCCGAGCCATGCAGGCCAGCGACGACGGGTGCTGTCCGCAACGGGCTTGTTGGCAGCCACTGCCTGCACAACAGGAGATGCCGGGGGGCGGGTGGCCGGCGCAGGCGCTACGGGAAGTGGGGGCGGGCTCGGGATGACCCCCTGACCCTGATGATCGCGAAATCCCCAGAATGCAATCACCGGCTGGCCATCTACCGCAAAAAGAAAATCACCGGTCTCTGGAACCCGCTGCGCACCCTCGAGCAGGGCCGCAAACGCAGGGCCGGTACCGGCCGAAGCCTGCGCAGCACCCGGCAAGCTACGGAAAGTCCGAGCCAGCGCCGCGAGATCAGCCTGGATACGCGCGAGCTTGTCACGGACTGCGGAGGCGTCCTGCGGACCAAGCTGCTCGAATCGGCAGGGCGTTCCTTCGATCTCCGCAAGCCAACGGATTTCGCCCGAGTCGGTATCCTGAATCGGACGGGCGAAGTAGTCGGCCAGATCCTTGCGCTGACGTGCCATGAGCATGGCCCTCAATTGCGCATGCTGATGGTGAATCGGGCTGCCAAACGCGCCCAGGGTGGCATGGCGATCGGCCGGGCCGGTCATGAGCTGAGGCAGCGTCGTGTTTCTCATCTGCGACGGACCTCCATCCCGAATCGGGATCCGTCGGGGTTGCGACCGAAGCAGTCTGTCCGACCGTCACGCAAGGGCGTGCATTCGATGCGTGGCGACTCGAAGCTGCCCCCATTGCTGCAGGGCAAGGCCTGTTTGGCCTCCATGACCAGTCCGGTCTGAGTCCTGCTCGCCTGAAGTGGTCCTTCACAGGAAGAACCGTCCGCTCGCTGAAGACGCAAACGTCCCTGACCCTGATCATCAAAACGCATGCTCAGATCGAGGGGCTGTCGCGACTGACGATCCATCAGGCCGGTCTGCGCCACCCATTCGCCCTTCAGAAAGCCCAGAGAGGAGGCCTGTGGCGGTACGACAAGGGGCGGCCTGCTTTCTGGCGCATTAGGCACATTGGGCGCATTAGGCACATTGGGCGCATTAGGCACATTGGGCGCATTGGGTACATCAGGGGCATTGGCTGCATTGGGCGTAACAGGCACATCAGGGCGCCCCTCTTGAGCCACCGACGGGGCTCGCTCGCCGGGCGCTGCAGTCTGATCAGTGGCTCCCTGTAGCCCAGCCTGCACACCTTGAGCGCCTTGCGAACCTGCTGCATCCGGTTCGCGCGCAACCGGCGCTCGATCGCCCGACGGGCCTGCATCCACTCCGGCGCCCGCGCCTGCGCCCGGAGTGAGCGGAAGGCCTGGGAGGTTGCAGGCGCGCAGCAAGCCAAGCAGAAGAAGCAGGAGTACAAGCAGAAGCAGAAGTCCCAGTAACCATCGGAGCCATCGCCACCAGGGCCGTGCAGTGGTCTGCACGGTTCTGATCTCCGGAGGTGAACCAGCAGCAGGAGCGGGCGCAGACGCAAGCGCCGGGGCGGGTACAGACTGAGGCATCGGCGCTGTCGGCACCTCTGGAGCCCGGGTCTCGAAGCCCCAGAACGCCACCACCGGCTGCTCGCCGACCATGTAGATGAAACCCTCGTGCGAGGGCACGCAACGCGCCTGCTTGAGCAGCGCTGCAAAGGAAGCGGCCCCAGAGGTATCGGTACCGCCCTGACGACTGAGCTCCTGCTCAAGACTGAACAGGCGGCCCCGAATCTCCTCGACATCGAAGGCGCGCAATGCCCTTTCCTGAGGATCAAGGTGCTGCCAGGGTCGCACCGGCCCGCTAGCCTCTGTGGTCCATCGCAGCAGACCCGATTCGACATCGAGGTTGGGGATCGCGAAAAAGTTCGCGTATCGCTCACCCAGCCTCTGGCGGATCAACGCCCTGAGCGGCAGATGGCTCTGCCAGGCTGGCTTGCCAAAGGCGCCGAGCGAACGATGGCGATCCACCAGATCGCTGGCGATTTCGGTTCCAGTCAGTCCTGACGGCACGTGTATGTCCTCTTCATCGGATACGGCGCAGCGGCGCCTCCCATCGATGCCCGTCGGGGTTCACGATGGTGCATTGCGCCTCACCCGACGGGCGGGGGACGCACTCCAGCCGCTGGCTGGTGCCGCCTCTCGGTGACTCCACGATGATCTGGAGCGACTTTCCGTCAGTCTGCACACGGACCGGGGCTGCAGTATCCGGAACCGGGGGTCCTTTCGTTTCTCCTGGCCCGTGTCGCATCCCCTCGACCCGATGGTGCTTGCCGCCGCCTTGGGCATCAAACTCGAAGACCGCCCGGCTCGATCCGGTGGTGGTCCGCGATGGATCGCCCGAGCGGTAATTCGCCACACGATCGTCACCAAGCTGCCACAGCCCGGCGAGGAAAGAGAGATCCCCTTTCTCAAGGGCTCCAGGCGGAATACGAAGGGGGTCCAGGGCTTTGCGGCCCTCAGTGCGGCTTGAGACCGCCCGAACCGGATCGGGCGGCGCCTTGGGCGCAGCGGCCTTGGGTGGGGGCACGGGCGACTCGGCAGGCGGCGTCTCGCGCTGAACAGGGTCAGGCGTGCACTGCAGGCTGGGTTGCTGCCGCTCCTCGAGCAGACGGGACAGTTCTGCATTGGTCTGCCGTGCTGTATCGATCTGTGCCTGAAGGGCAGGCGCAAGCGGACCCCCCGCACCCTGGCGAAGCAACCACCAGGCCAGTGCAATCAGCAGCAACGCGGCCAAAAGAGGCAGCAGCCACCATGGGTTGAATGCCCAGCGCCGATCTTGCCGGTCTGACTCCGCAGCCTGTGCTGCCTTGATCGGAGCCGCCCCCGGCGACTGCAGGCCGATCGATGCCGCAGGCGCGGCTGCGACCACGTCTGCCAGCACCTCACCCGGTGCCGCATGCCCCCACAGGGTCATCACAGGCCGGCCACCCACGCTGAATAACCAATCGCCAGGGGGTGTCCTCACACTATGGCGCAGGACCTGCGACACCAGCAGCGAAGACGGCCCCTCGCCCGCCATGGTGTCAGCCAGGGTCCGTATATCGGCCACCAGTCGCTCCTGGCGCTGAAGCAGGCGGGTGCGCTCTGTTTCGGACAAGCCCGACACTTGCTGCACGGCTCCCTGAAGCTCCGTGCTCCAGCTGATCTGACCGTCCGCACCAGCGATCGGCATGGCGAACAGATCCGCATGCTGAGGGCCAAGCCGACTGAGCAGGATGCTGCGAACCCGTGCGTGCAAGCTGTGCACAGGGCTGGCGCTGACACCGAGGGGTTGGCCCTGCGTCAGATCAGACTTGACTAGGAATTGCGCCATGGGATTTGCGTGTTCATCGGGTCGCCCTCAGGCATCGCCAATGCGAACCGCTTACTGAAGTCCGAGCGAGCGCAAGGTCTGGGTGAGTTGTGCCTGGCGCTGACGAAGCGCTGCAATCTCGTTGCGCGCGCGTTGAAGCGCGGCGGCATCACCCGCCGAAGCCCGCCTTGCCTCAGCGATTCGCTGCTCGAGCCTCTGATTCTCCTTCTCGATCGTCCTGACTTCATCGGAGATCCTGCGCGCCTCCTGTTCGGCGACGCGGTTGGCACGAACCGCATCCGCAAGCTGACGGTCGATGGTGGCCTGGCGCCGATTCAAAGCGGCCATCTCCTGACGCACTGCACGAATGTCGGCATTGAGTGCGTCCTGCTCTGCCGCAAGCTGAACGCGACGCTGCTCCTCGGCCTGCTGCCTGGCCCGCGCAGCAGCAATCTCCTGGTCGCCTCTGCCTCCAGGGGCGACATAGCGACCGGCGTCCTGATAGGCCTCCATCTGGGCGCAACCGCCTGAAAAAGCGCCCGCCAACAACAGTGTTGCGAGCCGCTGCAAATGTGTTCGCGAGCGCATGTCAGACCCGCGATGTGGTGAGGGCATTACCCAGCGAGGCCACCTGGGCCTGGAGCTGGCCTACAGAGTTGCGCATGACGGCCAGTTGTTGCTCGGCACGTGCACGCTCAGCGGCGGCATCACGAGGCAGTTTGGCCAATGCTTCTTCGTATTGACCCTGCTCCTTGCGCATGACCTCCAGACGGCGTTGCATCAGCTTGTGATTTTCTTCAAAGCGAGCGCGCTGCGCGCGCTGCTCCGCCACCTGAACCGTACCTGCCCGGGCACGGGCCTGAAGACTCTGAAGCTCCCGTACGCTGGTGGCATGGACCTCTCTTGCATCGCCCAGGTCCTTTGCCCAGCGGTCATTCTGCTGTCTGATGTCGTCCGCAATCGAGTTGTAGGTGGCTGCGATATTCATCTTCTGCTGTTCGAGCTTGGCCCGGGTGTAGCCCTGATAAGCACCCAGCGCGCCGCCCGCTGCAGCGCCTATCGCAGCGCCCGCGACCACATCCCGGCCCCGGCGGCCTGACAAGAGGGCTGCAGCGGCGCCGACGCCGGCTCCGATCATGGCGTTCTGAAGAACGGCGCCCGTCACCACATCATTGAATCGCCGTTCGTTGGCTCTCAGCCGTTGCTCCGCTTCGGTCAGAGCGACTTTGTAAGAACCGGGCGCCGCGGCTGACTGACCTGGTGTCTGAGGCCCCGTCGTTGTGACGCAAGCTGCAAGCGACCCTGTCAGCAGGGTCACGACCAGTAGAGAGCACAGGCTTCGGGGAAGAGCTGCAGAGGATGTCGGGGGCTTCATGGAGTCGGGCACCTGAGGAGATGAGGCAGGACTTGCTGACCGCCGGGCAGGCGGTCCGCAACAGATAAGACCATGATCGATTGATGGACTCCACCTTCTATCACGCCGACGGGACTCCTGAGGGAGTCTCTCAACCAATCGGCGGGAAATGCGGAATGAACGTACGCGTCGCCCGGCATGATCCGCCTCAATCCACGGGCGGCGATCGCAAGGCATTCACGCGGGACGCCTGGATTTCCAGGCCGCGCCTGTCTGCGGCCAGGTCCTGTGGGTGGGCTGCGCCTGAATCCCGCATCCAGCGCAACAAGCCAGTCACCTGGGCATCGCTCAGTACGCCTGCAAAGGGTGGCATGCCTGCAGGCACCGGCCCGCCGGGCACATCGGCCCCAAAGCCGCCGTGCAGCATGATGCGTGCAGCATTGGTCAGCGTGGGCTGAGTCAACACCCGATTGCCCGCCAGCGCCGGCCAGAGCGGCCCGTGTCCTTCACCGTGATCACCATGGCATTGCGCGCAATGCTCGCGATACAGGGCCTGCGGGGGTGACCCATCCTGCGGGAATGCCGGTCGAACACCCTTGGCCAGGGATGACGCTTCGGACGCTGCCTGGGTCTGAGACGACGCTGCAGCGGGCAGGCCTGCGTTCTGCAAGGGCGCAAGCTCGGGCGAAAGCGACTTCAGGTAAACCGCCATGGCTCGGCGATCCTCGGGAACCAGCGCATGAAGGCTCTCGCCCACGATCCGGGCCATGGGTCCGTTTGCCTTTCCTTCCGGTGCGTTTCCGGTGCTCAGCCATTGCTCGATGCTGCCCAGAGACCAATGGCCTACCCCGCCTGACGAGGCCGTTCTCAGCGAAGGCGCATGCCAGCCCTGCGCCGGTAATTCGGCGCCACTCAGGGCGACAGCGGTGTGCCCTGCGGCCCGAGGTGCGCCCAGTGCATTGCGAGGGGTGTGGCAGGCGCCGCAGTGCCCCAGGCCCTGTACAAGGTAAGCACCCCGATTCCAGTCCGCCGATTGACTTGCCACAGGCTCGAAAGCGGCAGGCTTGAAGAACAGCCACTGCCATAGACGCAGAAGTCCGGGCAGGCTCCATGGAAAGCGCAGCTCGGCCTTGCGTGCCGGCGCATCCACCGCCGGCAGGCTCTGTAGCCAGGCGAAGAGTGCATCGCTGTCCTCACGGCGGATACGCGTGAAATCGGTGTAGGGAAACGCGGGGTTGAGTGCACGGCCGTCTCTTGAACGGCCCTGATGCATGGACTTCCAGAAGTCCTCTGCACTCCAGCCGGCAAGACCGGTGGCATGGGGCGTGAGGTTGCCGCCATACACCGTGCCAAAGGGCGTTGCGATGGCCTTGCCGCCTGCATAGGGCACCCCTCCAGGCGCGGTATGACAGCCCGCACAGTTGCCGATGCGTGCGAGATAGGCGCCGCGGGCCAGTTCCGGCGCAAGGGCTTCCGTGGGCTTTGCGCCGGGATGGGCGCTGATGTTCGCCGTTCCGCAGCGCATGGCCTGGTCCGACGAAGCGACCTGCGTCTGCCCTGCCTGCATGGGTTCGGCCTGCCTGGCGTGCTTGCCGGGCGGCCTGCCCGAGTGCTCTTCCTGCGTGGCCGGTCGGCCCGACGCTGGTACCGACTGCGCGGCCAGCCAGGTGGTCACGGCAATCAGGTCTTCGCCGGTGAGTGCGCGAGCGATCTGCGCCATGCAGTCGGGCTCGGCTGCCTTGCGTTCACCATTGCGCCAGGCGCCGAGCTGCGCATTGAGGTAGTCCCGCGACAGGCCCAGCAAGCCGGGTACCGACGGGGAGACGCCGGTCAGACGCTCGCCATGGCATTGCGCACAGGCCGGGAGCTGACGATCGGGATCGCCCCTCAGGGCGAGCTTTTGCCCATGCGCAATCAGCGAGGGCGGCGCAATCGCCGCCGCTGTTCGCGCCGATGCCGCCGGCTCCGGGTACGGAAGCTCCTGTTGCGAAAAATAGCGCGCAATCTGCGCCAGGCTCTCATCTCGCAGACCCTGCACCATCCAGACCATGGAAGGTGTTTTTCTGCGGCCATCACGGAAATGCAGCAGCTGCTGCAGCAGATAGCCCTCGGGCTTGCCCGCGATACGCGGGTAATAGCCCTCAGGGCCCGCCCGGCCCTGCTCGCCATGACAACCGGTGCAGGCCTGCAGACGATCGCCCAGGTCGTCCTCTGAACGGGCAGGCATGGGGCCCATTAACCCGAGCAGGGCGAGCAGGGCGAGCACCGCGAGCAGCACATCCTGCAAGACGCTCCGTTCGCGCCCGCGTCGCGGTCGACCGCACATTCGTTCATCCCTCATGCCGCGATGGTATCGTCGCCGCATGCCCTACTCCCATCGCATCGGTACGCAGACCTGGACGTTTCCGGATCTGAAGACCCTCATGGCAAGGGCCTCGCCCGACCGCTCCGGCGATCATCTTGCCGGGGTTGCTGCGCAGTCGGCCGTAGAACGCATGGCGGCCCGCATGGCGCTGGCTGAGGTGCCGCTGCGCCGTTTTCTTGAAGAGCCCCTGCTCGACCCGGACATTGATGAAGTCAGCCGGCTGATCTTCGAACAGCATGATGCGAAGGCCTTTGCCGAAGTGGCGCATCTCACGGTGGGTGGCCTGCGCGACTGGCTGATGTCGGATCAGGCCAGCCCCGAGGCGCTTGTGCGCATGCGCATGGGGCTCATCCCTGAAATGGTGGCTGCGGTCAGCAAGCTCATGCGCAATCAGGATCTGGTGCTGGTGGCCCGCAAGGCCCGCGTGACCAGCGCCTTTCGGACCACGCTCGGTCTGCCCGGGCGCATGGCAGTGCGTTTGCAGCCCAACCATGGCACCGATGATGCGCGCGCCATTCTGGCCTCGATCGTCGATGGCCTGATGTATGGCTGCGGCGATGCAGTGATCGGCATCAACCCTGCAGGGGACAACCTGGCCAACATCGTGCGCCTGCTGCAGATGCTCGATGAGCTGCGCCTGCGTCACGACATTCCCACCCAGAGCTGTGTGCTGACCCATGTCACGCAAAGCATCACGGCCATGGAGCGCGGAGCGCCTGTGGATCTGGTGTTTCAATCGATCGGTGGCACCCAGAAAACCAATGAGGGCTTTGGCATTTCGCTGGCCCTGCTCGATGAAGCCCATGCAGCGGTGCAGTCCCTCGCAAGAGGAACCGTGGGCAGCAATGCCATGTACTTCGAAACCGGCCAGGGCAGTGCCCTGTCGGCGGGCGCCCATCACGACATGGACCAGCAGACCTGCGAAGCGCGGGCCTATGCAGTGGCCCGTCGTTACTCGCCATTGCTGGTCAACACCGTGGTCGGCTTTATTGGCCCGGAGTATCTGTACGACGGCAAGCAGATCGTGCGTGCCGGCCTGGAAGATCACTTCTGCGGCAAGCTGCTCGGTGTGCCCATGGGCTGCGACATCTGCTACACCAACCATGCCGAGGCCGATCAGGACGATATGGATACCCTGCTCACCCTGCTGGGTGTGGCAGGCGTGAACTTCATCATGGGCGTGCCCGGGGCCGACGACATCATGCTCAATTACCAGAGCACTTCGTTTCATGATGCGCTCTATGTGCGCGAGGTGCTTGGCCT
>JBMSOD010000048.1:0-16123 GCA_049422085.1 Burkholderiaceae bacterium
GCACCAGCAACATCGTGGCCCTTGATGTGCTGCGGGCCATCGAGCGGGACGACGCGCTGTCTGCCCTGCGCACGCATGTCGATCATCTGCTCGCCGAAGCAGGACCTGCCAAGGTGCCATGGACACAGCTCGAGCAGGACAGTATCGACAAGGCCTTTGCACTGGCCAAGGCTGCGGCCAGCCAGGGTTCTGCCGATCTGGCGCGTCAGGTGGGCACCGCGCTCTACAACGTGACCACCCTGGCCGCCCTGCGCTGGGAGGCCCGCAAGGCGAATCTGCCTGCGCGTGAAGCGATCGCCACCCAGGTGCTGATGCATCGGCTGGCGCCGCGGGACCCGCTGATCGCAGCCGATCTGGGGGATGCCTCGCTGAGCCTCTGAGGGGCGCTGCAAGGCAGGAGCTCCGGCAGTGCTGGCCGACACTGCCGGAATTCAAAAAAAGCCGGGGGGGTCGGGCTATTGCGTCTGCACGATCTCATCAGTGATGCGCCAGGCGCCGTCCAGCCAGTCGAGGATTTCGCGGGCAGCCTCGCGGGCCTGATCCGATGCGTCCGGATGGGTCGCCCAGCCCTGGTAGCGCTCGCGCAGCATTGGGGCCTGACCTTGCGCAATCAGGGCATCCAGTCCTGTGTCCTGCAGGGCGATCAGATCGGCCACCAGCGCCTGCGCCATGTCAGGCCCGAGGATCTGCGCCGCGGCCCGGTTCAGTGCTTCGCCATATGCATAGCCCTGCGGCCCGAGCGCATAGGCCGCAGGCAGGGTCAGCGCAGGAATGCAGCCCAGCACAGGCTGAGACATCGGATTGATCGCATGGGCCTCGATACACGGCGCCAGCGTGGCGGGACGCCCGGTAAAAGCCCTCAGATGCAGACGCTGCGACATGCGTTGCCCGTCGTTGACCGGGTAGTTGTCCCAGATCACCGGACGCCGACGCATCTGCGTGGCCACGCGTTCCAGGTGGGCCGGATCGATCGCGCGGGCACAGACCTCTTCACCCGTCCAGAACAGGCCGATGGCCGGATCGAGGCTTCGACCCAGCGTTTCGAGATAGCCCTTTGGCCGGGACCCGAAGACGCGGTCCAGAATCGGATCATCGCTGTAATAGCTCGGACACACCCAGAGTCGCGCCGCACGGGTGCGCTGCGCCACAAAATCCGTGATGCGGGCCTGCCGCAGTGCCAGACCAGGGTCATCGCCCCGGATGTCATCGAAGAGCAGCGCCAGCAGATCGATGCCCACTGCGTCATCGAGCAGCCGCAGCCGCTCGGCCAGCAAAGACCAGTCCGCATGGCCCGCGTCGTCGTTGAATTCATGAGGCGACAGCCCCAGTCCGAAACGCATCCCGCAAGCCCGGGCGTGTTGAGCGCCTTCGATCCAGTGCTGCAGCTCGACCGGGGGCACCGGCTCGCGCCATCCCTTCCGAAGGGCCCGCGCGGCCTTGGGTGCATGGATGAAGAATTGATAGCCCTGCGGGGCCAGCAGGGACATGACGCGAGCCCGGGCGGTCCAGTCCCAGGCTCTGCCGTAATAGCCCTCAATGATCCCCAGCGGCGGTCGCGTCATTCCCGCATGATGCCAGCGCGGGGCCGGCGCGGGATCAGTTCAGCCGGAACACGGCCACCGTCTGAACCAGCTGCTCGGTCTGGGCTTTCAGGCTCTCTGCTGCTGCTGCACTTTGCTCGACCAGCGAGGCATTCTGCTGGGTGACCCCATCGAGCTGGGTGATGGCATCGCTCACCTGATTGATGCCCGTGCTCTGCTCGACGCTGGCCGAGTTGATCTCGCCGATCAGGTCATTGACGCGCGCCACATGGGAGACGATCTCGCGCATGGATTGCCCGGCCTGATTCACCAGCACGGAGCCATTTTCGACCTTGCCGGTGCTGTCGGTGATCAATGCCTTGATTTCATGGGCGGCTTGCGCGGAGCGCTGGGCCAGGTTTCTCACCTCGGAAGCCACGACCGCGAAGCCTCGGCCCTGTTCTCCCGCCCTGGCGGCTTCTACGGCAGCATTGAGCGCCAGAATGTTTGTCTGGAAGGCGATTCCGTCGATCACACCGATGATGTCGCCGATCCTGCGCGACGACTCGGTGATGTCGGCCATGGTGGCCACCACCTGATCGACCACTCGCCCCCCTTCGCTGGCCGCTGCCGACGCGCCTTCAGCGATCTGACTGGCCTGACGTGCCGATTCCACGTTCTGCTTGACGGCGGCTGTGAGTTCTTCCATGGAGGCTGCCGTTTCTTCGAGGTTGGCCGCCTGGGTTTCGGTGCGGTGACTCAGGTCCGCATTGCCCAGTGCAATCTCGGCAGAACCTGATGCGATGGAGTCCGCACTGGTCCGGACCTGATTGACAATGGTCTGCAGGTTGGCGCTCATGTGACCCAGCGCCGTCATCAACTGGCCAATCTCATCCCGGCTGGACGTCTGGATCGACTGACTCAGATCGCCCTGCGCCACCTTCTCGGCCAAGGCCACTGCCTGGTTCACCGGTTGCACGATGGAGCGGGTAATGACCCAGGCGAGCACGGCCCCAACGCTCACAGCGAGCAGGGTCAAGGCCAGCACGGCGACCCAGGTCTGGGTATAGGTGGACTGGGACAGGGCATAGGACTCATCCGTCCCCTTGATCTGGAAGGCGAAGCTGACACCGAGCGCCTGGGTGACCTCATCAAAGGCCTTCCTGGACAGCGTGTCGTACTTCTCGAGGGGTTCGGTCTTGTCGGTGTTTGCGCGCGAGTCCTGAAGCACCTTGCCCAGGGCCGAGTAATAGCCCGTCTGCGCCTCGCGGATCGCCTGGGCGATGGACTCCTCCTCGCCAGGCACGACGGTTGACTCATACGCCTTCCAGGCAGTGTCGGCGGTGATCTTCCAGACCTGGATGAGGCTCTCGAGCGAGTCCATGACCGCAGGATCGGTGGTGATCACATGCTCGGCTTCAGCGCGCCGGATATTGCCCATCGAGAACCGATAATCAGACAACGCCCGTGTGGCCACCATCCAGTTGGTCGCAATCTCGGTCGTGGCCTCATGAACCTTGCCGGTCCGTGACACCGCAAAGCCGCCGACAATCAGATTGAAGATCAGTAAAGCGGCAAAGGCCAGGCCCAGACGGGGGCCGATACGCAGACGGGCAAGGAGATTCACAGCACAGACTCCGGGTTCAGGGCCGCCTGGATCCCTCGAAAGCAACAGGATGCTCAGGCTCTTCAGACATTTGTGACTGAACCGTGACACGACCGGGGTCGGATGTGCGCTTCAGGGCAATGAACGGCAGATTCCGCACGCCTTACGGCACAGAACCCGACCGGGCCAGAAGGTCTAGGACGCGGCGCCCTTCGCGACGTCCTTGCCTGCGTCCTTGCCTGCGTCTTTCGTCGCGTCTTTCGCCGCGTCTTTCGCTGCCTCTTTTCGGGCCGTCGCCCGCTCCATCGCTTCGCGGCGGGCGATCCAGACGGTGGATGCAACAATCACCGAACCGCCCACCAGGGTAAAAGCGGTCGGCAGGTCGCTGAAGAGCACGAATCCGAACAGCGCCGACCAGATGAGGTCAAGGAATCGCATCGGTTGAGTGGCGGAGATGTCGGCCAGACTGAAGGCGCGGGTCATGCACCAGTGGGCCGCGCTGCCAAGCAGTCCGCAGACCAGGAACACGCCCCACTGCACACCACTGGGCATGCTCCAGAAGGGCAGGGCCAGGGGCAGCGCGATGGCGGTCACGGTGATGTTCTGCCACATCACGATCACCGAAGGCGAATCCTGTCGGGTCAGGGACTTGGTGATGAGGAACGAGGCGGCAAAGAGCGGCGACGAGGCCAGCATGACCAGGGTCCAGATACCAGCCACGCCACCCTGGCCACCCGACAGGTGCGGCCAGACCACGATGATCACGCCTGCAAAACCCAGCAGTGCCGCCAGCCAGCGCGCTCCGGTGACCTTCTCGCGCAGAAAGATCGCAGCGCCAAGCAGGGTGAAGATGGGCGAGGTGAACAGGATGGCCGTCATGTCGGCCAGCGGTACATGGGGCAGCGCGATGAAAAACAGCGAAAGCGCCGAAATATGCACCGCACCGCGCCACCACTGGCCACGCATGTTGGCGGGTCGGTAGGCGGCCAGGCCGTCGCGCATCAGGAGCGGCAGCATGACCGCAAGCCCGAACAGGTAGCGCAGAAACTGCGCCTGCAGGGAATTCATCTCCAGCGTCATGAGCCTCATGAGCGCATTCATGGAGACCAGCAGAAACCCGCCCAGCGCCATCCAGGCCATGGCTTTGGGAATCACTGAAGCGCGGGGGACAGCGGCTGCGCTCACGCCGGTCTCTTTTATGGAGTGTGGTCGGCCATGGTAACCCACGCTGCTGCGATACTTGCGCATCCCGGTCGACATGGACCCCTGTCCATGAAACGACATCAATCCCACCGTGCAGGAGACCTGAACATGAAACCTCTCGAGGGCATTCGTATCCTCGACCTCTCGGCCGTCATCTCAGGCCCCTTCAGCACTGCGCTGCTGGCTGACCAGGGGGCCGAGGTCATCAAGGTCGAAACCCCGGGGGGCGATCTGGCGCGTCGGGTCGGCCCGGCCAAGCAGGACATGTCCGCCGCCTTCGTTTCCTGCAACCGGGGCAAACGCTCCATCGTGCTCGACCTGAAAAAGGAGGCGGCCTGCGAGGTGCTGCGCGACCTCATTCGCAAGGCCGATGCCCTGGTCGAAAACTTTCGACCCGGTGCCCTGCAGCGACTCGGTTTCGGTCAGGACGTCCTGGACGCATTGAATCCGAACCTGGTCACGGTTTCGATCACCGGCTATGGTCAGGACGGCCCCTATGCCGAGGGTCGGGTCTACGATGCCGTGATCCAGGCGGTCTCGGGCATGTGCGCCTCGCACAGGGAGCGCACGACCAACGAGCCCATGCTCACCGCGACCCTGCTGGTGGACAAGCTCACCGGTCTGACCGCCTCGCAGGCGATCACGGCAGGTCTGCTGGCCCGCATGCGCACCGGCAAGGGGATGAGGGTCGAGGTGTCGATGCTCGATGCAGCACTCGCCTTCCAGTGGCTCGATGGCATGTACAACCACAGCTTCATGGACGATCCGCCCGAGCCCATGCCGCGCGTCGGCGCCACGACCAGGCCGTACAAGACCCGCAATGGCTATGTCGCCATCATGTCGCCGCAGCAGGATGAGTTCGTGGCCATGTGCAAGGGCTTTGGCGCACCCGAGGTCGCTCAGGATCCACGCTTTTCAAGCCAGCAGTCCCGTGGCCGGCACGGTCCGCAGATCCGCGAGATCTTCGAGCCCCTGGCGGCGCTGCAGGATACCGATGAGTGCGTGGCTCGCATGCGCGCCGCGGGCACGCCGATCGGCAAGGTCAACGAGCATGACGATGTGCTGGTCGATCCGCAGGTGGTCCATAACGGCACCGTGATCGAGGTCGAGCATCGGGGCATCGGACGGGTCAGGGTGGCACGCAGTGCGGCCCGCTTCCCGGAAGACCATCCGCCGAGGCTGAAGCCCGCGCCCCGGCTGGCCGAACACACCCGCGAGGTCCTCGAAGAGCTGGGCTATGACGAGGAACGCATTCGTACGCTGGTTGATACCGGGGCCGCTCAGCTTCGCTCCGACAGCGCCTGATCGAGCCCCTGTGGCATGCTGAATGCCTCATGAAGGGCGATTCCAGGATGAGGGGCAACTCCCGGGTCCGTCGGTTCTGGCAACTGGCCAGCCCCTACTGGCGTGGCGAGGAGCGCTGGCGTGCAGGCGGGCTGCTTGGCGCCCTGGTGTTGCTGCTGGTCGGGCAGACCCTCTTCAACCTGAGCTTCGTCTCCCTGAGCGGAGAGCTCACCTCGGCCCTGGCGGCCCGGGACGCAGACCGATTCTGGAGCGGCATCCGACACTTCCTGCTGGTGCTGGGTGCGGCCGTACCGATCTGGGCGCTCTACTACTGGACGCGCGATACCCTGGGACTGCATTGGCGGCGCTGGATCACCCATCGCCTGCTGCAGGACTGGCTGAGCCACAAGGCCTATTACGCGCTCAATGCGCGAGGCGGCATCGACAATCCCGATCAGCGCATCGCCGAGGACGCCGCAAACTTCACCCAGCAGTCGCTTTACTTCACCATGGTCGCCCTGGGTGCGGCCATCCAGCTGACCGCATTCACGGTCATGCTCTGGACCCTCTCACGTGAAATGGTGTTCTTCCTGGTGGGCTATGCCGTGCTGGGCACGGTCATCACCATGGGCGTGTTTGGCCGGCCGCTGGTGGCCTTCAACGCACGGCAGCTGCGTCGCGAAGCGGACTTCCGGTTTTCGCTGGTGCGCATTCGCGAGCATGCCGAGGCCATTGCACTGTCCCGCGGCGAGCCCGACGAAATCGCTCAGTCCAAAGGCGGGTTCGCCCAGGTCTTCGAAAACCTGCGTGGCCTGATCCGGCGGCAATTCGGGCTCAACCTCTTTCAGTACAGTTTCAGTTTTCTCACGCTGGTGCTGCCCAGCGCACTGATCGCCTCACGCGTGCTGTCGGGTGAGCTGGAAGTGGGCGTCGCGGTCCAGGCGGGCGGTGCCTTCACCGCCATCCTGGCGGCCTTGAGTGTGGTGGTGGATCACTTCGAAGGTCTTAGCCGCCTGTCGGCCGGGGTGGATCGTCTGCATGCCTTCAAGCAGGCGCTTGATGATGCGGCCCAGGCCGATGGTCCAGCCGAGATCGACGGCCGCATTCAATCCTGCCGCGCGGCCCAGCTGGCGCTGCACGCGGTCACGGTCTGCACGCCCCAACATGAGCGCACCCTGCTCAGGGACCTGACCCTGAGCATCGAACGGGGCGAGGGTCTCCTGATCGCCGGGCATAGCGGCGGTGGCAAAAGCTCGTTGCTACGCACCCTGAGTGGGCTGTGGCATGCAGGCAGCGGACGCATCGAACGGCCGGCAGACGACCATCTGGTGTTTCTTCCTCAGCAGCCGTACATGGTGATCGGCAGCCTGCGTCGGCAGATGCTTTATCCGGACCCGGGCTCAAGGATTCAGGACGAGGTCCTGATGGATCTGCTCGAGCGGGTCCATCTGGCCGATCTGCCCGGACGCTTCGACGGGCTCGATACCGAGCGGGATTGGGCCAAGGTGCTGTCCGTAGGCGAGCAGCAGCGACTGGCCTTCACGCGCGTGCTGCTGGCGCAGCCCGTCTACGCCATGCTCGACGAAGCCACGAGCGCGCTCGATGCCGCCAATGAGACCCGGCTCTACGAGCAGCTCGCGCTAGCCGGCATCACGCCGGTCAGTGTGAGCCACCGTGCAGGCATCCTGCGGTTTCACCGCCATGTGCTGTGGCTGCCCGGCGATGGTCGCTGGGAGCGGCATGACGCCGCCTCGTGGACTTTTCCTCAGGCCGCCAGATAACGCTCGGCCAGGCGGGTCCAGTAGGCGGCGCCCAGGGTCAGGATCTCGTCATTGAAGTCGTAGTGCGCGTTGTGCACCATCGCGCCTTCGCCGTTGCCCAGGCGCAGGAAGCAGCCCGGCTTGCGCTGCAGGAAGTAGGCAAAGTCCTCGCTGCCCGTGACCGGCGGGAAGGGCGAGACCACCTTGTCCTCACCCACCAGTTCGCGGGCCACCTCGGCCGCAAAGGAGGTCTCGGGCGCGGTATTGACCAGAACCGGATAACCCCGGTCGTAGTCGATATGCACCTCGCCCCCATAGCCCTCAACATGCGCAGTCACCAGCGCCCGGATGCGCTGCTCAAGTCGGTCGCGCACGGCCGCATCGAAGGAACGGATGGAGAGCTCCATGACCGCGCTCTCGGGAATGACATTGGCCGCCTTGCCGGCATGCAGCGCCCCGATGGTCACGATGGCGGTCTGGGTGGGGTCGATATTGCGCGACACCACGCTTTGCAGCGCCATGACCAGGCTGCCCGCGATCAGCACCGGATCAATCGACAGATGCGGCCGGGCGGCATGACCGCCCTTGCCGGTGATGGTGATCTTCGCGGTATCCGAAGCCGACATGAAGGCGCCGGTGCCAAATCCGAAGGTACCGGCCGCGACACCCGGATGATTGTGCAGCCCGAAGATGGCGTCGCACGGAAAGCGCTCGAACAGGCCGTCTTCGATCATGCGCTGCGCGCCGCTGTTCTGGCCGGCCTCTTCGGCGGGCTGAAACACCAGATGCACCGTGCCATTGAAGTTGCGAGTGCGGGCCAACTGCTCGGCTGCCCCGAGCAGCATGGTGGTGTGACCGTCATGGCCGCAGGCATGCATCACGCCGCTGATCGAACTCGCCCAGGGTCGCCCTGTGAGTTCGTGGATGGGCAGGGCATCCATGTCGGCCCGCAGGGCAATCGCCCTGCTGCCCTGTCCCGCCCGCAAGCTACCCACCACGCCATGACCTCCGACATTGCGGGTGACCGTCCAGCCCCAGCCCTCGAGCCTCTCGGCCACAAGCGCCGCGGTGCGCTCCTCCTGAAATGACAATTCGGGATGCTGGTGAATGAAGCGCCGGGTCTCGCGCAGCGAGCCCGCCGCACCGGCCAGATCCTTGAGTTCACAGAAGCAGCGCAGACGGTCGTTCATGGCCTTACCCCAGGGCAACGATGCGTTCGAGATGGTGGTCGGCATCGCCAAAGCGCTGCGCGAGCATGGTCAGGCGCCGGAAGGCATGCGAGACCTTCATTTCCTCGGTCATGCCCATGCCGCCATGCAGCTGCACCGACTCCTGCGACACATGCCGGCAGGCATCTGCAACCTTGACCTTGGCCATCGAGACAGCGCGCCGGCGCTCCTGGGCATCGGCGGCACCGTCGACCTTGGCTGCGGCGTAAATCGCCATGGAGCGGGCCTGCTCTGTAACCACCATCATGTCGACCATGCGGTGCTGCAGCGCCTGGAAGGAGCCGATCGCCACACCGAACTGCTTGCGGGTCTTGATGTACTCGAGCGTCGTGTCGTTGGCGAATTTCATGGCCCCGATCGCATCGGCGCACAGAAGGGCGGTGGCGAAATCGACTGCATCATCCAGGGCGTCAAGGCCAGTGCCTTCGGCACCCAGCATCGCATCGGCACCCACCTTCACGCCCGACAGGATCAGGTCGGCCGCCCTCTGGCCATCGACCGTGCGGCAGGCCTTGAGGGTCAGACCCGGGCTGCCCGCATCGATCAGGAAGAGGCTGGTGCCGGTGGCGGTGCGCGCCGAGACGATGAGCTTGGCTGCCGACGGCGCACCGATCACCACCGACTTGCGACCATCAATGACCCAGCCGCCCGCCTGAGCCCGGGCGGTCGTGGCCTGGGCGTCCAGGGCATAGCGCCGTCCGGGCTCGAGCGTGGCCACTGCGATCCGCAGGCTGCCATCGGCCAGATGGGGCAACAGCGCCGCGCGCTGGGCTTCGGAGCCCTGACGGGATACCAGCCGGGTTGCCAGACCAATGGTGTCGAGCAGCGGTTCGACCACCAGCGCCTCGCCACAGGCTTCCATGGCCGCCATGAGATCCACCGCCCCTCCGCCAAAACCGCCCTCGGTCTCGGGGACCGCGATCGCGGTCAGGCCCATTTCTGCAAAGGCCGACCAGACGGTCTCGCTCACACCGGCTTCGGACTTGACGATGGCCTTGCGCTTTTCGAAGTCGTACTCGTTGCCCAGATACTTGCGAAGCGAATCGGCCAGCTGCTGCTGCTCTTCTGAATATTCGAAGTTCATGAATCAGTCTCCCTGTGCCGGGCTCAGAGGCCCAGGCTCGCCTTGGCGATGATGTTGCGCTGGATCTCGTTGGAGCCGGCGTAGATGCTGGTCTTGCGGTAGTTGAAATACCGCGGTGCCATGCGCGAACGGTAGCCATCCACAGCACCGTCATCGAGCGCCACGAAGGGCTGCGCATCGGGTCCGAGCGCCTGCATCATGAGCTCGGTGATCCACTGCTGGATCTGGCTGCCCTGCAGCTTGAGCATGGAGACATCGGCGCCCGGAGGCTGGCCGGTGCGTCGCATCTTGTCGAGGAAGCGCATCGAGGTGAGCTCAAGCGCCTGCAGCTCCACCTCGACCCGGGTGAGGCGGTCACGGAAGCGCGGATCTTCCATGAGCGGCCGACCGTTTTTCTGTTCGGTGGCGGCCAGCGCCTTGAGGGCTGCCAGTTCGCGCTTGGAGGCGCCCACATTGCCCGAGCCCATGCGCTCGTGGCCAAGCAGGTACTTGGCCACCGTCCAGCCCTTGTTCTCTTCGAAGACCAGGTTCTCGACCGGCACCTTCACGTCCTCGAAAAACACCTCGTTCACCTCGTGGCCGCCATCCATCAGGATGAGGGGGCGCACCGTGATGCCGGGGGTTTTCATGTCGATCAGCAGGAAGCTGATGCCTTCCTGACGGATCCGGGCATTGGGATCCGTGCGCACCAGGCAGAAGATCCAGTCGCCGTAGTGGCCCAGGGTGGTCCAGATCTTCTGACCGTTGACCACGTAGTGGTCGCCCTGACGCTCAGCGCGGGTCTTGAGCGAGGCCAGATCGGAGCCTGAACCCGGCTCGGAATAGCCCTGCACCCAGAAGTCGACACCATCTCGGATGCGCGGCAGGTATTTGTTCTTCTGGTCTTCGGTGCCGAACTTCATCAGCACGGAGGCGCACATGTTCGGGCCGAAGTTGGGCAGATTGGGGGCGCCCGCCAGGCCGAATTCCTCGTTGAAGATATAGCGCTGGGTGACATCCCAGCCCGTACCGCCCCACTCCACCGGCCAGTGCGGCACCGACCAGCCCTTCTCGGCCAGGATGCGGTGCCAGCGCATGAAATCTTCCTTGCTCAGGTGCTGGTACTGCACCACCTTGTCGCGGATATCGGCGGGCAGGTTGCCGCGCAGCCAGCCCCTCACGTCATCACGAAATGCGAGCTCTTCGCTCGAGTAATTCAGATCCATGGTCTCCTCCTTGATTGCCTTTGCGTACTTTTGAATGCCGGTGAATGCTGATGAATGCTACCGAGTGCGGCCGAGTGCGACTGAGCGCGACTGAGTGCGGAGCGGGTCCGGTGCCCTTCGGGCCGGATCCCTGTGCCCCTCACTCGGGCTGAATGCCGGCTTCCTTGATGGCCCGGGCCCACTTGGCGGTCTCGGTGCGGCTGCGATCGGCCAGAGCCTGCGGCGAACCTGGCGCTGTCTCGAAGCCCAGCGAGGAGAATTTCTCGAGGATCTCCTTGTCGGCAGCAGCAGCATTGGCGGCCCGGTTGAGCTTGTCAATGATGTCCGCCGGGGTGCCGGCCGGAGCAAACAGCGCGAAGTAGGCAATGAGCTCGTAGTCCTTGAGACCCATGGCCTCATTGACGGTCGGCAACTCGGGGATGGCCTTCGAGCGCTGGGTGGAGGTGACTGCGAGCCCTCTCACCTTGCCGCCCTTGACCTGCGGGAGCATGACCGCGAAATCGGCCGTAAAGACATCGACCTGGCCCCCGATCAGATCGGTCATGGCCGCCGGCCCACTCTTGTAGGGCACATAAGTGAGCTTGCTGCCCGTCATGGCGAACAGCATCTCGCTCGAGACACGCTGCGAGGTACTGGCGCTGGCGAAGGTCATTTTGGTCGGGTTGGCCTTGGCTGCCGCGATCAGCTCGGGCAGCGACTTGTAGGGCGACTCCGTCCGGACACCCACAATCAGCGGGACCGCCCCGAGGAAGGCCACCGGTGCGAAAGCCGTGTCCTGATCGTAGGGCAGCTTCTTCATGAGGCTCTTGAGAGCCGCATTGGTGCTGTTGGTACCCACCAGAATGGTGTATCCGTCTGCGGGCGCCTTGGCCACCGCATCGGCTCCGAGCATGCCGTTCACACCCGGTTTGTTCTCAATCACGATGGGCTGGCCCAGCAGTTCGGACATCTTGCCGGTAAAGGCACGGCCGATCTGATCGGTTGCACTGCCTGCCGCGAAGGGCACCACGGCCTTGATCGGCTTGGACGGCCAGGCCTGGGCCTGGGCAGACAAGGGCACGGACAAGCCCAGAGCGGCTGCGCTCGCGAGCGCCAGCCCGAGAGCCTGTGAGGTAAGTCGACGAGGGTTCATGGGGTCTCCTGCAGGTTCAGACCCGAATTATCGCATCGACCGGGTCTGGATATCGCATCGACCGGGCCGGACTGTCCACCCGTCCCCGCGGATCGTCGAGCCGTTCGACAGACAGGCCCTGACATTGGCATCCTTGCAGGCGGATTCAAATTCAAACGCTCCAGGAGACTCTCGTGCCTTTCCCCAGACGTGCCAGCAAACCCGGCCTCAAGGCCTCTTCTTCCTTCGGCGTGCGCAGCCTGCTCGCGGGGGCAACACTCGCTCTCCTCGCCGGAGCGGCCCCCGCGATGGCCCAGACCTATCCTGCCAAACCGATCAAGGTGATCGTCGACGGGCCTGCCGGGGGAATCAACGACATCTGGACTCGTCGATACACCCAGCGACTGAGCGAGTCGATGAAGCAACCCATCGTGGTCGAAAACCGCCCCGGCGCCTCCGGAAGCATCGCAGCCGAAGCCCTGGCCCGTTCGCCCAACGATGGCTACACGCTCATGTACGGTGGCATGAATCCTCTGGTGGCCTTTCCTGGAGCGGGGGGTGTGATCCGCTATGACCCGGTCAAGGACATCACCCCGGTGGCCCTTGGGACCATGGGTTACCCCGCCTTCGTGATCAGCTCCAGCCTGGGCATCAAGACACTGGCGGAGTTCCAGCAACGCGCTCGCGCAGCCAAACCCGAGGAGTTCGCCTGCGGAACATCGGGTCATGCGGGCGTCCAGCACTTTGCCTGTGCCATGGTCGAACGGGCACTTGGCATCAAGATGCGCATGGTGCCCTACAAGGGTGGATCAGCCGCACTGATGGATGCGGCTGCGGGCAATATCCAGGTATCGGTGGGTTATACGGCCGAACTCGAGCCCTTCACCGGACCCGGTCGACTGACGGTGCTGGCCGCCTTCGCGCCCATCCGCATGCCCAAGTTCCCGAACGCACCCAGCTTCGCAGAGGCCGGATTCCCGAACATGGAGATGCCGAGCTTTGCCGGGTTCTTCATGCCGGCCAATGTGCCCAAAGAGGCGGTTGATCGTTTCAATGCCGAAGCGATCAAGGCCATGGCCCTGCCTGAAATGACCGAGTGGCGCACATCGGTGGGCGGGTACTACGAAGTCTTCAAGCCGGCCGAGTTCGGCAACTTCGTACGAGGTGAGCAGGCCAAGTGGCGCAAGATGTCGGACGACTTCAACATCAAGGCCGACCAGGGCAAGTAAGCCTGCCCTTGCGGCCGGACAGTCCCTTCACCCGACCGGCGCCTGGCGCCGGCCGGCGCGCGCAGCCAGCCTTTCGTTCGCAGTCGCGCCGGTACATGTTGCGGCGGTACTGACCGCCAACCTCGAACAGGGTGCGTGTGATCTGACCAAGCGAACACACACGCACCGCCTCCATCAGCACGGCAAAGACATTGGCCTCCTCGATGACCGCGCGGCGCAGGCGTTCGAGCAGAGCTTCGCTCTGGCCCGCATTGGCCGCATGGAAGCCCCGCAGGCGATCGAGCTGAGAGCGCTTTTCCTCGTCGGTGGAGCGGGCGAGCTCGAGCTTTTCGGGGATCGGGTCGCCATGAGGATTGCGGAAGGTGTTGACGCCGATGATGGGTAGCTCGCCGGTGTGCTTCAGATGCTCGTAGTGCATGGACTCATCCTGGATGCGTCCACGCTGATAGCCGGTCTCCATGGCCCCGAGCACGCCGCCGCGTTCGGCAATGCGCTCGAACTCGGCCAGCACGGCCTCTTCAACCAGCTCGGTCAGCTCGTCGATCACGAAGCTGCCCTGATTGGGGTTCTCGTTCTTGGCCAGGCCCCATTCGCGATTGATGATCAGCTGAATGGCCATGGCGCGTCGCACGCTGTCCTCGGTGGGCGTGGTGATCGCCTCATCGAAGGCGTTGGTATGCAGGCTGTTGGCGTTGTCGTAGGTGGCAATCAGGGCCTGCAGCGTGGTGCGGATGTCGTTGAACTGGATCTCCTGCGCATGCAGGCTGCGACCGCTGGTCTGACAGTGGTACTTGAGCTTCTGACTGCGTTCGTTGGCTCCGTATTTTTCCTTCATGGCCACGGCCCAGATCCGGCGGGCCACCCGACCGAGCACGGTGTATTCCGGGTCCATGCCGTTGGAGAAGAAAAAGCTCAGATTCGGCGCGAAGTCGTCGATCTTCATGCCGCGGGCGAGGTAGGCCTCGACGAAGGTAAAGCCGTTGGACAGCGTGAAGGCCAGCTGGCTGATCGGATTGGCTCCAGCCTCGGCAATGTGATAGCCGCTGATCGAGACCGAATAGAAATTGCGCACATCATGCTCAACGAAATAGGCCGCGATGTCGCCCATGACCTTGAGGCTGAATTCGGTCGAAAAGATGCAGGTGTTCTGCCCCTGGTCTTCCTTCAGGATGTCGGCCTGCACCGTGCCGCGCACATTGGCCAGGGTCCAGGCACGCAGCTGCGCCATCTCCTGTGCATCGGGTGAGCGGCCGTTCTTGTCGGCAAAGCGCGCCACCTGCTGATCGATGGCGGTGTTCATGAACATGGCCAGAATCGTGGGGGCCGGGCCATTGATGGTCATGGACACGCTGGTGGCCGGATCGCACAGATCAAAGCCCGAATACAGCACCTTCATGTCTTCGAGCGTGGCAATGCTCACGCCCGAATTGCCCACCTTGCCGTAGATATCCGGGCGTTCATCGGGGTCGTTGCCATAGAGCGTGACGCTGTCGAAGGCGGTGGACAGGCGCTTGGCGGGCATGCCCTCGGAGAGCAGCTTGAAGCGCCGGTTGGTCCGAAAGGCATCGCCCTCGCCTGCGAACATGCGGGTCGGGTATTCGCCTTCACGCTTGAAGGCAAACACACCCGCGGTGTACGGAAAGGAGCCCGGCACATTTTCGAGCAGCAGCCACTTGAGCAGCTCGCCGTGGTCCTCATAGTCGGGCAACACCACCTTGCGGATACGCGTGCCCGAAAGCGAGGTGCTGGTGATCTTGGTGCGCAGCTCGCGATCGCGCACCTTCACCACGAATTCGTCGCCCGAATAAGCGTCCTTGAGTGCAGGCCAGCCCTCGATCAGGGCGCGGGCGCTGCCATCGAGCCCGGCCTCGCGACGCTGGGCCAGCGCCAGCACGGTATCGCGCGCGCCGTTGCGGCTGGCATCGTCTTCATGCAGCATGCGGGCCGTCTCGCGCAGCTGCTGCAGTTCGCGCGCCAGACGGGCCTGGGCGCGGGCGCGCTTCTTGTAGCCGCGCACGGTGTCTGAAATCTCGGCGAGATAGCGGCTGCGCGCAGGCGGCACGATCACCGTCTGGGCGCTCGAATGACGCGAGCTGGCCCTGGGCAGGCGACCCTCAGGCAAGGGCAACTGCAAGCCGAGCTCGATCAGCCGCGGCAGCATGCCCTGATACAGGGCCGTGACGCCGTCGTCATTGAACCGGGACGCCTGTGTTCCGAAGACCGGCATGCGATCGGTTGGCGTGCTCCAGAGTTCGCGGTTGCGCTGCACCTGCTTGCTTACATCGCGCAGCGCATCCATGGCGCCCTTGCGGTCGAACTTGTTGATCGCCACGAATTCGGCGAAGTCGAGCATGTCGATCTTCTCGAGCTGACTCGCGGCACCGAACTCCGGCGTCATCACATAGAGCGTGGTGTCCACCAGCGGCACGATGGCCGCGTCGCCCTGACCGATGCCCGAGGTTTCGACCACGATCAGGTCAAATCCGGCCACACGGCAGGCGGCGATCACGTCGGGCAACGCCTGGCTGATTTCGCTGCCCGCATCGCGCGTGGCGAGCGAACGCATGAAGATGTTGGGATGGTCGATCGCATTCATGCGGATGCGATCACCGAGCAACGCACCGCCCGACTTTCTACGGGTGGGGTCGACCGAAATGATGGCCAGGCGCAAGGCATCGGCCTGATCAAGACGCAGGCGTCGCACCAGTTCGTCGGTGAGGCTGGACTTGCCTGCGCCGCCGGTGCCGGTGATGCCGAGCGCCGGTGTCTTGATGGCATCGGCGCGACGGTGCAGCTCGGCACGCAGCGCATCGAAACCCGCTGCATCGAGACCGCCCGGTGCACGACCATTTTCAAGCGCCGTGATGAGCTGGGCCAGCGACCGGCGCGAGC
>JBMSOD010000049.1:0-16108 GCA_049422085.1 Burkholderiaceae bacterium
CGATGATGTTGAACAATTTGATGGCGAGCGCCAGGAAGCAGCCTTTCATCTGTTCAATGCGGTCATGGCGCATCCCGGAGGTGTCTTTGCAGCAACCGGCGAGCAGCCGCCGGGTCGTCTGGCGCTGATGCCCGAACTGGCCACCCGTCTGGGTCACGGCCTGGTGATCCAGCTTCAACCGCTTGCCGAAAACGACATCGCCGCAGCCCTGACCCTCACCCTGAAAGAACGGGGCCTGAGTACCAGTGCCGAGTTCATTCCGTGGCTGCTCACCCATGCGCCGCGCAACCTCGGCAAGCTGCGTGGCCTGGTCGACGCACTCGACCGCTACGCCCTGGCCCGCCATCGCGCCCTGACACTGCCCCTGCTCAGGGAGTTCGAGCGCGATGCACGCGGCCAGCTCTGACGTAGAATCCGCCGGTCATGAATCTCGCACTGTTCGACCTCGACTACACCCTGCTGCCCATTGACAGCGACTATGAGTGGGCCCGTTTCCTCATCCGTCAGGGCGTGCTCGACGGCGACCACTACGAACGCGAGAACGAGCGTTTTTTCGCGCAGTACAAGCAGGGCACCCTCGACATTTTCGAGTTTCTGCGTTTCCAGCTGGCCCCGCTGGGGGCCCACCCCCGCAGTCAGCTTGACGCATGGCATCAGCAATACATGCGTGATGTCATCTCGCCCAGGATCGCACCTCAGGCGCGCGAACTGGTCGATCAGCACCGCAACCAGGGAGACCTGATCGCGCTGGTCACGGCCACCAACGCCTTCGTCACCGCACCCATCGCCAGGGCCTTCGGCATTGATCACCTGATTGCCACCGGTATCGAGGAAATCAACGGGGAATTCACCGGCAAACCCCATGGCACCCCCTCTTTCCGCGAGGGCAAGGTGTCACGTACGGAGCAATGGTTGAAGGCCCTGGGGCACCAGTTCGATGGTTTCAAACAGTCCTGGTTCTATAGCGACTCCATGAATGACCTGCCCCTCCTTGAGAAGGTCACGCATCCTGTGGCCACCAACCCTGACGAGCGCCTGGCCGGTCTGGCCGGGCAGCGCGGCTGGAAGATTCTTCGACTGTTCTCAGATGCGCATTGAGACGCCGTCCGCAGGATTTCCCGAATGATCCTGGCGTTCTTCAAGCGGCTGTTTGCGGGCGGCGCCGCCGCACCGAGTGCGCCGCAACCACGCACCTGGAAGGGCGCCGAACTGGGCATCCGGCGAGAACAGATCTCGCAGGCAGCGATCCGGACCTGCGAGATCCTTCAGCGTGGCGGATTCAAGGCTTTCGTGGTCGGTGGGGGTGTTCGCGACTCGCTGCTCGGGCTGCAGCCCAAGGACTTCGATGTCGCCACCGACGCCACTCCCGAGGAGGTTCAGGCCCTGTTCCGGCGCGCCCGCATCATTGGCCGCCGCTTCAAGATCGTGCATGTGATGTTTGGCCGGGAAACCATCGAAACCTCGACCTTTCGGGCCCTGCAGACCGATGCCGAAACCGATGAGCACGGCCGTGTGCTTCGCGACAATGTCTACGGCACCCAGCATGACGATGCCCTGCGTCGAGATTTCACGGTCAACGCCCTGTATTACGACCCGATCGCCGATGTCGTGATCGACGAGCTCGGCGGTGTGCAGGATCTGCGTGCCAGGGTACTGCGCATGATTGGCGATCCGGCCACCCGCTACCGCGAAGATCCGGTGCGGATGCTGCGCACCGTCCGATTTGCCTCCAAGCTGGGCTTCAATGTCGATCCGGCCACCCTCGCACCCATTCGCGGGCTGGCCGATCTGCTTGAAAACGTGCCCTCGGCACGCCTGTTCGACGAAATGCTCAAGCTGCTCGAGTCGGGCCATGCCATGGCCTGCCTGCGCCGCTTGCGGGAAGAAGGCCTGCATCATGGCGTGCTGCCACTGCTCGATGTCATCCTCGAGCAGCCCCATGGCGAGCGCTTTGTGGAGCTCGCTCTGGCTCAGACCGACGAACGGGTCCGTGCAGGCAAGTCCATTTCGCCCGGCTTTCTGTTCGCAGCGCTGCTCTGGCAGCGTGTGGCAGACCGCTGGCAGGCTCGAAGGCAGGCGGGTGAGCACACCATACCCGCCCTGATGCAGGCCATGGATACCGTGCTGGATGAGCAGGCAGAAAAACTCGCCATCCAGCGCAGGTTCATTGCCGACATGCGCGAGATCTGGGGGCTGCAGCCCCGCTTCGAACGTACCGGCCGCAGTGCGGTTCGTGTGCTGGAACACCTGCGCTTTCGGGCGGGCTACGACTTCATGCTCCTGCGGGTGCAGGCGGGTGAATTGCCGGCCGAGATCGGCGAATGGTGGCAGGCCTTCGTTGAGTCCGATCCCCAGGCCCGGGAGGCCCTGCTGGCCCGCGCCCCGGCCGAGGGCCGCGGGGCGGGAACACGCCGCCGTCGCAGGCGCAGCGGCAGCCGCAAACCCCGGGCAGACGATGCCGAAACCACTGCCTGAGGCGGCAGAACCGGCCACCACCCAAGGGCGGCGGCGCGACCCGGTGCGGGCCTGGATCGGCCTGGGGGCCAACCTGGGTGCGCGGCAGGTCACGCTTGAGAGGGCCATCGACGCCCTGCGCCAAGTGCCCCTCAGCCGACTGGTTGCCCGCTCCAGACTTTGGCGCAGCGCACCCGTCCAGGCCCATGGTCCGGAATTCCTGAATGCCGTGACCCTGCTCGAAACCCGCTTGGACAGCATTGCGCTGCTTGAGCACCTGCAGGCGATCGAAGCCCGCTTTGGCCGCGAGCGCCCTTACCCGAATGCGCCCCGCACCCTGGACCTGGACCTGCTGATGTTCGGGAACGAACACCGCGACACCCCGATGTTGCAATTGCCCCATCCACGCATGCACCTGCGCGCCTTCGTGCTGGCCCCCCTGCTCGAACTGGCGCCCGACCTCGAGATTCCTTCGCACGGTCGCGCACGTGACCTGTTGGATGCCCTGCAACACCAGACCTGCTCCGCATTGAGGCCGTCATGAATCCTGGCAAGGCCAATCCCTTCGAACGATGGCGCCACATCGTGGTGGAAGGCCCGATCGGTGCGGGCAAGACCTCACTCGCCCGAAGGCTGAGCGAGCGCTTCGATGCGCAACTGGTGCTTGAAGAGCCGCAGGCGAATCCGTTTCTGGAGCGTTTTTACAAGGACAGCGCACGCTATGCGATGGCCACCCAGCTCTCCTTTCTGTTCCAGCGGATTGGGCAACTGCGTGAGATCGCGCAGCGCGACCTGTTCTCGCAATCGGCGGTGAGTGACTTCCTGCTCGAAAAAGACGGGCTGTTTGCCCGTCTGACCCTGTCGGATGACGAACTCGCGCTTTATCAGCAGATCTTCGAGCATCTGCAGCCGCAGGCCCCCCAGCCCGATCTGGTCATCTACCTGCAGGCCACGCCCGACACGCTGGTCGAGCGGGTGCAGCGGCGAGGCATCCCGATGGAGTCAGGGATTTCGGAGGACTATCTTCGTGCCCTGGCTGATGCCTACAGCCGCTTTTTCCATCACTACGACGGTGCGCCGGTCCTCATCGTCAACACCGAACATCTGAATCCCGTGGATCGCGACGAGGATTTCGAACTCCTGGTGCATCATGTGGCCCTCATGAAAGGGCGCAGGGAGTTCTTCAGCCTCTCGCGCTGACCCGCGCCCCATCCGAGGAGACCATGGCCCGTATCCAGGCATCTTCCGCCCTGTCATCCCTGCGCGTGCTCGACCTGACCCGGGTACGCGCCGGCCCGGTCTGCGCCCGTCATTTCGCCGACTTTGGCGCCGATGTCATCAAGATCGAAACCACCGGCGAGGAAGATCTGGGTGGCGCGCGCGAAGGGCCCGACTTCCAGAACCTGCACCGAAACAAGCGCTCGATCACACTGGACCTGAAGGCGCCCGAGGGCATCTCACTGTTTCGCAAGCTTGTTGAAACCGCCGATGTGGTCATCGAAAACTACCGGCCCGATGTCAAGGACAGGCTGGGGATCGACTATGCCTCGCTGAAGGCAGTCAACCCGCGGATCATCCTGGCCAGCATTTCGGGCTTTGGCCAGGACGGTCCCTACCGCGACCGCCCGGGCTTTGATCAGATCGCCCAGGGCCTGTGCGGCTTGATGTCCGTCACCGGATTTCCCGATCAGGGGCCGCTGCGTGCCGGAGCAGCCGTGGCCGATGTCACTGCCGGCCTGCTCGCCGCGCTGGGCATCATGACTGCCCTGCAGGAGCGGGAGCGTACCGGGCAGGGCCAGTGGGTGCAGAGCAATCTGCTGCAGGCCGGCATCACGCTGCTCGACTTTCAGGCAGCGCGCTACACCATCGCGGGCGATGTTCCGCCGCAGGTTGGCAATGACCATCCCACCAGCATGCCCACCTCGGCCTACCGAACGGCCGATGGTTTCATCAATGTCGCCGCATCCGGCACCGCGATCTGGAAGCGGCTGTGCGAGGCCATCGGCGAGCCGGGCCTGATCGACGATGCGCGCTTCACCACGGCCGAGGGCCGCTCGCGGAATCGCAAGGCCCTGGCCGAACGTATCGATGCAGCCCTCTCAGGCCGCAACAGTGAGGAGTGGGTCGAGGTGCTCAATGCCGCAGGCGTGCCTTGCGGGCCGATCCATCGCATGGACGCGGTCTTCGCTGATCCGCAGGTCCGGCATCTGCAGGCGGCAACACCGGTGACGCATCCAACCCTGGGTGTGCAACAGGTGCTGGCGCCGCCGATCCGTCTGTCGCGCACGCCCGCTGCGGTGGTCAGTGCCACGCCCGAGCGCGGTCAGCACACCGACGAAGTACTGACCGAGCTGGGTGTGTCGGCCGCGGACCTTGCCCAATTGCGCGAGAAAGGCGTCGTGCTGTAAATCCTCCGTCGCAGACCAAACGACTGCTCCAGCATCGCTCAATCACTGCTTAATCACTGCTCAATCACTGCTCAATCTGTACTCAATCACTGTTCACAGACTGTTCAGCAACTGATTCCCCACCGACCGATATTCCTAGCCCACCATGCCTGAAATCCTTACCCGCCGTGAAGGCGCAGTCACCACCCTGCTGATCTCCAATCCGGCGCGAATGAATGCCATGAGCCGTGACATGTGGAACCAGCTTGCTGCGGGCATTCAGCAGGCAGATGCCGACCCCACGGTGCGCGTGATCGTGCTGCGTGGCGAAGGCGAAAAGTCCTTCGTTTCGGGCGCTGACATCTCGCAATTCGAGTCGATGCGGGCCAATGCCGATGCCCAGGCCGAGTACGAAAAGGCGGTCAATGCCGGCTATGGCGCCCCCACCCAGTGCAGCAAGCCCGTGATTGCTGCCATTCGTGGCATCTGCATCGGCGGCGGCCTGGGCCTGGCGGCGTCCTGTGATGTCCGGATCTGCTCGGAAGACACGATCTTCCGCATGCCAGCGGGCCGCATGGGCCTGGGCTACAGCCCCTCAGGTGTTCGCCGCTTCGTGTCCATGATCGGCGCAGCCAATACCGCCGATCTCTTTTTGTCGGCGCGCAAGTTCGGTGCAGCTGAGGCGCAGCGCATCGGCTTCGTTTCGCAGGTGCATCCTGTGGCGCAGTTCGACGCCGCCGTCCAGGCCTATGTGCAGATGGTGGCCGAGAACGCACCATTGACGCTGGCCGCTGCGAAATTCGCCATCCGGGAAGCCATCAGTGACCCGGACCAGCGAGACCCGGAGCGCGCCCTGCGCATGGTGCAGGACTGCTTCAACAGTGGTGACTACAAGGAAGGCCGGACCGCCTTCATGGAAAAACGCATGCCTGATTTCAAGGGCCGTTGAGTACACACGCCTTGCGTCGGGTACAAACGCATTCAAGGGACAAGGAGACCGTGACCATGAATCACCCTCATCGACGAAACAGCATGCGCGCCCTTGGCGCAGGACTGACCCTGGCCGGTACCGCCGGTCTGAGCCCTGCGGTGCGCGCACAATCGGCAGACTGGCCCAACAAACCGCTGCGACTGGTGGTGGGTTACCCGCCCGGCGGCTCAGGCGACTTCACCACCCGAACTGCGGCAGACGAACTTGCGCGTGAACTCAATGTCACGGTCATCCCCGAAAACAAACCGGGTGCGGGCGGCACCATCGCCAACGAACTGGTCGCCAAGGCTGCACCCGATGGTTACACGGTGCTCAATGCCGGCCCGATGGCGCTGACCAACGCGCTCTATCGCAAGCTCGGCTATGACAGCAAAAAGGACTTCATTCCGGTCTGCCAGCTGGCGGTCGGGCCCATGATCATCTGCGTGAACAATGATCTGCCGGTGCGCAACCTGCGCGAACTGATCGCCTATGCAAAGGCCAATCCCGGCAAGCTCAACAGTGCAGCGTCGGGCAACGGGTCCACGCCCCATCTGGCCTCTGCCCTGTTCGAATCGGTGGCCGGCGTGCAGTTCACCACCATCCAGTTCAGGGGTGGCGCCCCTGCCGCCACCTCGACCATTGCCGGCGATACCCAGGTGATGTTCGCCACACCGCCCACCGTGATGGGCTTCATCAAGGCCGGCCGCATGCGGCCTCTGGCTGTGACCACGCCTCAAGCCAGTGCGGCCATCCCGGGGATTCCCGGAGCAGCCGAAGCCGGTCTGCCCGGTTATGAGTCCACCTTTTCCTTCGGGCTCTATCTGCCAGCCGCTGCACCCCAGTCCATCGTGCGTGCCCTGCATGCCGCCACGGTGCGGGCCATGGCCCGCCCGGGCGTCAAGGAGAAGGTCGCGAGTCAGGGGATGGATGTGGCAACCAGTGCCTCACCCGAGGAGTTCGCGCGACTGCTGGCTGCCGGCGCACCCGCGATCGAACAGGCCGTCCGGGTGTCGGGCGCGAAGATCGAGTAAACCGGCCCCACTGTCCGGCGCAGCCTCAGATCAGGCCGCCTGGCTGCCTCAATCCCCGTAGCCGCGCGGATTGCTGCTCTGCCAGCGCCAGGCGTCGTCGCACATGGCCTTGAGGTCACGCTCGGCACGCCAGCCCAGGAGTTGCTCTGCCAGTGACGGGTCGGCCCAGCAGGCGGCAATGTCGCCCGCCCGGCGCGCCACGATCCGATAGGGAATGGTGCGCCCGCTCGCCTGTTCAAACGCCTTCAGAACCTCGAGCACAGACCGACCCTGGCCTGTGCCCAGGTTGACCGTCCAGCCGCCTGGCTGGGCCAAGACCCGACGCAGGGCGGCGACATGGCCACGGGCCAGATCGACTACATGGATGTAATCGCGCACTCCGGTGCCGTCCGGCGTCGGCCAGTCCCCGCCGAACACCTGGAGCGCCTCCCGCCGACCCACTGCGACCTGAGCGATGAAGGGCATCAGGTTGTTGGGTGTCCCCATGGGGTCCTCACCGATCCTTCCGCTGGGATGCGCTCCGACCGGATTGAAATACCGCAGGATGCCGATGGCCCAGGCCGGATCGGCTGCCGCGAGATCGCCAAGCAGATGTTCGATCATCCACTTGGTCCTTCCGTAGGGATTGGTGGGACCGGTCGGCGCATGTTCGTTGATGGGGACCGAGGCAGGGTCGCCGTAGACCGTCGCCGACGAACTGAAGACCAGCCGATGCACGCCCGCGGCTTGCATGGCCTTGAACAGGCTGATTGCCCCCGACAGGTTGGCGTCGTAATAGCCCAGAGGCTGCATCACCGATTCGCCCACCGCCTTGAGTCCGGCGAAGTGAATCACGGCATCCACGGCTTGCTGATCGAACAGGGTTCGCAGCAACTCCTCATCGCGGACATCCCCCACCACCAGCGGCAGCGAATGTCCTGACAGTTCGCGAACCCGCTCAATCGCGACTGCGCTCGCGTTGACCAGGCTGTCAAGCACCACCACCTCGCAACCCTCGGCCAGCAACTCGAGCACGGTATGCGAGCCGATGTAGCCGGCTCCGCCCGTCACCAGGATGCGTCTGCCCCGCAGCGAAGTCGAGGCAGATTCAGAAGCCCGGGGCAAGCCTGCGGAGGAAGGGTCGGCTGGGTCGGCTGGGCTCATGGTCCGGTCTGGGTGCAAAATGCCAGCATAACCCGGGGCCTTGCCGGGCAAGCCGTGCCAGACATCGCAGCGCTGCCGGCGCGTTCACGCGGCGAAGGCCGGGGCCTACACCAACCGGGCTCAAGACCTACAATCCTCGCCATCCACGTTCCGCAGGACCTCATCCATGCTGATTCCCGTCATTTTGTCCGGAGGTTCCGGAAGCCGTCTGTGGCCCGTCTCCCGGGAGGCCTTCCCGAAGCCTTTCATGCGGCTGGGCGGTGAACTCAGCCTGCTGCAGCGCACGCTGCAGCGCTGCCTGCCGCTGGCCGATGGCGGTGTACTGGGCATCGTGACCAATCAGGAATACCAGTTCAGGACCCAGGAAGAGTTCGAAAGCCTGCCAGGCACAAAGCAATTGACCTGCACGCAACTTCTCGAGCCAGCGGGTCGCAACACGGCCCCGGCGATTGCACTGGCCGCGCTGTGGGCGATCGAGCAGCATCCTGATGCGGTCCTGCTGATCCTGCCGGCCGACCACCTGATCCCCGACGAAACGGCCTTTCAGCGCTGCGCCCGTGATGCTGCACGCGCCGCAGCCGGTGGCGCCCTGGTCACCTTCGGCATTCAGCCCACCGCTCCCGAAACCGGCTTCGGCTATATCGAGATGGCGCCCGTGACCGAGGGTGCCTCGGCGGATGCTGCCCGGCCTGTTCGACGTTTCATCGAAAAACCTGATGCTGCCCGGGCCGCCCAGTTCCTCGCATCGGGCAACTTTGTCTGGAATAGCGGCATGTTCTGTTTCAAGGCCCAGGCGATTCTGACCGCACTCGAGACCCATGCGCCCGATGTCGCCACTCAGGCCCGCCTGAGCTGGCAGGTCAGCCGGGCTGCGGCCACGAACGCGACCCGCATCCTGCTCGATGCCGCGAGCTTCGGAGCCTGCCGTGATGTGTCGATCGACTATGCCGTGATGGAACACGCACCCGACGTGCAGGTGCTGCCCGCGCGCTTTGGCTGGAGCGACATCGGCTCCTGGAAGGCCGTGGCCGAGCAGTTCGATGCCGACCCCGAGGGCAATACCCACCAGGGCGATGCATTGTTCATCAATGCCCACAATACCCACGTTCAGAGCGATGACCGTCTGGTCGCAGCGGTGGGGGTGGACAACCTGCTGGTGGTGGATACCCCCGATGCCCTGCTGGTGGCCAGCAAGGACGCCAGTCAGCAGGTCAAGGAAATCGTCGCCCGGCTCAAATCGAGTGGTCACGAGGCGGCCAGGCTGCATCGCACGGTCGCGCGGCCCTGGGGCAGTTACACCGTGCTGCAGGAAGGGCCCCGCTTCAAGATCAAGCGCATCGAGGTACGGCCGGGACAGTCGCTGTCATTGCAGATGCACCATCATCGCAGCGAACACTGGATCGTCGTTTCGGGCACCGCGCGGGTCAGTTGCGACGAACGCACCTTCCTGGTCGCCGCCAATGAATCCACCTACATTCCGATCGGCTCCAGGCATCGTCTCGAAAACCCCGGGGTGATGCAGCTGGTGATGATCGAGGTGCAGTGCGGCGACTACCTGGGCGAAGACGACATCGTGCGCTTTGAGGACCGTTACGGCCGAACCAGCTGAAACCCGGCGGCGAAGGCGAGCATGGATTCCGTCCTGACGGGATTGAGCCGCCACGGGACCGCTGCAGGTGTGTCACGGTCCGGTCATCTGACTGTCACATGATCAAGGCTTCAGTCATGAAACGAATGTGACCATGCAGCCCCGTGTTCTGATCGTCGAAGACGAACCCGCTATCCAGGACCTCCTGATGCTGAATCTCAGGCATGCGGGCTTCAGACCCGAGACCGCCTCGGATGCAGCCTCGGCGCGCGCCCAGCTTGACCGCGGCCTTCCCGATCTGGTGCTCCTCGACTGGATGCTGCCCGATGTGAGCGGCATCGAGTTTGCCCGCCGGCTGCGCTCCGACCCCAGAACGCGCGAACTGCCCATCATCATGCTCACCGCGCGATCCACCGAGTCGGACAAGCTCGGCGGTTTCGATGCCGGTGCAGACGACTACATCACCAAACCCTTTTCACCCCGCGAGCTCATTGCCCGGGTCAAAGCCCTGCTGCGTCGCAGTTCGCCGGAAGCTGCCGAAGCTCCGATCGAGGTGGCTGGCCTGCGCCTTGAGCCCGAGACCTTCCGGGTCATTGCGCAAGGCGAGGTCCTGCGCATGGGTCCCACCGAATTCCGTCTGCTGCATTTCCTGATGCGTAACCTCGACCGCGTGCTCTCCCGAGCCAGGCTGCTCGACGGCGTCTGGGGGGATCAGGTCTTTATTGAAGAGCGCACGGTCGACGTACATATCCGTCGTCTGCGGCTGGCGCTTCAGCCCAGTGGCCATGACCGTCTGATCGAGACGGTCCGTGGTGGGGGTTATCGCTTCCTGCCACAATGATTTCCTAAGGGCAGCGATTTCAGCGCCCATCCAGAGGACATCTGACCGTGGTCTACCTGCGCACGCTGGCCTTGCTGGCGGCCCTCGCCTTGCTGGCAATACTCATCGGGTTTTTCATGACGGCTCAGGCGGCGGCCTGGACGGTCGCAATCGGGCTCGCTCTGCTGCTTGCCTGGCACACCCTGCATCTGAAGTGGCTCACCGACTGGGCCGCACTGCCCCGGCAACGCGAATTGCCAGCCGGATTCGGCAGCTGGGGGGTCGCCTTTGATCGCATCAGCCGCGCAGCCCGGCAGGCTGCGGTTGAACGCAACGACATGAGTGCCGAGCTCGAGCGCATGCACGCCGCCGTCGATACCCTGCCCGATGGACTCATCGTGCTCGACCGCTTCGATCATGTTCAATGGAGCAACCGATCGGCCCAGGCCCTGCATGGCATCTTTGGTCGTCACCGTCCCATCGATCACTTCATTCGTCAGCCCGAGTTCCTGAACTGGCTGCAATCCGGCAAGACATCCGAGCCGCTCGGTCTGACCTTGCCCACGGCGCCGGGTCGGACCTTTCTGCTCAAGATCGAGCAGGCCGATGAAGCCACCCGCCTGCTGGTGACGCGAGATGCCACTGAACAGCACCGCCTGGATCAGATGCGGCGCGATTTCGTGGCTAATGTCTCCCACGAAATACGAACCCCGCTGACCGTGGTCAGTGGTTTTATCGAGACCCTCATCGACCTCGATCTGCCCCTGGAGGAGCGCCGCACGATCCTGAACACCGTCCGAAGACAATCGGCCACCATGCAGCAGCTGGTCGAGGACCTGCTGACCCTGGCCAGCCTGGAACATGGCGCGGCGCCTCAGGAGGAGCAACCGATCGCCGTGCCTGCACTCCTTGAGCGCCTGTGCGCTGACATGCGCGTGGTCTCGGCGGGCCGTCATGCCATCGAGGTCGAGATCCCGGAGGGGTTCACGCTCACGGGTGCCCTCACCGAAATCGAGAGCGCCATGCGTAACCTGCTCAGCAATGCTGTTCGCTACACGCCCGAGGGAGGCCGCATCATCGCAGGCGCCACGCTCACGCCCACCGATGCACTGCTGTGGGTCCGCGACTCAGGAATCGGCATCTCTGCGGAGCATCTGCCCCGGCTGACCGAACGTTTCTATCGGGTGGATCGTGGCCGCTCGCGCGAGACCGGAGGGACCGGCCTGGGTCTGGCCATCGTGAAACATGTGGCACAGCGCCACCGAGCCCGGCTCGACATCCAGAGCACGCCCGGCGTGGGCAGCCGCTTTGGTCTTGTTTTAGCAAGAACCCGGGTCAGCGTGCTTTGATGGTGCCGGAGGCGGGACTCGAACCCGCACACCATTTCTGGTACCGGATTTTGAGTCCGGCGCGTCTACCTGTTCCACCACTCCGGCGAGCGGGACCGCGATTATCGGTCATAGACCGGTCCGCCACCAAACCCGGGGCCCGGACGAGGCCCAACCCGCCTGATTTCAGACCAACCGATCAGTTCGACGCTGCCTGAGCGGGTCGGAAGCGCTCACCATGCCTCGGGTCTTCGCCCGAGACCACATTGATGGTGTATTCGGCCAGATTCTTGGCATGGTCACCGATGCGCTCGATCGACTGGACCACGAAGACCAGTGCCAGTGACTGATGCACGCTGGTCGGATCCTGACTCATCCGCTCGGCCAGCCGCGCATGGATCTGGTCCCGCATCGCATCGACCTGCAAGTCGCGGGCGAGCAACTCGGTCGCTGCGACAGCATCCTGACGCATGAACGCACCGATCACATCATGGAGCATGTCGATCGCAATCTTCGCCATCTCGCCGACCGCATCGTAGGGGATTGGCAGTCCGCGATCGGCGATCTCGCGCGCCTTCATGGCGATCTTCTTGGCCTCGTCGCCAATGCGCTCGAGATCATTGACGCTGTGCAGTACGGCGATGATCTCGCGCAGATCCACAGCGATCGGCTGCCGACGGGCGATCACCTGATTGCAGCGCAGGTCCGATTCGACATGCAGCTGATTGATCACTCGCTCATCGGCCAGCACCTGGGAGACGATCTGAAGGTCCCCGGTACGCACCGCATCCATGGCGCGGATGACCTGCCTCTCCACCATGCCTCCCATGGTGGTGAAGGCGCTGCGCATGGCATCGATATCGGTATCGAACTGTCGATTGGTATGGTCGGGCATGAGGTCAGCTCCCTGGTCCTGCAAGGCCCCGCTGCAAGGCTGGGCGGTGAGTCAATGCGCAATCAGCCGAAGCGGCCGGTGATGTAGTCTTCGGTCGCCTTTTTGGCGGGCTTGATGAAGATCTGGTCGGTTGCACCGAACTCGATCAGTTCGCCCAGGTACATGTAAGCAGTGTAGTCGGAGATCCGCGCTGCCTGCTGCATGTTGTGGGTCACGATCGCGATGGTGTAGTCGGACTTGAGTTCGTTGACCAGTTCCTCCACCTTCGCCGTTGAGATCGGGTCCAGCGCACTGGTGGGCTCGTCAAGCAAGAGCACTTCAGGCTTGACCGCCACCGTTCGGGCAATGCACAGGCGCTGCTGCTGTCCGCCCGAGAGCGACAGACCGCTCTGATTGAGTTTGTCCTTGACCTCATCCCACAGGGCTGCCTTGCGCAGCGACCACTCCACCCGCTCGGCCATGTCGCGCGCACCAAGGCGCTCATACAGACGCACGCCAAAGGCGATGTTGTCAAAGATGCTCATCGGAAACGGGGTGGGCTTCTGAAAAACCATGCCCACCTTGGCGCGCAACAGATTCACATCCTGCTGCTTGGCAAGAATATTCTGTCCGTTGAGCAGGATCTCACCCTCCGCCCTTTGACCCGGATAAAGATCGAACATCCTGTTGAAGGTGCGAAGAAGGGTGGACTTTCCGCAACCGGAAGGGCCGATGAAGGCCGTCACCTTGCCTCGGGCAATGTTCAGGTTCACCTTCTTGAGGCCCTGGAACTTGCCGTAATAGAAATCGAGATTGCGCACCTGCAGGGCGCACTCGATGTCGGCGACTGAGGCGGGCGGGTGGGTGGCTGCGGCCTGAGACTGCAGCGCGGCACTGACGGAAATGGTCGAGGACATGGGAATCTTTCCCGGAAATCAGCCCTGGCTTCGGGTTCGGAACAGCACCCGGGCCAGGATGTTGAGCAACAGGACGGTCAGGGTGATCAGCAGCGCCCCCGCCCAGGCAAGTCGGATCCAGTTGTCGTAGGGGCTCATGGCGAACTGGAAAATCACCACCGGCAGATTCGCCATGGGCTGAGTCATGTCGGTGTTGAAGAACTGGTTGTTCAGAGCGGTAAACAACAAAGGCGCCGTCTCGCCACTGATACGTGCCACCGCCAGCAGCAATCCGGTGATGACGCCGCTTCGGGCTGCTCTCAGCGTGACCATGATGGCCACCTTCCAGCGCGGTGCCCCCAGGGCAAAGGCCGCCTCCCGAAGGCTGCCAGGCACAAGGCGAAGCATGTTCTCGGTCGTTCGGACAATGACGGGGACTGCGATCAGCGAGAGCGCCAGACTTCCCGCGAATCCTGAAAAGTGACCCACCGACGCCACGGCAATGGCATAGACGAACAGGCCCAGCACAATGGAGGGCGCCGACAGCATGATGTCGGTCACAAATCGTGTGAACGAAGCCGTCTTGCTGGTATCGCCATATTCGGCGAGGTAGACCCCGGCCAGCACGCCCACCGGCGTGGCGACCAGCACGGTCAGGCCCAGCATCATGAGGCTGCCCACGATCGCATTGCGCAGACCCCCTCCCTCGCTTCCGGGCGCTGGCGTGTCCTGGGTGAAGAGCCTGAAGTCCACTGAGGCCAGGCCGTTCTTGAAGAGAACCACCAGAATCCAGAGCAAAACTGCAAGGCCCAGCACCATGGCGACCATGGACAGCGTAAGCCCGATCTGGTTGAAAAGTTTTCGACGCCGATACAGGTCGAGATCGAGATTGGTCATCAGACTCCCCTCGATTTTTCGGCGCGCAGGATCATGACCTTGGCCAGCCCGAGCACGATGAAGGTAATGAGAAAGAGCAGCAGACCCAGGGCAAACAGGGTCGACAGATGAAAATCGGCGGCTTCGCCAAACTCATTGGCCAGGGTCGACGCAATCGAGGTGCCCGGTGAAAAGAGCGAGCTTGGCATGCGATTGGCATTACCGATCACAAAGGTGACCGCCATGGTCTCACCCAGGGCCCGACCCAGGCCCAGCATCACGCCGCCGATCACGCCCTTTTGCGTGTAGGGCAGCACCACCTTGCGCACCACCTCGAAGGTCGTGCAGCCCATGCCATACGCCGACTCGCGCAGGATCTGCGGCACGATCTCGAAGACATCGCGCATGACCGCAGCCACGAAGGGCAGCACCATGAAGGCCAGGATGATGCCGGCCGCCAGAATGCCCAATCCGTTGGTCGCCCCGCCAAACAGTCCGCCAATGATCGGCATGCCGCCCGCAAGGTCCTTGAGCGGCGTCTGAATCCAGTCCGCAAAGATCGGCGCGAACACGAACAGGCCGAACATGCCGTAAATGATGGACGGCACCGCCGCCAGCAGTTCGATCGCCATGCCCAGCGGCCTGCGAAGCCAGACCGGGCAGGTTTCTGTGAGAAAGAGCGCGATGCCGAAGGCCAGAGGGACAGCGATCAGCATCGCAATGCCCGCGCTGAGCACCGTGCCCACAATCGCGATCAGCGCGCCGAATTCTTCGTTGATGATGTCCCACTCGGCTGTCCACAGAAAGGCTGCCCCGAACTTACGGAAGGTCGGCCAGGCATTGATCACCAGTGAAGCGATGATGCCGATCAGCGCGAGCAGCACGATGAGGGAGAAGGCCTGGGTCAGGCGATGGAACAGCGCGTCCTGCACGCGCTGACGACGGGCAATCCGCATCCTGCGCGCCGAATCGCTCCCGGCCGGATCGCCCGTGCGCACCGGATCAGTTGCCGGAGTGGTCTGCGCTGAATTCATGCTGCTCCATTGGATCCTTCAATGACATCGCCGCCCGCCAGAATCGCCCTCATGGGCGGTGGACCGACCGCGTGTGTCAGCGCTTGATCTGCGACCACACCTTCGTGCGAATGGCGGTGGCGAGGTTGTCCGGCAGCGGCACATAGTCGAGCTCGGCGGCCATCCCCTTGCCGTTCTTGAAGGCCCAGTCGAAGAATTTGAGCGCTTCGGACGAGGCCGTTTTGTCTGCCGGCTCCTTGTACATCAGGATGAAGGAGGCCGTACTGATCGGCCAGCTGTCGGCTCCCTTGGCATTGACCATGGACACGCCCATGCCAGGTACGCTGAACCAGTCGGCACCTGCTGCAGCCGCTGCGAAGGTGAGATCGTCAGGGCTCACATACTTGCCGTCGGCATTCTGCAACTGCAGAAAGGTCATGTTGTTGCGCTTGACGTAGGCGTATTCAACATAGCCGATCGAGTTTGGCAGGCGCTGCACGAAAGCGGCCACGCCTTCATTGCCCTTGCCGCCTGCGCCGACCGGCCAGTTCACCGCTGTACCCTCACCGACCTTGGCTTTCCAGTCGGCGTTGACCTTGCTGAGGTAGTTGGTGAAGATGAAGGAGGTTCCCGAGCCATCGGCTCGGCGGACCACCTGGATGTCAGCCGAGGGCAATGGGACACCAGGGTTGATGGCGGTCAGGGCGGGATCATTCCACTTGGTG
>JBMSOD010000050.1:0-15892 GCA_049422085.1 Burkholderiaceae bacterium
CCCCTGCTCCGCGCGTCTCGCTGGCTGACGAGGTCTATGAACAGATCAAGGCCGATCTGAACAGCTTTGTACTGGTTCCCGGAGACCGCTTTTCCGAGCTGGAGTTATGCGAGCGACTCGGGGTCTCCCGCACGCCGGTGCGTCAGGCCCTCTTCAGGCTGCAGCAGGAGGGCCAGGTCGAGGTGCTGTTTCGCAATGGCTGGCGGGTGCTGCCGTTTGACTTCCATCGTTTCGATCAGCTCTATGACCTGCGCATCCTGCTCGAAACCGATGCAGTGCAGCGACTGTGCGATGGACGCATCTCCGGAGATGCGCAGCGCAGCGCAGAGCTGCTCAAAGGTCTGCAGGTGATCTGGCTGGCCGCCAAGGCTCGCCGGGTCCAGGATGCCGAGGTGGTGGCCGGACTCGACGAAGACTTTCACTCAACGCTGGTCGAGGCGACAGGCAATGTCGAGATGCTGAGGGTCCATCGCGACATCTCGGAGCGCATCCGCGTCATTCGCCGGCTCGACTTCACTCAGCGTCAGCGTATTGAAGCCACCTATGATGAGCACGGAAAAATCCTTCGGGCCGTGCTCTCCGGCCGGGCCGATACGGTGCGCATGCTCTTGCGCTCGCATGTTGAGTCCAGCCAGATCGAGGTGCGCAAGATCACCCTGCATCAGCTGCAGATGGCCCGCAGTGATCAGCTGACGCGGCGATAACCCCCGCCTACGCCCCTCGGAGACAGCACCACCTGCCAGAGCTGGTTGGAGCGCGCCCTGAACGTGCCTGCGCAGCTCAACAGGTAGTAGCGCCACATGCGTCCGAAGCGGTCGCCGTAGCGATCCTTGAGTGACGGCCACAGAACCTCGAAGCGCTCATGCCAGGCCATGAGTGTGCGGTCATAGTCGGCTCCAAAGTTGTGCCAGTCCTCAAGGACAAACATGGGTTCACTCGCCTCGGCGAGTTCGGTCACCGAAGGCAATGCACCGTTCGGAAAAATATATTTTTCTGTCCATGGGTCGATGCTTGCACCTGAGCGGTTCTTGCCTATGGTGTGCAGCAGGAATAGACCATCTTCGCTCAGACTGCGGCGGGCGCAGGCAAAGTAGGCGCTGTAGTTCTTGTGCCCGACATGCTCGAACATGCCAATGGAGGCTATGCGGTCGAAACGCTGTTCGCCATGGGTATTGAAGCTTCGATAGTCGGTCAACTCGAACTGCACGGGCAATTCGCGAGCACGCGCCTTGCCCCAGTCGGCCTGCTCCCTCGAGATGGTGAGCCCGGTGCACTGCACGCCATAGTGTTTCGCCGCGAACCGCATCAAGCTGCCCCAGCCGCAGCCGATGTCGAGCAGGGTCATGCCGGGCTTGAGCCCGAGCTTTCGACACACCAGATCCAGCTTGGCTTCCTGAGCGTCATCCAGAGTGGTGGCCTGGGCCCAATAGCCGCAGCTGTAAGCCATGAAGGGATCGAGCATTCCCTCAAAAAGCTCGTTGCCCAGATCGTAGTGTTCACGACCCACCTGCCAGGCCCGCCGTTCGGTCTGCAGATTGAACAGTCTTGCCCGAAGGGCCAGCCATGCCATGCGAGCACCACTGACCTGTTCGTCGAGCTTCGCATGCAGGACTCGGGCAAAAAACTCATCGAGCTGGTCGCAGTCCCACCAGCCGTCCATGTAGCTTTCGCCCAAGCCCAGGCTGCCCCGGGACAGGATGCGCACCAGAGTATCGGGATGATGGATCTGCAGATCCCAGGGTCGGTCTCCCTGGATCCGGACATCGGCAATGTCAAGCAAGCGTTGCGCAGCCGCGAGTGCCTTGATCGGCTCACGCGAGACCAGGCGGGCCAGGCCCGTAGGTGATGAACTCATCGCGTCGTCCCCCTCGATCGAAAAATCTAGCAGGGGGGGCCGCCATCGGCGTTGAGCCCACGCAAGTCACTCGGATAAATGTCCAGAAGCGCTGACGCCGAGCACTGTCTTCTCAGTCGATGGTGAGTTTTGCGCGCGTGATGATCTCGGTGATCAGCTTGTAGTCCGCCTCGATTCGGGTTCTGAAGCTTGCGGTGTCGAGCATCACCGGACTGATGCCCAGCGCAAGAAACTTCTTCTGGACTTCAGGGTCGGCGATCACGGTGCGGCTGGCCTGCTCCAGCTTGCCTACCACTTCGGCGGGCAGGCCTGCGGGGCCGAACAGTCCGAACCAGCCCTGCAGGTCCATGTCGGGCCCGCCGGCCTCGCGCACGGTGGGAATATTGGGCACGCTGGCCGTGCGCTCGCGGCCAGCCACAGCCAGCACGCGGATGCGGCCATCGGTGGATTGCGGCAGCACGATCGGGTCGAGCATCAGATCGATACGGCCCGCCTTCATCTCGAGCACCGCGCTTGCGCTGCCCTTGCCCGGCACATGCAGGATGTCGGTGCCGGTGAGCATCTTGAAGTACTCGCCCATCAGGTTGCCAAACGAGCCGCTGCCCGCCGAGCTGTAGGTGAGCTTGCCTGGCTCCTTGCGGGCCAGCGCGATCAGCTCGCCCACGTCCTTCACAGGCAGGTCTGCCCTTACCCCGATGAAGATCGCGCCTTGCACGAACTGCACGATGGGCGTGAAGTCCTTGAGCGGATGGTAGGGCGGCGGCTTTTTCGCGGTGGCCTGAACCACCATGCCGCCGATGTTGGTCGAGAGCAGGGTATAGCCATCGGGCGGGGCCGCCATCACGGCCTTGCTGCCCACGATCGCGGCCGCGCCCGGTTGATTGCGAATCAGAAAGCGCTGGCCGAGCAGCTTTTCAAAGCCATCGCCAAAGAGCCTTGCAGGCACGTCATTGGTGCCGCCCGGGTTGTAGGGCGAGACCAGGGTGACCGGCCGGGACGGCCAGGGCACCTGCTGGGCGGAAGCGCTCAGAGGCCATGCGGTCAGGCCGGCTGTGGCGGCACTGGCGCCGATCAGACGACGACGGTGAGGGTGCATCGGGGTCTCCTTGTGTTGCCGCGTGATAACTTGCACGCGGTTCAGCTTGTTCAACTGGAGAGTAATCCAATGCTGCGTTTTCATTCCAGAACGGCACGCCTGCTTGGCGCAGCCCTGATGTCGGCGACAGTCCTGTCCACCTCGCCGGCACTGGCCGGCAAGCGCGATGACACCCTGCGTTTTGCCAACGATCAGGCCCCCGAGAGCGTCGATCCCTACTTCAACAATGTGCGCATCGGCGTGATTCTTGGCGCGCAGATCTGGGACACGCTGATCTACCGCGACCCCAAGACCAACGAGTACGTCGGCAATCTGGCGCGCAGCTGGAAGCAGATCAACGACCGCACCATCGAGTTTGAACTGCGTCAGGGCGTGAAGTTCCACAACGGCGAGGAGTTCGATGCCGACTCGGTGGTCTACACGCTCAATTTCGTGGCCAATCCGGCCAACAAGGTGGTGACCCAGCAAAACGTCAGCTGGATCGAAAAGGCCGAGAAGCTCGACAAATACCGTGTTCGAGTCACCACGAAAAAAGTCTTCCCGGCCGCGATTGAATATCTTGCCGGACCGGTCGTGATCCATCCGGCCAAGTACTACGCCGAGGCGGGCCCGCGCGGCATGAATGCCAAGCCCGTCGGCAGTGGTCCCTGGAAGGTGGTGCGTCACGATCCGGGCAAGTCCATCCTGCTCGAGCGCAATGCCGACTACTTCAAGGATTCGCCCAAGTCCGTGCCCAAGATCGGCAAGCTCGAAGTGCGCTTCATTCCGGACCGTCAGACCCAGATGGCCGAAGTGCTCTCAGGCGGCATGGACCTGATCATGAATGTGGCCAAGGATCAGGCCGATCAGGCAGGCAAGGTGCCCCACCTGCAGGTGGTGAGTGGCGAGACCATGCGCATCGTATTCCTGCAGATGAACACGCTCGACGGTGCGCCCGCGCCGCAGTTCAAGGACATCCGGGTGCGCAAGGCCATCCTGCATGCGATTGATCGCGAGGCCATCACCAAGAACATCGTGGGCGCAGGCTCGCGGGTGCTTCATACCGTGTGCTTTCCGTCGCAGTTTGGCTGCACTGACGAAGGCGCACCGCGCTATGCCTACGACCCGGCCCTGGCCAGGAAACTGCTCGCTGAAGCGGGTTTCCCGAACGGCTTTGAGACCGAGATCCATGCCTATCGCGAGCGCAATCAGACTGAGGCCATCATCGGTAATCTGCAGGCGGTGGGCATTCGCGCCAAGCTGAACTTCTCGCAATACGCCGCCATGCGCGAGCAGGTGCGTGCCAACAAGTCGTCTCTGTCGCATCAGACCTGGGGCTCGTTCTCGGTCAATGATGTGTCGGCGTCAACGCCGGTGTACTTCGCCTTCGGCGCCGACGACATCACCCGCGACGCCGAGGTACGCGATGCGCTTAACCGGGGCGACAACTCGGTCGATCCCAATGTGCGCAAGACCTCCTACCGCACCGCACTGCGCCTGATTGCCGAGCGCGCTCATGCCATCCCGTTGTGGTCGCTGCCGGTGTACTACGTGGGTGCCAAGGAGCTGAACTTCACGCCCTATCCGGACGAAATGGTTCGCTTCTGGGAGATGTCCTGGAAGTAAGCACCGATGGCGGCCTACATCCTGAAACGGCTCGGGCTGGCGCTGCTGGTGGCGCTGGCCGTGTCCATCATCGCTTTCGGACTGCTGCGTCTGTCCGGTGATCCTGCGATCGCGATCGCAGGAGAAGGCGCACGCTCCGAAGACATCGAAATGGTGCGCAAGACCTATGGCTTTGACCGGCCGCTGCCGGTGCAATATGCCGATTGGCTCTCGCGCACGCTGCGTGGCGATCTTGGAGAGTCGATCTACTTCAAGACCGCCGCCGGGCCACTCATTTTGTCCAAGCTTGGCACGACGCTGATCCTGGGCCTGGCCTCGCTGCTGTTGGCCCTGCTGATTTCCATCCCCTTGGGCGTGATGGCCGCCCTGTGGCGCAACAGTCTGATCGATCGCCTGTGTCTGGCCACGGCGGTGGTCGGTCAGGCCCTGCCCAACTTTTTCTTTGCCCTGCTGCTCATCATGATCTTCGCGATCGGGCTGCGTTGGCTTCCGGTCTCGGGCAGCGGCAGCTGGCTGCATTTCGTGATGCCGACCATTGCCCTGGGCTACTACATTGCACCGGCCTTCATGCGGCTCATCCGCGCCGGCATGATCGAGGTGCTCGAGTCTGACTACATCCGCACGGCCCGTGCAAAGGGCCTGCCTGCGGGCAGCGTGATCTTCAAGCATGCGCTGCGCAATGCGGTGGTGCCGGTGGTGGCGCTGGCGGCCGTGCAGCTGGGATTTTTGCTGGGCGGCTCGGTGGTCATTGAGACCCTCTTTGCACTCGATGGTCTGGGTTATCTGGCCTATCAGAGCATCAACAACAAGGATTTTCCGGTGATGCAGAACATCGTGCTGCTGCTGTCGGTGATCTATGTGGTGCTGACGCTGGCCGCCGACATCGTCAATGCGTGGCTGGATCCGCGCATCCGCATTGCCTGAGGCCCACGCATGAAGCGCTTGATTGCCAACAAGGCCTTCGTGGTGGGCGCAGGCCTGCTTCTGCTGATCGTAGCCATTGCACTGCTCGCGCCCTGGCTCTCGCCGCACGACCCGTATCAGCAAAACCTGCAGGCACGCACGGTGGTGCCGGTCTGGTACGAGGCCGGCAGCTGGGCCCATCCGCTAGGCACCGACCCGCTGGGCCGGGACTATCTTTCGCGTCTGATGTACGGCGCGCGCATTTCGCTGCTGATCGGGCTGTCGGTGGCGCTGCTCTCGGGTCTGATCGGCACCACCATGGGCATGCTGGCGGGCTACTTTGGCGGCCGTATCGACATGGTGGTGAGTTTCATGGTCACCACCCGCCTGGCCTTGCCTGTGATTCTGGTGGCGCTGGCCACGGTGGCCCTGATCGGCGGCTCGCTCTGGGTGGTGATCCTGGTGCTGGGTCTGCTCAAGTGGGACCGCTTTGCCGTGGTCATGCGCAGTGCCACGCAGCAGGTACGCTCGCTGGATTACGTGGCGGCGGCGCAGGCCAACGGCGCCTCTACAGCGCGGGTGATCTTCGGCGAGATCCTGCCCAATGTGCTGCCGCAGCTGATTGTGGTGGCCACCCTTGAGGCGGCGAGCGCCATTCTGCTCGAGGCGGCGCTGTCGTTTCTGGGCCTGGGCGTGCAGCCGCCGCTGCCGTCCTGGGGCCTCATGATCTCCGAGGCCAAGTCCTACATGTTCTTTTCGTTCTGGCTGATCGCGATTCCGGGCACGGCCCTGGCCCTGCTGATCTTTGCGATCAACCTGGCGGGCGATGGCTTGCGTGATGCGCTCGCACCGGAGGGCCGGGCATGAGCGCCGTGCTGGAAGTCGATCGCATGAGCGTGGACATTGCCACGCCGCGCGGCACGCTTCACGCCGTGCGCGAGGTGTCCTTCACGGTGGGGCGCGGCGAAACCCTGTGCATCGTCGGCGAATCGGGCTGTGGCAAGTCGATGACCTCGCTGGCCATCATGGGTCTCTTGCCACGCGCGGCCACGCGCCAGGTGGCAGGCCTGCGCCTGCTGGGCGAGGATCTGGCGGCCGCCCCGGCGCGGCGGGTGAATGCCCTGCGCGGCAACCGCATGGCCATGATCTTTCAGGAGCCCATGACCGCCCTCAATCCGGCCTGGACGATCGGAGAGCAGCTCACCGAGGTGTATCGCCATCACCGCAAGGCCAGCGCAGCGCAGGCGCGTGAGCGTGCCGTGGAACTGCTGGGCAAGGTGGGCATTGCCTCTGCGGCCGAGCGACTGGGCCAGTATCCCCATCAGCTCTCGGGCGGGCTTCGCCAGCGCGTGATGATTGCCATGGCGCTCATGTGCGGGCCCGAACTGCTGATCGCCGATGAACCCAGTACGGCGCTGGATGTGACCATCCAGGCGCAGATCCTGCGTCTGCTGGCGGATCTGCAGCGCGACCTGGGCATTGCCATGGTGCTGATCACCCATGATCTGGGGGTGGTGGCCCGCATCGCGCATCGGGTGGCCGTGATGTACGCGGGCGAAGTGGTTGAAGAAGGGACCGCCGCTGAGGTCTTCGGCGCGCCAAAGCATCCCTACACCCGCGGTCTGCTCGAGTGCATTCCAGTGCCGGGTCGCACGGCGCCTGGCGCCCTGCTGGGCAACATTCCGGGCACGGTGCCGTCGTTGATCGGCACCTTTGAAGGCTGTGGCTTTAGAGAGCGCTGTGCTCATGCGCAGGCGCAGTGCGCCGCGCCGGTGGCGCTGCGCGAGACGCCGTCCGGACATCGCTGGCGTTGCGTGCTGGAGCCCTCAACATGAACTTGCTTGAGTCTTCGAGATGACCCCGCTGGAGCCTTCCAATTGACTCTGCTGCTCGAAGCGCGTGATGTCGCGCGCAGTTTCAGCGTGAGCGCGGGCGCCTTCAGGCCGCGCCGAACCCTGCATGCCGTCAATGGCATTGATCTGCAGCTGCATGCAGGCGAGGTGCTGGGCATCGTGGGCGAATCGGGCTGCGGTAAATCGACGCTCGCGCGCATGCTGCTGGGCCTCACACCCCCCACGCGCGGCCAGATCCTGCTCGAAGGACAGGACATCGGTGCCCTGGGTCGCAAGGCGATGTCACGTCGCATTCAGCCTGTCTTCCAGGACCCGTACTCTTCGCTCAACCCCAGACGCAGCATCGTGTCCATCGTGATGTTGCCCCTTGAGGTGCATGGCATGGGCACACCGGCCGAGCGCAGGCGCATGGCCCTTGAGATGCTCGAACGCGTCGGCCTGCCTGCGCGCTATGCCGAAAACACGCCGGGCCAACTTTCGGGCGGTCAGCGCCAGCGGGTGGCTATTGCCCGGGCGCTGGTGATGCGCCCGCAGATCGTGGTGTGTGACGAGCCCACCTCGGCGCTGGATGTGTCCGTGCAGGCGCAGATCCTGAATCTGCTGCTGGAGCTGCGTCGCGACTTTGGGCTGACCTATGTGTTCATCAGCCACAACCTGGCCGTAGTGGAGCATCTCGCGACCCGCGTGGCCGTGATGTATCTGGGCAGGATCGTGGAGCAGGCGGACACGGCGTCGCTCTTCAGCGCGCCACGCCATCCTTATGCGCAGGCGCTGCTTGCCTCGGTGCTCACGCCCGAGCCTGGCCTGGGCATTCCGGACACGGGCCTGGGGCTGGCGTTTCCGGACCCGCTCAATCCGCCCCCGGGCTGTGCCTTTCATCCGCGCTGCGCGCAGGCGCGCGCGGAGTGCTCACAGGTGGCGCCGGGTGTGCTGAAGGATGCGCGAGGCCAGGTGAGCTGCCACTTGCATCCGGTGCCGACCCCGCTGTCCATCAAAGCGTCAGCGTCGGCTGCGCTCAGCTCCTGAGCAGGCGGCGGGTCAGAAGGGACGTCAGATCTCCGACGGATCGGGTTTCGGTTGGAGAACGACGTTTGAGCCGATATAGAACTGAATTCGAACTGAATGCGGTTCTATCGTCAACGGCTCATTAGTCCCTGTGTCAACGGTCCTTGAATCAAACGACTCAGGACCGAAGCGGGCTGGCCTGTGACCCTCGATGCGCATCGTGGCCTGGATCATGGCGCCTTGGTGCCCCTGCTGCATCTGCGGCCGCAGGCCGATCTGCCGGTGCTGCAGCTATCGCTGCCCTTGTCGCTCGATGCCGCTGCGGCCCTTGCGCTCGGACAGGCCCTGCGGCCGCTCGGGGCCAGGGGCATCGCCATCGTCGGCTCGGGCAGCATGACCCACAACCTCGGTGAGTTTCGTGGACCGGGCCTGCCCGAACAGCCCTATGTCCGCGCCTTTGCGCAGTGGATGCACGAGCGGCTGATCCTGGCGGGCGTTCTTCCAAGGTGCACTGGTCTGCACCGAACTTGTGCGGCGCATTCCAGCCAGATCTCGGTCTGGTGCGATCCGCTCTGATTCATTGGGGATGGAGATGCCATTTGGAGGTGGCACACCCTTTGCAAGACAGGTCTGCCGTCTTGAATACAACAGAGTATTCAAAAAAGGACATTCGCTCCCGGGTCGGGGGCTGCTCAATTCAACGAGAGGCAGGTCATGAATCAGGTTCGTATCGATCGTCGTCAGTTTGTGCAAGGTTCTGCTGCGCTCGGCGCAGCCACGCTGTCCGCCGGCTTGCCTGGCCTCGCAGCAGCGCAGTCTCCCATCACCGTCGGCTTCATCTATGTTGGCCCGCGTGATGATTTTGGTTACAACCAGGCCCATGCCGAGTCCGCCGCTGCCCTGAAGAAGATGGCCGGCGTGAAGGTGCTCGAGGAAGAGAATGTTCCCGAGACTCAGGCGGTTCAGAAGAGCATGCAGGGCATGATCTCGCAGGACGGCGCAACCCTGCTGTTTCCTACCTCGTTTGGCTACTTCGATCCGCACATCCTGTCGGTGGCGCCCAAGAACGCCAAGGTGCGCTTTGCGCATTGCGGCGGCCTCTGGACCGCCGGCAAGCATCCGACCAATGCCGGCAGCTATTTCGGCTACATCGATGAAGGCCAGTACCTCAACGGCGTGATTGCCGGCCACATGAGCAAGAGCAAGAAGCTCGGCTTTATCGCGGCCAAGCCGATCCCCCAGGTGCTGCGCAACATCAATGCCTTCACCATGGGTGCCCGCTCGGTCGATCCCAAGATCACCACTACGGTCATTTTCACGGGTGACTGGGCCCTTCCGGTCAAGGAAGCCGAGGCCACCAACAGCCTGGCCGACCAGGGCGTTGATGTCTTCACCATGCACGTCGATTCGCCCAAGGTGGTGGTCGAGACTGCGGCTCGCCGCGGCAAGTTCGTGTGCGGCTATCACGCTGACCAGTCCAAGCTCGCACCCCAGGCCTACCTCACCGGCGCCGAGTGGAACTGGATCACTGCGGTCACGACCCTGGTTGACGCGGCCCGTACTGGCAAGCCCCATCCGAACTTCGTGCGCGGTGGCCTGAAAGAGGGCTTCATCAAGACCTCGGCGTATGGCTCGATGGTGCCTGAGGCGGCCCGCAAGCAGGCCGATGACATCAAGGCCCGCATGATGAAGGGCAGCTTCGACATCTTCGCTGGAGAGCTCAAGGACAACACCGGCAAGGTGGTGATCGCCAAGGGCACGACCCTGAAGCAGACCGCGGTCGAGCTGGAGTCGATGAACTACCTGGTCGAAGGCGTGATCGGCAAGGTCTGATCCTTGCTCCCGGGGCTCGCGCTGCGGGCTCCGGGTCAGTCGCCCTTCCTGTATCGAGGCCACCCATGACCCGAACACTGCGTCTGCTGGAAGCGGTGCTCTTGCCGGTGCTTGCACTGGCCGGCGCGCTGCTTCTGTTCGGGCTCTTTGTGGCCGGTACCGGGCGCGACCCGGTGCAGGCCTGGGTGCTTTTGTTTAAAGGCGCATTTGGTGACGCCTTTTCCTTGCAGAACACGCTCCAGCGTGCGGCGCCGCTGATGCTCACGGCGCTGTGCGTGGCCCTGCCCGCACGGGCAGGCCTGACGGTCATTGGCGGAGAGGGTGCGCTGGTGGCAGGTGCGTTGGCCTGTGCCGGCCTGCCATATCTGATGGTTCTGCCGCAGGGCTGGGTGGGCACGATTGCGGTTCTGATCGCCTCTGCGCTGGCAGGTGCCGCGTGGATTGCGATCGCGGGTGCACTGCGGCAGTGGCGCGGGGTCAACGAGACCATCAGCAGCCTGCTGCTCGCCTACCTCGCGATCAATCTGTTCAAGCATCTGGTCGAAGGGCCGATGCGCGATCCCGCAAGTCTGAACAAGCCCTCCACGCTGCCGCTGGTCGAGAGCATCCGTATCGGCAACATCGGAGGCATGGAGGTGCACTGGGGCCTGGCCTGGGGCGTGGTCGCCTGTCTGGCGGCGTTTCTGTGGTTGTCCTTCACCACGCATGGCTTCGCCACCCGCATCGTGGGCGGCAACCCCAAAGCCGCGGGTTTGATCGGCCTGCCATCGAGCCTTCTGGTGCTCACCGCTTGCGCCCTGGGCGGCGCCGCAGCCGGCCTGGCAGGGGGTATTGAAGTTGCCGCGGTGCATACCGCCGCGAATGCCTCGGTCATTGCGGGTTTGGGCTACACCGGCATTCTGGTGAGTTTCGTGGCCCGGCATCAGCCTCTGGCCATCATCCCAGTGGCCATTGTGCTGGGGGGCTTCGGCGCGGCGGGCAGCATGCTGCAGCGTCGCATGGGCCTGCCCGATGCCTCGGTGCATGTCTTGCTGGGCTTTGCCTTCGTGCTGGTGCTGGCCGCCGAAACCTGGCGGGGCCGCTTGCAGTGGCCGGCCTGGCTTGCGCCGCGAACGGACAAGAGCACGAGCAGGAAGTCTGCGGTGTCATCTCAGGGGGCGGCGTAAGCATGGACCTTGCATCGATGGACGGCGCAATCTCTGTACTGATCGCCGTGCTTGGGGGCGCGATCCGGGTGGGGGCACCCTTCCTCTTCGTGAGTCTGGGTGAATGCCTCACCGAAAAGGCCGGCCGTATCAATCTCGGCCTCGAAGGCGTTCTGGTGTTTTCTGCCATGGCGGCTTTCGGAGCCTCCTGGATCACCGGCTCGCCCTGGCTTGGCGTGCTCGCAGCCGCGGTCAGCGGGGCGATGCTCGCCTTGCTCCATGGCCTTTTGTGCAGCCTGACCCGCGTGAATGATCTGGCCATGGGTATCGCCATCATGATGCTGGGACTCGGGCTGGCCTTCTTTCTTGGCAAGCCGCTGATTCAGCCTCAGGCGCCCATGCTGGCGCCGATCGCCTTGGGCAACTGGAGTGAAGCGCCCGCGGTTCGCGCCGCGCTCAGCATCAATCCGCTCTTTCCCGTCGGTGTGTTGCTCGCGGCACTCATGGCCTGGGCGCTGGCCCACACCCGGTGGGGGCTCACCTTGCGCCTGGTGGGCGACTCCACCGATGCAGCGCGCGCCATGGGCGTGCCCGTGCAGGGCACCCGCATTCTGGCCACCACACTGGGCGGCGCCATCGCGGGCCTGGGGGGCGCCTGCCTGTCGCTGTACTACCCAGGCAGCTGGAACGAAAGCCTTTCCAGCGGCCAAGGCCTGATCGCAGTGGCCCTGGTGATCTTCGCGCGCTGGCGGCCGGTGGCCTGCCTCTGGGCGGCACTTCTTTTTGGCGGCGCAGGCGCACTCGGCCCGGCCCTGCAGTCGGTGGGTGTGACCGGCTACACCTACCTCTTCAATGCGGTGCCCTATGCGCTGACCCTGCTCATTCTGGTGATGACCTGCTCGCCGCATCGGAGCCTGCGGGGCGCCCCGGGCGAGCTCTCGGTGCAGCGATGAGTCGCAGGCATCCCTGAATCATTTCTTGATCCCGTCTGAATCACCGAATTCCCAACCCTCTTTTTGCAAGGACTTTGAAGCGTCATGAGTGGACTCGGAGGTTTGAACAAATCACCCTCGGGTGTCGTGGTCGGCCTGGTGCAGCTTCAGCTTCCTGTCGTGGAAACGCCAGCGCAATTGGCACAACAGACGCAGCGGATTGTCGACATGGTGGGCAAGGCCCGCCGCAGCTATCCGGCGATGGACCTCGCTGTGTTTCCGGAGTACGCGCTGCATGGCCTGTCGATGAGCACGGCCGATGAGCTCATGGTGGATCTGGACGGCCCTGAAGTGCAGGCCTTTGCCGCAGCCTGCAAGGCTCACCAGATCTGGGGCTGCTTTTCGATCATGGAGCGCAACCCGAAAGGCAATCCCTACAACACGGGCCTGATCATCGACGACACCGGCACGCTCAGGCTCTACTACCGCAAGTTCCATCCCTGGATTCCGGTGGAGCCCTGGGAGCCCGGCAACATGGGCATTCCCGTGATCGAAGGGCCGCGTGGCCTGAAGATCGGATTGATCATCTGCCATGACGGCATGTTCCCCGAGATGGCGCGTGAATGCGCCTATCAGGGTGCCGAGCTGATGATCCGCACCGCGGGGTATACCGCCCCGATCCGGCATGCCTGGCAGATCACCAATCAGGCCAATGCCTTCCAGAACCTGATGGCCACGGCCAGCGTCTGCCTGTGTGGCAGCGACGGCACCTTCGACTCCATGGGCGAGGCGATGGTGTGTGATCACGAGGGCCGCGTGATTGCGCAGGGCGGCGGTCGTGCCGACGAGATCGTCTGTGCCGAGATTCGCGCCGATCTGATCCGCGAGGCGCGTACGCACTGGGGCGTTGAAAACAATCCCTATCAGCTGTGGCACCGCGGCTATGTGGCCGTGCAGGGCGGCGCGCAGGACTGCCCTTATCAGTTCATGCAGGACATGGTGAACGGGCGCTTTCGCCTGCCCTGGGAGGCCCAGGTGGTGCATACCGACGGCCGCTCCTGCGGCTTTGCGCCGCCCACCCGCAGCTACATCGGACAGGAACCCAATCTGCTGACCCAACGCGGAGTCGATCCCTCATGAGCCTGCATCTTCAATCCGACCCCTATCCCTGGCCCTATGACGGGGACCTGCGGGCTGCCAATACCGCCCTGGTCATCATCGACATGCAGACGGACTTCTGCGGCATCGGTGGCTATGTGGACAAGATGGGTTACGACCTGTCCCTGACCCGGGCACCGATCGAGCCCATCCGCAAGGTGCTCGATGCAGCCCGCTCGAAGGGGCTGCATGTGATCCATACCCGTGAAGGCCACCGACCCGATCTGTCGGATCTGCCTGCCAACAAACGCTGGCGTTCGCAGCGCATTGGCGCAGGCATTGGCGACCCTGGGCCCTGCGGCCGCATCCTGGTGCGCGGTGAACCCGGCTGGGAGATCATTCCGGAACTCTCCCCCATTGCGGGCGAACCCATCATCGACAAGCCGGGCAAGGGCTCGTTTTGCGCCACCGACCTGGAGCTCATGCTGCATACCCGCGGCATTCGCAACCTCATCCTCACCGGCATCACGACCGATGTCTGCGTGCACACCACCATGCGCGAGGCCAATGATCGCGGCTTCGAGTGCGTGGTCCTCAGCGACTGCACCGGCGCCACGGATCTTGGCAACCACCTCGCTGCGCTCAAGATGGTCACGATGCAGGGCGGCGTGTTTGGTGCAGTGGCCGATTCCGATGCGGTCGTGAACACCCTGGCCCGGCTCTGACGGCCCCTGATCGCCATGAATGCACTCACCCTGGAGACCTTTCGGCTGGGCAAACGCTTCGGTGACTTCGTCGCGCTCGACGAGGTCTCGATGCGGATCACGCCCGGAACGGTTCATGCCCTGCTGGGCGAGAACGGCGCCGGCAAGAGCACGCTGGTGAAGTGCATTTCGGGTTATCACCGACCGGATGCCGGTGCGCTCATGATCGATCAGCGCGAAACCGTGATTGCCTCGCCCCGCGAGGCCCGTGCGCTGGGCATCGGCATGGTCTATCAGCACTTCACGGTGGCTCCCGGCATGACCGTGGCTGAAAACCTGCTGCTCGCCCGAGGTCAGTTGCCTGCGCGGATCGACTGGCGCGCAGCGCGGGCCGAGCTCGAGGCCTTCATGGCGCAGGCGCCCTTTGCCCTGCCGCTGGATGCGTATCCGGTGGATCTGTCGGCGGGGGAGCGTCAGAAACTCGAGATCCTCAAGCAACTGCTGCTCAAGCCTCGCCTGTTGATCCTGGATGAGCCGACCTCGGTGCTCACGCCCCAGGAGGCCGATGAGGTGCTCTCGACGCTCGCCGCGCGCGCTCGCCAGGGCGAATGCTCCATTTTGCTGATCACCCACAAGTTTCGTGAGGTTCACGACCATGCTGACGAGGTGACGGTTCTGCGTCGCGGCCGCATGGTGCTGAGCGCCGCCGTCAAGGACACACCGACCGAGACCCTGGCCCTGGCCATGGTGGGCGATGCGGCCGCTGCAGATAGCGTGAGTCGGACGGCAGCCGTATCGAGCCAGATGGATGTCGAGCAGGGCCGGCCTGAAGCAGGGCAGGCTCAGCGTGCAGCCGATCAGGATCAGCAGACAATGGCAGGTCATGCCTCGGGCACAGCGCCTGCGGTGCTTCAGGTCCGAAACCTCACCGTGTTCGGTGACCGGGGTCAGCGTGCGCTCAACGCACTCAGCCTGGAGGTGTGCCCCGGCGAGATCCTCGGACTTGCCGGCGTGGCAGGCAACGGTCAGCAGGAACTGCTTCAGGCGCTTACGGGGCAGCGGCGCCATCTGTCGGGCGAGGTGCGGGTTGCAGGCGAGCGCTTTGACGGCTCGCGCGCCATGAATCGCCGTCTGGGCGTGCGCGCGTTGCCGCAAGAGCCCTTGCTCAATGCCTGTGTCCCGGGCCTATCGGTCATGGAGAACCTGGCCCTGCGCGATTTTGATCAGGCCCCCTGGTCGCGCCTGGGATGGATCCGCTGGGCCCGATTGCGCGACTTTGCGCAGGAACGGGTGGCCCAGTACCGTGTCAAAACGCCCGGACTGGATGCGCCCATGCAGGCGCTCTCAGGCGGCAATATTCAGCGGGCCGTGCTCTCGCGCGAGCTGGTGCAGGAGGCTCGGCTGCTGCTGGTGAGCAATCCGGGTTTCGGTCTGGACTTTGCAGCTACTGAAGAAGTGCATCGACGCCTGCGTGCGGCAGCCGCGCAAGGATGTGCTGTGTTGCTGATCAGCGAAGACCTGGACGAAATCCTGCTTCTGGCCGACCGGGTGGCGGTGATCAGCGAGGGACGCATCGTGCTCGAGCGCAGTGCTGCCGAGGCCGACAAGCAGACCCTCGGGGCCTTCATGGCCGGCGCTTCTGCGGCGCAGGATGCAAGCGGGCTCATTCACGGCCGGACCGGGCCTCACGCCACCGATCTGCCGAGGGCAGCATGAAGACCGTCCGCGCCCGCCCTTTCGATTTCACGCTCGATTTCGAGCATGCCGCCCTGGTCATCATCGACATGCAGCGCGATTTCGTGGAGCCCGGCGGGTTCGGCGAAAGCCTGGGCAATCGGGTCGAGCCGCTGCAACAGATCATCC
>JBMSOD010000051.1:0-15720 GCA_049422085.1 Burkholderiaceae bacterium
CTTCAGAAACGCCACTGCACTGAGCACGGTCCCCTGTTGCGCTGCCCTGCGCGAACAGCGCGATTCGGCGCAATTGAGGACCTGTGGCGGGATCTGGAAAACGCCCTTCCTGGAGGTTGCGCTCCAGGTGGTGCGGGCATACATAGTTGGCGCGGCCCTTGAGGAGCGCGCAATGCAGATCGATACCAAGCGCCGCACGCACGGCGGGAAGGTCTCTCTCATGGAGCTGGTCCTGCAGAGGGCGCGTGCCGGTCGAGATGAGCGCACGGGCTCCGGAGAGCAGCAGCGGAACAAGGTAGGCGAAGGTCTTGCCGGTCCCTGTTCCTGCTTCGGCGATCAGCGTCTCGCGCCGGGCCAGGGCGCCTGCAATGCTGGAGGCCAGCGCCTGCTGGCTGGTCCTTGGACGAAATCCTGACAGGTGCTGGTGCAAGGGGCCATCGCAGGCGAGTGCATCGCTGGCCTGCTGCATCAACATCGACGGATCCGGCAGTCTCCGGTCTGGTGGCGACACACAGACCCCGTCAGGCCGGGACGTCGGGTTCGAGCTGCATACGCAGCGCGACGATCGCATCCTTGAGTGCGAGCTTGCGCTTTTTCAGTCGCTGCAGCATCAACTGATCAGCCACCCTCGCCTGCAACAGACCCTGGAGATGCTCATCGAGCGCCCGGTGCTCCGTTTCGAGATCGGAAATGCGCTGCAGAAGTTCGGACTCAAGGCTCATGGCGCAATGATACGGCGCGCTGTATCGGGCGCACAGGATCGATGGTCGAAAGAGCTAGCACCCATGGTGGCTTCGACTTTCAACGCGCCCCGGGCTTTACCGGCGCCGAATTCTGCCGCTGCTCGAACGCACGTTCACGCTCCAGCTGCCTTTCCCGCTGCGCCTGCTCGCGCCGGGCCAGCTCAGGCGCCTGGGCCTTCCGCTCGGCCTGCGCCTCTTCGGCCTGCTTCTGACGCTCCTCGTAGCGCTCCCTGTTTCGAGCCTCGTTCGCCATGCGCTCGGTCGCTTGCGTTCGCCGTTCCTCGATGGACTTTGCCTCTCTTTCGCTGCGCTCGATGGAGGCGAGGTCTCGCAGGCGCTGGTTTGCACGGACCTCGATCCCGTCGAGACGATCGTCAAGCTTGCGCTCCCGATCTGCAACCCGTTCAAGGCAAGCCGAAACCAGAATTCGCTGATAACAGCCGATCTTCTCGCGAACGAGATCGGCGCCGAGCCGCACCCTGGCCTCTCGCACCGCCTGAAGAGCCTCGCGTGCCTGTTCAGCGGTTCCGTTCGCAACCTGCTGCTGTGTCTGAAGGACGGTCAGCGGATCAAATGCAGGTGCGGCCCCGGTCCAGGGCGAACTGGCGCAGCCCCCGAGCAAAACACTCAGGACAATCACAGGAGCGAAAACGCGCGCCAAGATTCAGGTCACCCCATCCGCAACGCCCCGGCGGGGCGCCAGCAGGTAGTCCCGCGACTGCATCTCGACCAGACGACTCACGGTCCGGGTGAATTCATGGGCGAATGCGCCTTGGGTGTAGAGCTGCTCGGCAGGGCACTCGGCACAGACCATCAGCTTGACCTTCTGGTCATAGAGCACATCCACAAGCCATGTGAAGCGTCGTGCTTCTGAAGACATGGCAGCACTCATCCGAGGCACACCGGACAGAAACACCGTGTGAAACCGGCTGGCGATCTCAAGATAGTCGAGCTGCGATCGCGGTGTGCCGCATAGCGTGTCAAATCCGAACCAGACCACCTCGCCCGCACAGCGCAAGGCAGGAACCTGGCGGTGCTCGATCTCCAGAATCCGGGCCTGCCCCACCGCACCTGCCAGTCTCTCAAAGGCCTGGCTCAGTTCGCTCAGCACCTGTTGATCACAGGGCGAGCGCCAGGCATAGGCCTGTTCTGCCTCAAGGCGCCGGTAGTCGATTCCCGCATCCACGCCAAGGACATCGAGCCTCGCTTTGAGCAGCGCGATCGCGGGCAACAGGGCTTCGCGATGCAGACCATCCGGATACAGATCATCGGGTCTGTAGTTGGATGTCATCACGAAGGTGACACCGCTACGGAACAGGCCGTTGAGCAAACGCTCAAGGATCATCGCATCGGCGACATCCGACACATGGAACTCGTCAAAGCAGATCAGCCGATAACGGGACGCAATCCGACGGGCCACCTCGTCGAGCGGGTCCTGCACCTGGCGCAGTTCGCGCAACTCCCGGTGCACACCCCGCATGAACTCGTGAAAATGAAGCCGTGTCTTGCGCACCATGGGTACGGTGTCGAAGAACACGTCCATCAGGAAGCTCTTGCCCCGGCCGACCCCGCCCCACAGCCAGACGCCTTTGGGAGGTTCGGAACGGTCCAGCCATTTTTTCAGCCGGTTGCTGCGGCGCGCCTTGAAAGCGACCGTCTCATCGACCATGCGCTGCAGCCGATCAACCGCTGCGAGCTGCGCCTGATCGGCCTGATAGCCACGGGCCTGCAGCTGCCCGTGGTAGGCCTCGATCATCGAAGGGCTGCTCACATGTTGAGCGCGCGCTTGTCGACGGCAAGCGCCGCTTCGCGCATCACTTCAGAAAGGGATGGATGAGGATGGCAGATCCGGGCGATGTCTTCGCTGGCGGCCTTGAATTCCATGGCCACGACTGCCTCTGCGATCAGATCACTGGCGTTGTGCCCAATGATGTGCACGCCCAGGATCTCGTCGGTGGCTTCGTCGGCAAGCACCTTGACGAACCCATCGGCGGCCTGCATGCCCAGCGCCCGGCCATTGGCCATGAATGGAAACTGACCACTCTTGTAGGCCCGGCCGGCCGCCTTGAGTGCCTGTTCGGTCTGACCAACCCAGGCAATTTCGGGGGCCGTGTAAATCACCCACGGAATGGTGTTGTAGTCGATGTGAGGCTTCTGACCGGCGATGAGTTCGGCCACCATCACACCCTCTTCCTCCCCTTTGTGCGCAAGCATCGGACCGCGAACGACATCGCCAATGGCGTAGATGCCCTCAAGGTTCGTGGCGCAATGTCCATCGACAGGAACGAAGCCCCGCTCGTCGGTGGCAAGCCCGACCGCCTCAAGACCAAGGCCTTGTGTGTTGGGCACACGCCCGACCGAGACGATCAGCCGGTCGAACTCCATGCTCTGCGCCTTGCCGGCGGCATCGGTCCAATCGACCTTGACCGAATCGGCTCCTGCGGCGACCTGACCGATCCTGACGCCCAACTGGATCTCGAGCCCCTGCTTGCGAAAGATCTTTGCAGCCTCCCTGGACAGGCCGTCGTCACAGGCGGCTAGAAAACCCGGCAAGGCCTCCAGCACGGTCACGCTGGCACCAAGGCGTCGCCAGACCGATCCGAGCTCCAGGCCGATCACGCCGGCACCAATCACGCCCAGGCGCGAAGGCACGGCATCAAGAGCCAGCGCGCCTTCGTTGTCACAGATCAGGCGATTGTCGACCGCAATTCCAGGAAGATGTCTTGCCCGAGAACCCGTTGCAATGATCACCCGAGACGCCAACACTTCCTGAACTCCGTCACCGGATTCGACAAGCACTTCCCAGGCATTCGGCTTGCCGCCCGTAAACCGGGCATGCCCCTTGAGCCACTCGATCTTGTTCTTCTTGAACAGGAACTCGATGCCTTTCGTCATCCGGCTGACGATGCCGTTCTTGCGAGCCTGCATCTTGGCGACATCGACGGCGACACCCGCGACCTTGATGCCGTGTTCGCCGAGATGGTGCTGCGCCTCTTCGAATTTTTCGCTCGAGGCGAGCAATGCCTTGGAGGGAATGCAGCCCACGTTCAGACAGGTGCCTCCAAGGGCAGGTCGACCTTCCGGATCAAGCCACTTTTCGGCACAGGCCACCTTCAGGCCCAGCTGGGCCGCCCGGATGGCCGCAATGTATCCGGCCGGGCCCGCTCCGATCACGAGCACGTCGTACTGAATCCTGGACATGTTCGTTCCTTAGAGATCGAGAAGAAGGCGAGCGGGATCCTCGAGTGCATCCTTGATGGCCACGAGAAACAGCACCGCTTCGCGACCATCAATGATCCTGTGATCGTAGGACAGGGCCAGATAGTTCATCGGCCGGAAGACGATCTGACCGTTTTCGACCACGGGTCGATCCTTCGTGGCATGCACGCCCAGAATTGCCGACTGAGGCGGGTTGATGATGGGCGTGGACAACATCGATCCGAAGACCCCGCCATTGGAGATCGAAAAAGTACCCCCCGTGAGGTCTTCGATCCCGATCTTTCCGTCCTGCGCCTTCTTGCCATATTCGGCGATCTGGTTCTCGATCTGCGCAAAATTCATCTGATCGGCATTGCGCACCACTGGAACCACCAGGCCCCGGGGCGAGCCCACAGCGACCCCGATGTCGAAATAACCGTGATACACGATGTCATTGCCGTCGATCGAGGCGTTGACCACCGGGTACTTCTTCAGCGCATGTACGGCAGCCTTCACGAAGAAGCTCATGAAGCCCAGACGGGTGCCATGTTCCTTCTCGAAGCGGTCCTGGTACTTCTTGCGAAGATCCATGACCGGCTGCATGTTCACCTCGTTGAAGGTGCTCAGGATCGCATTGGTCGCCTGCGATTGCAGCAAACGCTCGGCCACGCGCTGACGCAGGCGTGACATGGGCACACGCTGCTCGGGTCGGCCCTCAATCAGCCTCGAGGGATCCATCGGCGCAGGGACCGCAGGCAGACTGGCGGTTGGCACGCCTGTCGGAATGGGCATCGACGGCGCGGAGGCACGGGCCGCTGAAGCGGCGGCAGTCGAAGGCGCCGGACGCGCTGCGGCCGCCATCGCATCAGCCTTCGTGATCCGCCCATCGCGACCTGAACCGCTCACGCTGCTCGCGGACACGCCTGCCTCGGCCAGGATCTTGGCGGCGGAGGGCATGGCTACACCGCTGCCCGACCCCGAATTGGGAATGGCAGCGGCAGACGCCGGGGCTGGACTGGACGCCACGGACACACCTTGCGATGCAGCGGGTGCCGCAGCACCTGCACTTGCCTCGGTGTCGATGATGGCAATGACCTCACCGGCCACGACGGTTTCGCCGTCGCCCTTGAGCACCTGCGTGATCACCCCGGTATCCGGGGCGGGCAGTTCCAGGACCACCTTGTCGGTTTCGATGTCGATCAGATTCTGGTCACGCTCGATCGCGTCACCGGGTTTCTTGTGCCACTGCAACAGGGTGGCCTCCGCAACCGACTCTGACAGTTGCGGAACCTTGACTTCAATGAGAGCCATTTTTCAGGATGCCTTGCGGGATTTCGTTTTCGGGAGCTCGCCCAGGGCTGCGTTGAGCAGATCCTTCTGCTGGGCATAGTGCTTGTCGTAATAGCCAACGGCAGGTGAGGCCGAGGCGGGTCGTCCGGCATAAGTCAGCCGCTGCCCATCCTTGAGCGCATCAAGGATGTGGTGCTGCACGAAGAACCAGGCGCCCTGGTTCTGGGGTTCGTCCTGGCACCACACCACATGCGTTGCGCCTGGGTATTTGCGCAACTCGGACTCGAGCGCCTTGTGCGGGAAGGGATAGAGCTGCTCGACGCGCAGGAGAGCCACGTCATTCAGACCGCGTTCGCGCCGCGCTGCCAGCAGGTCGAAGTAGACCTTGCCGGTGCACAGCACCACCCTTTTCACCTTGGCAGCATCGAGCCCGTCGGTGGCATCGGGTAGCACCGTCTGAAACCCGCCCCGGGCGAGATCCTGCAACGGGGACACCGCTTCCTTGTTTCGAAGCAGCGACTTGGGTGTCATGATCACCAGGGGTTTGCGCAGCGGCCGGATCATCTGGCGTCGCAACACATGGAAGATCTGCGCCGGAGTGGTCGGCTGGCAGACCTGCATGTTGTTCTCGGCGCATAGCTGCAGGAAGCGCTCAAGGCGGGCGGAGGAATGCTCCGGGCCCTGACCTTCATAACCATGGGGCAGCATCAGGGTCAGGCCACAGGCTCTGCCCCACTTGGTCTCGCCTGAAGAAATGAACTGGTCGATCACGACCTGGGCGCCGTTGACGAAGTCGCCAAACTGACCCTCCCAGATCACCAGCGCATTGGGTTCGGCCGTGGCGTAGCCATACTCGAATCCCAGCACGGCCTCCTCGGAAAGAACCGAATCGATCACCGTGAAGGCACCCTGATCGTCTGCCACATGCTCGAGCGGAATGTAGCTCCCCGAATCCCAGCGCTCCCGGTTCTGGTCATGCAACACGGCATGCCGGTGGGTGAAGGTGCCGCGCCCGGAGTCCTGCCCGGACAGTCGGACGGCATAGCCGGCAGCCAGCAGCGAGGCAAAGGCCAGATGCTCGCCCATGCCCCAATCAAGCATGGCCTCGCCCTTGCCCATGGCGCGGCGGTCGGCAAGCACCTTTTCCACCAGAGGATGGGGCTTGAGCGTCTCGGGCACAGTGGTGATGCGCTCTGCAAGACGGCGCAATTCGGTGATGGGGACTGCGGTATCGGCCGCATCGGTCCATTTGCGACCCAGCAGTTGAGTCCAGTCTGCGGCCAGCTTGCTCTTGAAGTTGGTGATCGCCGGGTCCTGGGTATGACGCCCGGCGTCCATGGCATCCCGGAAGGCCTTGACCATGGCATCGCCTTCGCCCTTGGCAATCACGCCAGCGGCCTCCAGCCGATCCGCGTAAAGCTTGCGCGTGCCCGGATGCTGTCCGATCTTCTTGTACATCAGGGGCTGCGTGAGCGCAGGCGTGTCCTGCTCGTTGTGGCCGAGCTTGCGGAAACACACGATGTCAACCACGACATCCTTCTTGAACTGGGCACGGAAGTCCATGGCCAGCCGCGTGGCAAAGACGACCGCCTCCGGGTCATCACCATTCACGTGAAACACCGGCGCCTCGATCATCTTGACCACATCGGTGCAATACGTGGTCGAACCCTTGTCGCGCGGATCGGAAGTGGTAAAGCCGATCTGGTTGTTGATCACGAGATGCACCGTCCCGCCGGTGCCATAACCCCGGGTCTGGGCCAGGTTGAGGGTCTCCATGACCACCCCCTGGCCGGCGAAGGCTGCATCGCCATGGACCAGCACAGAGAGCACCTGCAGGCCATCATGGTCACCGCGACGGTCCTGACGCGCACGGGCCGAGCCCTCGACCACCGGATTGACGATCTCGAGGTGAGAGGGATTGAAGGCGAGTGACAGGTGTACCGGCCCGCCAGGCGTTGTGACGTCGCTCGAGAAGCCCTGGTGATACTTCACATCCCCCGAGGGAAGGTCGTCGGCATGCTGCCCCTCAAACTCGGCGAACAGATCCTTGGGCATCTTGCCCAGGGTATTGACCAGAACATTGAGCCGGCCCCGGTGGGCCATGCCGATCACGAACTCCTGAATGCCCTGCTCGCCGCCACGCTGGATCACCTCGTCCATCGAGGCGATGAAGCTCTCGCCGCCTTCAAGCGAAAATCGTTTCTGGCCCACATACTTGGTGTGCAGGTATTTTTCGAGCCCCTCGGCTGCAGTCAGTCGCTCCAGAATGCGCCGCCGCTTGTCGGCATCGAAATTCGGTCGGGCTCGGCTGCTCTCGAGCCGCTCCTGGATCCAGCGCTTCTGGGCTGGATCGCTCAGATACATGAACTCCGCGCCCACCGTGCCGCAGTACGTCTCGCGCAGCAGTCGAACGATGTCCCTCAAGGGGGCGCTGTCGACACCAAAAAAGGTGTTGGCCGCGGAGTAGATGTTGGCGTGATCGCCTTCAGTGAAGTCGTAGAACGCAGTCTCAAGCTCGGGGATGACCGGCCGCTCCTGTCGCTTGAGCGGATCCAGGTCTGCCCAACGGGATCCCAGGAATCGGTAGGCCGCAATGAGCTGCTGGACATAGACCTGCTTGCGCGCGGTGGCAGCGTCGCCACCCATGACCCGCGGCTGGAGCGTTCCCGCCTTGGCGCGCTCTGCAAACGACTGCACGATGGGCGCATGGGCCACATCACGCGACTGAGGGTCCCCGTCGGAGGCAGGCACCATCTGCATGGTGTCGAAGTACTGCCGCCACTGCTCGGGCACCGAGCCGGGATTATTGAGGTAACTCTCGTAGAGTTCCTCGACGTAAGGCGCGTTACCGCCAAATAGATACGAATTGCCCTGGAAGGCTTTCATCATGACGCTTCACCTTTCTGAACGAGTTTCTCGCCGAGAGTGAAGGGTGCGAGCGGCACATGATGTACCCGCCTGCGCCCCCATCCGCTCCCCGGCTCCAACCGGTTTGCGAACGCGAATTGACCACCGGCCTGGCCGGCATTGCCAAAACCCGCGGAGGATAACATGAGCGCGTAGCCCTTGACCGGACGGTTTGTCGGGGAATCAGCGGCCGGCCGTCGCCGACCAACGGTCGAGGCTCAGGCTCAAGATCGCCTGGATCAGGCCGATACCAGATGAAAGAGGCGTTTGTATCGCCTTCAACCTCACCGGAGTCGCCGACATGGATCACCTGCCCGTTCAGACCGACCGTCCCAGTCTGGCCCAGGCCGTGCATCCCGGTGCGCTGGCACCCCGCCGTATCGAAGACACCGCCGGGAACCCGCCGACGCTGGGCGACTGGGTCGAGGCCACCCTGACTGCAGCCTGTCTTGCCGATCGGGGCCGCCTGATCGATGTCGACCTGCACGACGCGGCCTGTGCGCTGCCGGGCGATGCCGATGCAAGTGCTCAGGCCCTGCTGATGCTGCTCTCCAATGCCTGCCGATTTTCAGCAGCCGGCACCCGACTGCGCCTGACATCGCGGATTCAGTGGGCAGATGGGAGCGACCATCTGGTCATCAGTGTTTGCGATCGGGGCATCGGCATGACCCGCGCCGCCTTGCAACGGGCCTTCGATCCGATCCGTGACATCTCAGAGGGCGCTGTTGCAACGCCTCAAGAACAAACCGCCGCCCCTCGGGACGGCGGTCTTCGCATCGCGCGCAGTCTGCTTGAAAGCCAAGGCGGCTGGATCGAACTGCGCAGCGCGCTTGGCATCGGCACGGAAGCCGATGCCTGGGTCCCGATTCCGGTCAGCGCTGATCGACAGGCTTGACGGTTCGGGGCATTTGCCCGATGAACAGCTGACGGGGCCGGCCGATCTTCTGGTCTGGATCCGAAATCATTTCGTTCCACTGCGCGATCCAGCCCACGGTGCGCGCCAGGGCGAAGATACAGGTGAACATCGAGGTCGGCACGCCGAGCGCCTTCTGCACGATTCCTGAGTAGAAATCGACATTGGGGTAGAGCTTGCGGGAGACGAAATAGTCGTCCTCCAGCGCAATCTGCTCGAGCTTCATGGAGAGCGCAAACAGCGGATCGTTCTGGAGACCGAGCTCGCCAAGCACCTCGTAGCAGGTCTCACGCATCAGCTTGGCACGCGGGTCGTAGTTCTTGTAGACGCGATGGCCGAAGCCCATCAGCTTGACGGTCGAGTTCTTGTCCTTGACCTGCTTGATGAACTCGCCAATCTTGGCCACACCGCCCTGGGCCTGGATGTCATCGAGCATCTCAAGACAGGCCTCATTGGCGCCGCCGTGGGCAGGCCCCCACAGGGTTGCAATGCCGGCCGCGATACAGGCAAAGGGATTTGCTCCCGAGGAGCCGGCCAGGCGCACCGTCGAGGTCGAGGCGTTCTGCTCGTGATCGGCGTGAAGGATGAGAATCCTGTCCAGCGCCCGCACCAGAACGTCATTGACCTGATACTCCTCGCAAGGCGTCCCGAACATCATCCGCATGAAATTGGCCGTATAGGACAGATCATTACGCGGATACATGAAGGGCTGACCCACGGAATACTTGTAGGCCATGGCGACGAGGGTTGGCATCTTGGCGATCAAGCGGATTGCCGAGATATGCCGGTGCTCGGGATTATTGATGTCCAGCGAGTCGTGATAGAAGGCCGACAGGGCTCCCACACACCCGACCAACACCGCCATCGGGTGGGCATCGCGACGGAAACCCTGGAAGAACCGGGTCATCTGCTCATGCACCATGGTGTGGTGCGTGACGTTGTAGGCGAAGTCAGTCTTCTGTTGCCGATTCGGCAGCTCGCCCTGAAGCAACAGGTGGCAGGTCTCGAGGTAATCGCACTGCTGAGCGATCTGCTCGATCGGATAGCCCCGATAGAGCAGCTCGCCCTTGTCGCCGTCGATGTAGGTGATCCTGGAATCGCACGAGGCTGTCGACAGAAACCCCGGATCGAATGTGAACTTGCCCGACTGCCCGTAGAGCTTGCGGATGTCGATGACATCGGGGCCCATCGTGCCTTCGTAAACAGGCAGGTCTACCGACGGCGTTCCGTCGGAAAAGGACATCGTGGCTTTCTTGGTTGCGTTCATCGTGCACTCGCGAGGTTTCCGGGCATTCCCGGCCGGATAGAAACCGGTGTTGATTCAGGCAAATCAGAAATGTTCAGGACCGTGGCGTCGATCTTAACCGTTCGAACGCACAGCCTGTGCTCAGGCTTCTCGTAGCAGTTCCAGAACGCGATGCATCGCCTCTGGTCGATCCGTCGGTAAGTCGGTTCGACCCAGAATCAGGTCGAGCAGTTCATTGTCAGTGAGATCGAGCAGGCCATCGAGCCCCTCGACCTCTTCATCCGTCAACGAGCCCTCGCGCCGGTCGAGGAACCGGGTGAGTACCAGGTCGTTTTCGAGCAGACCGCGACGGGAGCGCCAGCGCAGACGACGACGCTGCGCCGGGTCGCTCTGGTGGGCGACTGCGATCGACATCAGACCGCCCGCCGAACCATCAGATCCTTGATCTTGCCAATCGCAAGCGTCGGATTCAAACCCTTCGGACAGACATCGACGCAATTCATGATCGTGTGGCAGCGGAACAGCCTGTAGGGATCCTCAAGGTCGTCCAGCCGGGCACTGGTCGCCTGATCGCGGCTGTCCGCGATGAAGCGATAGGCCTGCAGCAGACCCGCAGGACCGACAAACTTGTCAGGATTCCACCAGAAAGAGGGGCAACTGGTGGAGCAGCAGGCACACAGAATGCATTCGTACAGACCGTCGAGCTCGTTTCGCTCCTCCGGCGACTGCAGCCTCTCCTTTTCGGGGGGCGGCGTTTCGTTGATCAGGAAGGGCTTGATCGAGTGATACTGCTTGAAGAACTGCGTCATATCGACGATCAGATCGCGAATGACCGGGAGTCCGGGCAGCGGCTTGAGGACGATGGGCTCCTTGAGATCACGCAGGTTGGTGATGCAGGCCAGGCCATTCTTGCCATTGATGTTCATGGCGTCCGACCCGCACACCCCCTCACGGCAGGAGCGTCGGTAGGCCACGGAATCATCCACGGTCTGCTTGATGCGCATCAGGGCATCGAGCAGCATCTTGTCGGTGGGCGCAAGCTCCACCTCAAGATCCTGCATGTAGGGCTTGGCATCCCTGTCCGGATCGTAACGGTAGATCGAGAAACGCACTTTGCGGGTCGCGGTCATGGGTAACTCCAGCAAATCAGAAGGTACGCGCTTTGGGCGCAAAGGTTTCGACCGTGAGCGGCTTCATGCTGACCGGCTTGTAGTCAAGGCGATTGCCCTCGGAGTACCAGAGGGTGTGCTTGATCCAGTTCGCGTCATCACGGTCCGGGAAGTCGCGGTGTGCATGCGCGCCACGGCTCTCCTTGCGTGCCTCCGCCGATACGATCGTGGCCTTGGCCGTTTCAACCAGGTTGTCCAGCTCAAGGGCCTCGACACGCGCGGTATTGAACACCTTGGACTTGTCGTTCAGATGAACCGCCTTTGCACGCTCAGCCAGCGCCATGATGTCGGTCACGCCCTTGGACAGAAGCTCCGACGTTCTGAAAACACCGCAGTGCGCCTGCATGGTGCGGCGGATGTCGTTGGCCACGTCCTGGGTGTTTTCGCCTGAGGTCGAGCCCTCCAGGCGCGCCAGGCGGGCCAGCGTGGCATCTCCTGCCTGAGTCGGCAGAGCGCGATGTCCCTGATCCTTGAACTTGGCCTCGACAATGTGATTCCCCGCGGCACGCCCAAAGACCACCAGATCCAGCAGCGAGTTGGTCCCCAGACGGTTGGCACCATGCACCGAGACGCAGGCACATTCACCAATCGCGTAAAGCCCCTCAACCACTGCGTTGGGGTTGCCATTGCGGGGCGAGACCACCTGACCATGAAAGTTGGTCGGAATACCCCCCATCTGATAATGGATGGTAGGCACCACTGGAATCGGATCCCGAATCGGATCGACATTGGCAAACTTGATCGCGATTTCCCGAATCGATGGAAGCTTCTTGGTGATCTTCTCGGCGCCCAGGTGATCGAGCTTGAGCAGCACATAGTCGCCGTCAGGGCCGCATCCACGGCCTTCCTTGATCTCCTGATCCATCGAGCGCGAGACAAAGTCGCGCGGCGCCAGATCTTTCAGCGTCGGGGCATAGCGCTCCATGAAGCGCTCGCCGTCCTTGTTGAGCAGGATGCCGCCTTCGCCACGCACGCCTTCGGTAATCAGCACACCGGCGCCGGCCACCCCGGTGGGGTGGAACTGCCAGAACTCCATGTCCTCAAGCGGGATGCCGGCACGAGCGGCCATGCCCATGCCATCGCCGGTATTGATGAAGGCGTTGGTCGAAGCCGCCCAGATCCGCCCTGCCCCGCCAGTGGCCAGCACGGTCACCTTGGACTCGAGAACCATGACCTCACCGGTCTCCATCTCGAGAGCGACCACGCCCACCACCGCACCATCCGCATCTCGAACCAGGTCCAGCGCCATCCATTCGACGAAGAACTGGGTGCGGGCGCGAACATTGCGCTGGTACAGGGTGTGCAGCAGCGCATGGCCGGTCCGGTCTGCCGCTGCACAGGCGCGCTGAACGGGCTTCTCGCCGAAATTCGCGGTGTGACCGCCGAACGGGCGCTGATAGATGGTGCCGTCTTCGTTGCGATCGAAGGGCATGCCGAAATGCTCGAGCTCATAGACGACCTGAGGAGCCATCTTGCACATGTACTCGATGGCGTCCTGGTCGCCCAGATAGTCCGAACCTTTCACGGTATCGAACATGTGCCAGTACCAGTTGTCTTCGCTCATGTTGCCAAGCGAGGCACCAATACCGCCCTGAGCCGCGACGGTATGGGACCGGGTCGGGAACACTTTCGAGAGCACAGCCACGTTGTAGCCGGCCTCGGCCAGCTGCAAGGAGCAACGCATACCCGAACCGCCGGCGCCGACGATCACCGCATCAAAGCGGCGCCGGGGCAGTCCGTTGGCCAATTGATTCAGAACTTCCGCCATCTCTCAAACCCTCCAGAGGATGATGACTGCCCACAAGGCATATGCAACGAGCGCCAGCACGGTGAGCACCTGCAGAAACAGACGGACTCCGGTCGGCTTGATGTAATCCATGTAGATGTCACGAATGCCCACCCAGGCGTGCCAGATCAGGGCAACCACCGCCAGCAAGGTGGCAACTTTCATCCAGGCCTGGGCAAACAGTCCGGCCCAGACGCCATAACTAAGCTCTGCGGTAAAGACCACCGCGCCCAACAGGATGAGCGTGTAAACGAGCAGGATGACGGCGGTCACGCGTTGCGCGAGCCAGTCGCGCAAACCGTAGTGCGCGCCGGTGACGATTCGGGGTGTGGTCATCTCAGAACGCTCCAAACAGTTTGAGGGCAAGCACCGCCGTGATCACCACCGTGAGACCCAGAACCACCTGGGCCGAGCTGCGTGAGCTTTCCTTCTGGATGCCTACATGCCGATCCAGCAACAGATATCGAATGCCAGCGACCGCGTGGTGAACAAAGGCCCAGATGAGCACAAGCAGGACCAGCTTGCCCGGGATGCTGCCGACGATCGCCCGGTAGCTCTCGAAACTGATTTCGGAGGTGAGACTCTGCTGGAGCAGATAGAGACAGAAGGGGATGCCCGCGAGGAACAGAAGCGCACCGCTGATGCGATGCAGGATGGAGACGATGCCGGCCGGGGGAAGACGATAGGCCAGGATCTGGGAAACGTGAATGTTCCGGAATTCGGGGCGCCCCTTGCGGGCGACGGACTCAGCCATGCATGCCTCGGCATTGTTTGTTGTGAAATTGCATGTTCGCTCCGGCAAGAAACACCGGCGCAAGCCCGGCCCGAACGCACCGCGCCATCTTCGCGGCACGCAAGCCTCCCTGCTTGCGGGCAACATTCTGACCCAAATTCTGTGCCTCGACCAAATTCAGGCCGCCAGGCATGTGATCAATTGAGGTCATTGGCGTAGTGGTGATGTCGGGTGAGGTACCAGCCGCGGCGAACTTCAACGGGTCGGCCTGCATAGGTCGTTGACACACGCTCCACCAGTAAAAGAGGCTCACCGGCCTGAATATCGAGCCAGGCCGCCTCCTGTTCAGGCGCAGCAACCGCCTTGATCCGCTCGCTTGCCCTGATCATGCGGGTGCCGTACTCGGCCTCGAGCAGGCCGTAAAGCGGCCCGGTGTAGGCATTGAGGCGCTCCGCGGTCAGTCCTTTGAACTTCGCGCCCGGCAACCAGATCTCATCGAGCACGATGGGCTTGTTGTCAAACTGCAGCAGGCGATGGATCAGCACCACCGTTTCGCCCGCCTTCAACTCCAGGGCCCTGGCAATATCGACCGGCGCACGCAAGCGGCGACAGCCGAGAAAGCGGCTGCTGGGCTGAACCGGCTCGCCTTCATCGGGCCTGAGGCGAAGGAACCTGTACTGCGCTCGCTGCTCGTGGTGACTTGCAACGAACGTTCCCCTGCCCTGGCGGCGCACGAGCAGGTTGTCGGCAGCAAGCGCATCAATCGCCTTTCGCACCGTGCCCTGGCTGACGCCATATCGGGCGGCCAGCTCGATTTCGCTCGGAATGGACTCGCCAGGGCGCCACTCGCCGGACTGCAGACCCAGCAAAAGCCGATCGCGTATCTGCTGGTAGAGCGGACTGAAGGAGACGGTATTCATGGCTCTCAGGTTGGACAGATGAATCAGAGCATGACCGTGCGCCGATGTCTAGTGTCTTATGTCTTATATAAGTTAAATCATCGAATTGCACTGACGAACTCTCCGGCGCTACACTCGCGCCCGAGTTTTCATCAACCTGAATCGAGGTTTTCATGACCAAGCCCGCCAAACGTGTGGCCGTGACCGGCGCTGCCGGCCAGATTGGCTACTCCCTGCTGTTCCGCATCGCCAATGGAGACATGCTCGGCAAGGATCAGCCCGTCATCCTGCAGTTGCTTGAGATCCCCGACGAGAAGGCGCAAAAAGCCCTCAAGGGCGTGATGATGGAACTCGAAGACTGCGCGTTTCCCCTGCTTGCCGGCATGACGGCTCATGGCGATCCGATGACCGCCTTCAAGGATGTGGACTACGCGCTGCTGGTTGGCGCCCGTCCGCGAGGCCCGGGCATGGAGCGCAAGGACCTGCTCGCAGCCAATGCACAGATCTTCACCGCACAGGGCAAGGCGCTGAATGCGGTCGCCAGCCGCAATGTCCGTACCCTGGTGGTAGGCAATCCGGCCAACACCAACGCCTACATTGCGATGAAGTCGGCACCGGATCTGCCGGCGCGAAATTTCACGGCCATGCTGCGTCTTGATCACAACCGGGCGCTTTCGCAGATTGCCGCCAAGACCGGCAAACCGGTTGCCGCGATCGAGAAACTCTGTGTCTGGGGCAACCATTCGCCGACCATGTATGCCGACTACCGGTTCGCCACCATCGGCGGCGCCGCCGTCAAGGCGATGATCAACGACGCATCCTGGAACCGCGACATC
>JBMSOD010000052.1:0-15639 GCA_049422085.1 Burkholderiaceae bacterium
ATTCAACATAGCCGAGCGAGCCCTTGACGCGACCGACGTTGGCAGCGACGCCTTCGTTGCCCTTGCCACCCACCGAACTGGCTGCGGGCCACTTCACTGCGGCTCCCTTGCCCACCTTGCCAGCCCAGTCCTTGCTGACCGCTGACAGGTAGTCGGTGAAATTGAAGGTCGTACCGGAACCATCCGCACGGTGAACCACCGTAATCGCGGTATCGGGCAGCTTCTTGCCCGGATTCAATCCAGCCAGCTTAGGGTCGTTCCACTTGCTGATGGTGCCCAGAAATATCTCTGCGAGCACTGGTCCGGTCACGCGCAACTCGCCCGGCTTGATGCCTTCGAGATTCACCACCGGCACCGTGCCGCCAATGATGGCCGGGAACTGGACCATGCCGTCGCGGTCAAGCTCTTCGCCTTTCACGGGGGCGTCAGTCGCACCGAAGGTGACAGTCTTGGCACGGATCTGTCGGATGCCGCCCGAAGAGCCCATCGACTGATAGTTCAGGCCGGTACCGGTCTCCTTCTTGTAGGCCTCGGCCCACTTGGCATAAATGGGGAAGGGAAAGGTCGCACCGGCACCGGTAATGTCGGCGGCCTGGGCGGTGAGGGCACTGGTCGACAGGGTCAGACCGGCAATCAGACCGAAGATGAGTTTCATGGCGTCTTTCAGAATCGGGGTTCGGCAAGAAGGCAGCGGAACAATGATCAGAGCCGGCCGGGAGGGTGTGCGTCGCAGAACGATCCGGCTGGCCAGCAGACAATGCACCCGCTGCATGACAATTCGATGACGAACGGCCATTTTCGTGCCAGCCAACCTGCCTCTGGCGACGCGACCCGGCGATACACTCAGTGCCTGAGCCCATGAGCCCCTGCGCCCCTGAGCCACACCATGAAGCGCGGATTGCCCCCGGGATGTCCGCCCCCCCTTGTCCTCGTCCGCAAGAAGGCCCTGCATGATCCACGACCTGGTGATTCTGAATGGCGACCTGATCGATGGCACCGGCGCACCCCGGGTTCGAGCCGATCTGGCCATTGATGGCGATCGCATCACGGCCCTCCGGCGCCATGATGACCCCGCAGCCCCCGCCCTGCAGGGCCGCAGCACACTGGATGCCGAAGGCCGGGTCGTCGCCCCGGGCTTCATCGATGTGCACACCCATGACGACACTGCGCTGATCGTGAATCCGGCCATGGCCATGAAGGCGAGCCAGGGCGTCACCACGGTGATCTGCGGCAACTGCGGCGCAAGCGCCATGCCCTTCACGGCCGAGAAACTCCCCGCCCTGTTGCTGCTGATCGCCCAGGACCCGGCCCATGTCAGCCCGGATTTCGACAGCCATGCGGCCAAGGTCGAGGCTGCCCGGCCCGCCCTCAACAGCGCCTTCATGGTGGGCCACGGCACGCTGCGCATGACCGTGATGGGGCGCGATCTGCAGCGTGCAGCCACGCCCGACGAAATCGCCCGGATGCGCGATCTGCTCGAGACCAGCCTGCGCCAGGGGGCCATCGGATTTTCGACCGGCCTGTACTACCCGCCGGCCATGGCGGCCACCACCGAAGAGGTCGAGGGCATTGCCGAGCCGCTGGGTCGCTATGGCGCGGTGTACACCGCCCACATGCGGGACGAAGGTGAGCACATCCTCGAGTCGATCGACGAAACCGCACGCATCGGACGCTCAGCCGGCGCGCCGACCACCGTGATCTCGCATCACAAATGCCGTGGTCGCGAGAATTTCGGCCGCATGCGCGAGACGCTGCCCCGCATTGATGCGCTGCGTGCGACGCAGCCCCTCGCCTTCGATGTCTACCCCTATGTGGCAAGTTCCACTGCCCTCATGCCTCAGGCGCTGGCGCCTGCCGAGCGGGTGCTGGTGACCTGGTCGCAGGCCGAGCCGGCAGCCGGAGGCCGGGATCTGGATGACATTGCACGGGAATGGGGTGTTGATGCGCAGGAGGCTGCCAGACGACTGCATCCGGCAGGCGCCATCTATTTTTCGATGGATGAATCCGACGTGCAGGCCGCCTTGAAACATCCGGCTGCCATGGTGGGCTCCGATGGCCTGCCTCTGGATGCCCACCCTCATCCGCGCCTGTGGGGCACGTTTCCGAGGGTGCTGGGGCACTATTGCCGCGAACTCAAACTGTTTCCGCTCGAAGAAGCAGTACATCGCATGACCGGCCTATCGGCACGTCACTTCAGGCTGGCCGATCGGGGGGAGCTGCGGGTGGGCGCCTATGCCGATGTGTGCATCTTCGATCCGGACGAGGTGGTCGATCTGGCCGACTTCGAGCATCCCACCCGGCCGTCACGCGGCATCGACACCGTGCTGGTCAATGGCAAGCCGGTCTGGGCGAACGGGACCAGCACGGGAGAGCGTCCCGGTCGGGTTCTGCGCCGCAATCCGGGCTGAGTTCATCCATGTGAGCCTGGTTCGAGCGTGCAGTCGAGTCCGGGTCGACTGCACAGGCTGACTGCCCTCAAGGCAGGCTACCATCGCGCCCCATGCATCTGTCCGACTTTGATTATTCGCTGCCCGCCGACCTCATTGCGCAGCACCCGCCAGCCGAACGAAGCGCTTCGCGCCTGCTCAGGGTCAGGCCTGGATCGACCCCGCCCTGGGAGGACCGCCGGTTCGCAGACCTGCCCCGGTTGCTGAATCCCGGGGATCTGCTCGTCATGAACGACACCCGGGTCATCAAGGCACGCCTCGAAGGCAACAAGCCCACCGGGGGGCAGCTGGAAGCCCTGGTCGAGCGGATCGATGGCGAGCGCCATGCGGTGGCCATGGTGCGCGCCAGCCACCCGCCTCGCACCGGCATGCGCCTGAGATTCGGTGACTTTGAAGCCGAGGTGCTGAGCCGCGAGGGGGCGTTTTGTCGGCTGCAGTTCAGTCACCCGGTGATGCAGGTGCTGGAAGTCTGTGGCGAACTGCCCTTGCCGCCGTATATCGACCATCCGGCCGATGAAGCCGATGCCGAGCGCTATCAGACGGTCTACGCACGCCATCCTGGTGCCGTGGCCGCGCCCACCGCGGGGCTTCATTTTGATGCCCCTCTGCTCGACACGCTGAAAGCAGGCGGTGTCGGTACCGCCTGGGTGACCCTGCATGTCGGGGCGGGCACCTTCTCGCCCGTGCGAGTCGACAGGATCGAGGACCATGTGATGCACATGGAGCGTCTGCACATGCCTGCCGAGACGGTCGAGGCGGTGCGCCGAACACGCGAAGCCGGCGGGCGCGTGGTGGCGGTGGGCACGACCAGCCTGCGAGCCCTCGAGTCCTGTGCGCTTGAGGACGGCCGCCTTGAGGAGGGCTGGCGCGAGACCCAGCTCTTCATCCGGCCCGGCTATCGTTTCCGTGTGGTGGATCAGCTGATCACCAATTTCCATCTGCCCCGATCCACCCTGCTCATGCTGGTGAGTGCCTTTATCGGATTCGATCTGATGAAGGCCGCCTATGCCCATGCGGTGGCGCAGCGCTACCGTTTCTTCAGCTACGGCGATGCCATGCTGCTCGACTTGGCGCGAATACCATCGTCCGGGGAAAGCGACGTGGACGCACCGATACCGGGAGCCTCGCTCAGGCCATGATGAACTTTCAGCTGGAAGCGACCGACGGCGCGGCCCGCGCGGCCACCATGCGCCTGAACCATGGCGAGGTCCGCACACCGGTCTTCATGCCGGTCGGCACCTATGGCGCGGTCAAGGCCATGTCGGTGCGCGACCTTGAGGAGATTGGGGCCCAGGTCATCCTGGGCAACACTTTTCATTTATGGCTGCGGCCTGGCCCGCAGATTCTCGAGGCCCTGGGCGGGCTGCATGGCTTCAACGGCTGGCGCGGCCCCATCCTGACCGACTCGGGCGGCTTTCAGGTCTGGAGCCTGGGCAAGCTGCGCAAGATCACCGAAGAGGGCGTGCGCTTTGCGTCGCCCATCGACGGCAGCCGCCTGATGCTCACTCCGGAAGAGTCCATGCGCATCCAGCGCGCACTGAACTCCGACATTGCCATGGTGTTCGACGAGTGCACGCCCTACGAGATCGACGGTCGGCCGGCCACGCATGACGAGGCCAGAACCTCGATGCAGCTCTCGCTGCGCTGGGCTCGGCGCTCGCGCGAGGCCTTCAAGGCGCAGGGCAATCCCAATGCCCTGTTCGGGATCGTGCAGGGCGGGATGTTCGAGGATCTGCGCGACGAGTCGCTTGCCGGCCTGACCGAGATCGGCTTTGAGGGCTATGCCATCGGCGGGCTTTCGGTGGGCGAGCCCAAGGAGGACATGCTGCGCATCCTCGGCCACACCACGCCCAGGCTGCCGGCGCAGGCCCCGCGCTACCTGATGGGCGTAGGCACGCCCGAGGACCTGGTGGCCGGAGTCAGCCGGGGCATCGACATGTTCGACTGTGTCATGCCCACCCGGAATGCCCGCAATGGCTGGCTGTTTACCCGGTTTGGCGACGTCAAGATCCGCAATGCCCGCTACCGGGACGACCCCAGGCCACTGGACGCCACCTGCGCCTGCAGCACCTGCCGCCAGCACAGCCGGGCCTATCTGCATCATCTGAACCGGGTCAACGAGATCCTGGGCGCCCATCTGGCCACGGTTCACAATCTGCATTACTACCTCAATCTGATGGCAGGCTTGCGAGCGGCCATCCTGACGGCAAGCTTCGATCGCTTCGTCGCCCAATTCCACACCGACCGTGGGCGAGGACCCGACTGATACACTTGCCGCCGCCCTTGGTGGCCGTATCAAAAACACCCTGAAGGATCCAACCGTGTTCATCTCCAATGCCTACGCCCAGACCGCCGCTGGCGGCGAGAACCAGCTGCTCGGCTTTCTGCCGATCATCCTGATGTTCGTGGTGCTCTATTTCCTGATGATCCGCCCCCAGATGAAGAAGGCCAAGGAGCACAAGTCCATGCTCGATGCCCTGGCCAAGGGCGATGAAGTGGTCAGCGCCGGCGGTATCGTCGGCAAGGTCAGCAAGGTGGGCGACAGCTATGTCACCCTCGAGGTCGGTCAGAAGGGCGAACAGGTCATCGAGATGCAGTTCCAGAAGGCTGCCATCCAGACCCTGCTCCCCAAGGGCACGATCAAGGCGATCTGAACCCGGATGATCTGAGTCAAGGCGATTCGAGTGAACCGTTATCCCGTCTGGAAGTACGCCGTCATCGTGGTGACGGTCCTGCTCGGCCTGCTCTATACCCTGCCGAATTTCTTCGGCGAATCACCCGCCGTGCAGGTCTCCAGCGGCAAGGCAACCGTCAAGGTCGATACCCCGCTGCTCGGACGGATCGAGCAGGCCCTCTCGGGTGCGGGGGTCAGCCATACAGGCCTGATGCTTGATGGTGCCTCCATCAAGGTCCGGCTTGGCGACACGGACACGCAGCTCAAGGCGCGCGATGCGCTGCTCAAGGCCCTCAACCCGGACCCTGCCGATCCGGTCTATGTGGTCGCGCTCAACCTGTTGTCGTCCTCGCCGCAGTGGCTGACCCAGGTGCGGGCCCTGCCCATGTATCTGGGCCTTGACCTTCGAGGCGGGGTGCATTTCCTCTTGCAGGTCGACATGAAGGCGGCCCTGTCCAAGCGCATCGATGCGACGGTCGGCGAGCTTCGCGGTCTTCTGCGCGAAAAGAATGTGAGACACGGGGGCATCAGCAGGGACGGCAACACAGTCGAGGTGCGTTTCCGCGACGAGGCCACGCTGAACCGAGCACGGTCCCTCATCTCCGATGCCAATGGCGATCTTGAATTCGCAGCAGAGACCGGCGAAGGCAATGATCGGCGGCTTCGGATCAGTCTCAAGCCGACGGCAGAAAAAACCCTGCTCGAGAACTCGGTCCGCCAGAACATCACCACCCTCAACAACCGGATCAACGAACTCGGCGTGGCCGAGCCGGTCATCGCGCAGCAAGGCCCGGACCGCATCGTGGTGCAGCTGCCAGGCGTGCAGGACACCGCGCGCGCCAAGGACATCCTGGGCCGCACGGCCACCCTCGAGGCCCGGCTGGTCAATGGCGGCGCCGAGGCGCAGGCGGCCGTTGCCGATCAGGGCCCGGTGCCCTTCGGGTCCGAGCTTTTCAGGCAGGGCCGGGGCGCCCCGGTGGTGCTGTTCCGCGATGCGATCTTCACCGGTGAGCAGTTGACCAGCGCTGCGGCCACCTTTGATGAAAATCAGCGGCCGGCGGTGGCCATCTCGCTCAACGACCCGGGCGGTCGGCGCCTGCGCGAGGTCTCGCGCGAAAACATCAAAAAGCCGATGGCCGTGGTGCTGTTCGAGCGGGGCAAGGGCGAAGTGCTCACCGTCGCGACCATCCAGTCTGAGCTCGGTTCGCGATTCCAGATCACCGGCATGGAGTCACCCCAGGCGTCCAATGATCTGGCCCTGCTGTTGCGCGCAGGCGCGCTGGCCGCGCCCATGGAAATCATCGAGGAACGCACCATCGGCCCGAGCCTGGGCGCCGACAACATCCGCAAGGGCTTCAACTCCACCCTGTACGGATTTCTCGCCATTGCGGTGTTCATGATCGCCTACTACCTGCTGATGGGCGTGTTTTCCACGATCGCGCTCGCGGTCAACGTGATGCTGCTGATCGCGCTGCTGTCACTGCTGCAGGCCACCCTTACCCTGCCCGGTATTGCCGCGATCGCACTGACGCTCGGTATGGCGATTGACGCCAATGTGCTGATCAACGAGCGCATCCGCGAAGAACTGCGCAATGGCGCCAGCCCGCAGGCAGCGATTACCACCGGGTACGAAAAAGCCTGGGGCACCATCCTTGACTCCAACATCACCACCCTGATTGCAGGCGTGGCCCTGCTGGTGTTCGGTTCGGGCGCCGTGCGCGGCTTTGCCGTGGTGCACTGCCTGGGCATCCTCACCTCGATGTTTTCGGCGGTGGTGGTCTCGCGCGGACTGGTGAATTTCTGGTACGGCCGGCGCAAGAAGCTCTCGTCCCTGTCCATCGGTCAGGTCTGGAAACCCGGTCAGGCCTGAGGCAAGCGCACACCATGGAATTCTTTCGTATCCGCCGCGACATTCCGTTCATGCGCCATGCGCTGGTGCTGAACATCATCTCGCTGGTGACCTTCCTCGCAGCCGTCGGCTTTCTCGCCGTGCGTGGTTTGCACTTCTCGATCGAGTTCACTGGCGGCACCGTCATGGAGGTGTCCTATCCGCAGGCCGCCGACATCACCAAGGTACGCGAGGTGGTCGGGGGGCTGGGTTTCTCGGAAGTTCAGGTGCAGAACTTCGGATCCTCACGCGATGTGATGATCCGTGTCTCGATCGAAAAGGGCGTGAGCTCGGCCCAGCAGAGCGAGAAGGTGATCTCGGCCCTCAAGGCGGCGGACCCGGGCGCGGAGTTGCGTCGGGTGGAGTTTGTCGGCCCGCAGGTGGGCAAGGAACTTGCCGCCGATGGCGGGCTGGCCCTGCTGTTCGTGGTGATCGGCATCATGATCTACCTGGCCCTGCGCTTCGAGTGGAAGTTCTCGGTCGCGGCCATCATTGCCAACCTGCATGACGTGATCATCATCCTGGGCTTTTTTGCGGCGTTTCAGTGGGAGTTCTCGCTGTCGGTGCTGGCGGCCGTGCTGGCCGTGCTGGGCTACTCGGTCAACGAATCGGTGGTGATCTTCGACCGGATCCGCGAAACCTTCCGCAACAAGCGGCGGATGGATACCGTGCAGGTCATCGATCACGCCATCACGAGCACCATCAGCCGAACCATCATCACCCATGGATCCACGCTCATGATGGTGCTGGCCATGCTGATCTTCGGCGGCCCCACCCTGCATTACTTCGCGCTCGCCCTCACCATCGGGATCTGCTTCGGCATCTATTCGTCGGTGTTCGTTGCTGCGGCCATCGCCATGTGGCTGAGAGTCAAGCGTGAGGACCTGATCAAGCCCGTCAAGAAAAAGGACGAGGCCGAAGTCGAACTGCCCTGACGACCCAATGAACGGGCAGAGCAGTCCTCCAGAGCCAGGCGCGGAAGTCGCCCCGCCCGCGGCGGCGCCCTCCTCCGTTCGGTCACCGTCAGCTCCCGTATCCGCAGGGCACGGCCTGGTGCGCGTCTGGGATCTGCCAGTCAGACTCTTTCACTGGCTGCTTGCGGCACTGGTGGCCGGCTCGCTGGTGAGTGTCAAGCTCGGTGGCAATGCCATGGTGTGGCATGAGCGCTGCGGCATTGCCATTCTGACCCTGATCGCCTTCAGACTGATCTGGGGATTCGTGGGCAGCCACCATGCGCGATTTGCGACCTTTGTTCGAGGGCCCGCAGCCATCCTGGCTTCGATGCAGGGCCGTCACCGCGGGCTGGGCCACAGTCCGCTCGCAGCGCTTTCTGTGCTGGCTCTGCTCGGAGCCGTGGGTTTTCAGGCGGTCAGCGGTCTGTTTGCCAGTGACGACATCGCCTTCGAGGGCCCGCTGGCAGCCCGGGTTTCAGGAACGATGTCGCAGTGGCTCACCACGCTTCACAAGGGCAACGAGACGATTTTGCTCGGGCTGATCGGGCTGCATGTGGCCGCGATTGCCTGGTACGCGATCATCAAGCGTCGCAATCTCGTTCGACCCATGGTCACCGGAGATGCTCCGGCCAGCGGACAGGCCGAGGCCAGTCAGGACGATGCCCGCCTGCGGCTGCGGGCCCTGCTGATTGCGGCCGGGTGCGCAGCTGCCGCCTGGATCGTGCTGCTGCGCTGAACCCGTCCTGTCATTCCTTGCGGAAGTCGTCGTGGCAGCCCTTGCAACTGGCAGCCACCGCGCCAAATGCGGTCTTGAGTGCTGCCGGATCCCCGGCTGCTGCCGGCAACTTGGCAACGGCATCCGTCATCTTGTCCGAGGCCGCCTTGAATTTGGCTTGATCCTTCCAGACCTCGGGCTTGGCGCGATGATCACGACCGGTGTCTGTGCCCGGTCCGAAAGCCGTGAAGGGCAGGCGGGACACGGCCACCACCACCGCTGCGTTTTCAGCAGCCGCCTTGGCGTCATAGGGCACCCGCCCGTTGACCATGGCACCGATACGACCGAAATGTGCGGCCATCACGGTGAACGCACCCTGTCGATACTTGATCGCATCTTCGGGCTTGGCGAACTGGGCCTGAGCGGCCAGGGGGCTCAGGGCAAGGGTTGCCGCGACAAGGGCGGCCGAAAGGGAGGTCAGGCGCATGGAAGACTCTCGTTTGGAGGATGGACCAGGGGAAATCGATGCTAGCAGCCCCGCTCGTGCCTGCAGGCAATAACCCGGCCCGGCCCTGCGCGACTCCGCCATCCGACCGCGCTCCGCCTGCACGGCCTGAGGCGGCGTTGGCTCGGCTTCAGACCCGCCGAGCCAGTTCAGCCGCCTTGCCGATATAGGACTGGGGCGTCATGGCCCTCAGTCGCTCACGCTCGGCCTGCGCAATGGGCAGGCGGTCCACGAACTCGGCCAGGGCCTGGGCAGTGATGCCCTTGCCCCGCGTGAGTTCCTTGAGCTGCTCATACGGATTAGGCACGCCGTAGCGGCGCATGACGGTCTGAACCGGTTCTGCAAGCACTTCCCAGCAGGCCTCCAGGTCGGCGTTCAGCCGCACGGCATCGACCTCCAGCTTGCCCAGACCACGCAGGCAGGCGTCCCAGCCGAGCAGGGCATGACCGAAGGCCACACCGACATTGCGCAGCACGGTGGAGTCGGTGAGGTCACGTTGCCAGCGTGAGACTGGCAGCTTGTCAGCCAGATGGCGCAAAAGCGCATTGGCAATGCCCAGATTCCCTTCGGAATTTTCGAAATCGATCGGATTGACCTTGTGGGGCATGGTCGACGAGCCGATCTCGCCTGCCTTGAGGCGTTGCCTGAAATATCCCAGCGAGATGTAGCCCCAGAGGTCACGATCAAGATCGAGCAGGACCGTGTTGATTCGGGCGATGGCATCGAAGAGTTCGGCCATCCAGTCGTGAGGCTCGATCTGGATCGTCCAGGGATTGAAGGTGAGGCCCAGCCGCTGCTCGACCACACCCCGCGCGAAGCCCTCCCAGTCGACCCCGGGTGCCGCGGCGAGATGCGCATTGAAGTTGCCCACGGCGCCGTTCATCTTGGCCAGCGGCCTCACCTCGGCAAGTCGCTGGCGGGCCGTCTTCAGTCGCGCGACCACATTCGCGATCTCCTTGCCCAGGGTCGTGGGCGAGGCAGGCTGGCCGTGGGTGCGCGAGAGCATCGGTTGCTCGGCCTGGGCGTGCGCGAGATCGCGCAGCGAGCCGATCAGCTGGTCGAGCATCGGCAGCAGCACCGTGTCACGCGCGGCCCCGAACATCAGCGCATGCGAGGTGTTGTTGATGTCTTCCGAGGTGCAGGCAAAGTGAATGAACTCCGCCGCGGGCTCGAGTTCGGTATCGCCCTGCACCTGCTCCTTCAGAAAGTACTCGACCGCCTTGACATCATGGTTGGTGACCGCCTCGATGGCCTTGACGCGTTGCGCCTGGGATGGACCAAACCCTGCGGCAATGGCCTGCAGCCGCTCACGGGCCGCCGGCGAAAAGGGCTTGAGTTCGGGCAGACCCAGATCCGACAGGGCGATCAGCCACTCGATCTCTACCCGGACCCGGTGACGCACGAATCCCGACTCGGACAGGAGGGCCCTCAGGGCCTTCACCCGGCCTGCATAGCGGCCATCAAGAGGAGACAGGGCTTCAAGCGCCGGATCGGCGGAGGCAGCCTGGGCCGCCGGGGTCGAGGAGGTATTCATGGTCAGTGATGATACCGGTCATGCCGCGCAGGGTTCACGGGCCGAGTGCGATATAGTCCGGCACGTTTCCTGACCTGCGGGTTTTCGCGATGATGAAGCTGATCGGCTCCGATGGCAGTCCCTATGTGCGCAAGGTGCGCATCGTTCTGGCCGAAAAGAAGATCGAGTACCAGTACGTCCGGGAAGAAGTCTTCTCGCCCACCAGTGCCATCCAGCAGACCAACCCGCTGGGCAAGATTCCTGCGCTGGTGACCGATGACGGCGCAGCGGTCTTCGATTCGCGGGTCATCGTTGAGTATCTGGACACGATCACCCCCATCCATCGCCTGATTCCGCCCTCGGGGCGTGAGCGGGTCGAGGTGCGCTGCTGGGAAGCCCTGGCCGATGGACTGCAGGATGCCGCCATCCTTGCCCGGCTGGAAGTCGCTCAGCGTCCGCCCGAGCAACGCAGCCAGGCCTGGATCGATCGTCAGATGGGCAAGGTGGATGCCGCGCTGGCCGCGATGTCGCATGGCCTTGCGGACAAGGCCTATTGCTGCGATGGCAAGTATTCGCTGGCGGACGTCGCCGTCGGATGCGCACTGGGCTATCTCGACTTTCGCTTTCCCAGCCACGACTGGCGGTCCCGGCATGCCAACCTGGCAAGACATGCCGAGAAACTTTTCGCGCGTCAGCCCTTTATTGACACCATGCCACCCGCCACGATCACGCCGCCGCCCAGGCAGACCTGATCGTCGTAGAGCACGGCACTCTGGCCGGGCGTGACTGCCCACTGGGGTGCATCGAATCTCAGGTTCAGGGTGTCAGGCCCGTGTCCGGTCACCTCTTCGGGAGGTTCGATCATGCAGGCGGCATCGGTCTGACGGTAGCGGGTCTTGGCGCCCAGACGGCAGCCCGGACCCGGGGCCTGCCCGCTGATCCAGTGTGCCTGCTGTGCGCTAAGGGCCTGGCATTGCAGCCAGGGATGGTCATGCCCCTGCACGACCCAGAGCGTGTTGTTCTGCATGTCCTTGCGGGCCACATACCAGGCCTCGCCGCTACCTGAACGCTGGCCGCCCACGCCAATTCCCTTGCGCTGCCCCAGCGTATAGAAGGCCAGGCCCACATGCTCGCCAACCTGCCTTCCCTCGGGCGTGAGGATGGGCCCGGGTCGCAGCGGCAGATAGCGATTGAGAAAGGCCCGGAACGGACGCTCGCCAATGAAGCAGATGCCGGTGGAGTCCTTCTTGGCATGGTTGGGCAGACCGATCCGTCGGGCGATCTCCCGCACCTCGGTCTTGGGCAGTTCGCCCACCGGAAAGAGCGTGCGCGACAGTTGCGCCTGATCGAGTCGATGCAGGAAGTAGCTCTGGTCCTTGGTGGCATCAAGGCCGCGCAGCAGTTCGTACCGAAGTCCGTCCGGTCTCAGCGCATCGGGTACGGCGCGCACCCTGGCGTAATGGCCGGTCGCGATATGCCGTGCCCCCATGCGCATGGCATGGTCCAGAAAGGCCTTGAACTTGATCTCGGCATTGCACAACACATCGGGATTGGGCGTGCGTCCGGCCGAGTACTCGCGCAAAAACTCCGCAAAGACCCGTTCGCGGTATTCGGCCGCAAAATTCACCGCCTCGATGTCGATGCCGATCACATCGGCCACGCTCGCGGCATCCAGCCAGTCCTGCCGGCTCGAGCAGTACTCGGAATCGTCGTCGTCTTCCCAGTTTTTCATGAACAGGCCGACCACCTCCCAGCCCTGTTCCTTGAGCAACCAGGCCGACACGGCGGAGTCGACCCCCCCGGCCAGTCCGACCACCACGCGGCCCCGGCTCATTCGGGTTGAGGCGCAGGCGACAGAACAGACGGCTCGAGTGCGCTCGGATGGGTCCAGAGCAGCTCGAGGGGATAGCGCCTGCCGGCAAGGAAATCCTCGACCGTGCGGGCCACCAGCGGACTGCGGTGGCGCTCGGGCTGCGCGAGAATCTCGCGCGGATCCATCCAGATCGCATGCACGATGCCCTCATCGAGTGCCCGGCCCGGGTCATGCGACAGGGGTCGGCACAGAAAGGCGTGGCGCAGATAGGTCACATCGATGCCGGCATGGCGATTGGCATAGCGGCCCATGTACAGGCCCTGCAGCGCGATCGCCTCGACCTTCCAGCCTGTCTCTTCGAGCGCCTCGCGCTCAACCGCCTGCTGCAGGCTCTCGGCGGGGTCGAGGTGTCCGGCGGGCTGATTCAGGCGCAGCCCCTCGGGGGTGTGCTCCTCGATCATGAGCAGCCGGCCATCCTCGCGGGCAATCACGGCCGCAACCGTGGCATTGGGTTTCCAGTAATCCATCCTGTGATCTTAAACGGGACCCGGTTCCCCTCCTACCTGAGCCGGGCACTCGGCCAAAGCGAAGGGTCTTGCATCCTTCAGTTATCCTCGACCGTTTACGAGATCCTCCTCGGAGTGCGCACCATGAAGATTGGCGTGCCAACCGAAACCCGGTCCACAGAGACCCGGGTCGCGGCCACCCCCGAAACTATCAAGAAGCTGGTCGCCGCAAAGCACGAAGTGATGGTGCAGGCGGGCGCTGGCGTATCGGCCAGCGTGCCCGATGATGCCTTTGTTGCAGCGGGCGCAACCATTGTCGATGCGGCTACCGCGCTTGGCGCCGATCTGGTGCTGAAGGTCAGAAGACCCTCCGCGGACGAGCTGCCCCGGATGAAGGCCGGTGCCGCTGTGGTCGGCATGCTCGAGCCCTTCGATCGTGCCGGGCTGGACCAGCTGGCTGCCGCCGGCCTGACCGGGTTCGCACTCGAAGCCGCGCCCCGCACCACCCGGGCCCAGAGCATGGATGTGCTCTCTTCGCAGGCCAACATCGCCGGCTACAAGGCCGTGATGGTGGCGGCCAATACCTATCAGCGCTTCATGCCCATGCTCATGACCGCCGCCGGCACCGTCAAGGCGGCCCGAGTGGTCATTCTCGGCGTGGGAGTGGCCGGCCTGCAGGCCATCGCCACCGCCAAGCGCCTGGGTGCGGTCATCGAGGCTTCCGATGTCCGCCCGCCGGTCAAGGAACAGGTCGAGTCGCTCGGGGCCAAGTTCATCGATGTGCCCTATGAGACCGATGAAGAACGCGAAATCGCCAAGGGCGTGGGCGGCTATGCCCGCCCCATGCCCGAGAGCTGGATGAAGCGTCAGGCGGCTGCCGTGGCCGAGCGCATCAAGCAGGCCGATATCGTCATCACCACCGCTCTCATTCCCGGGCGCAAGGCCCCGGTGCTGGTGACCGAAGACATGGTCCGGTCCATGAAACCGGGCTCGGTCATCGTCGACATGGCGGTGGAGCAGGGCGGCAACTGCCCCCTGTCCGAACTGGGCAAGACCGTCACGAAGCACGGCGTGCACATTGTCGGTGAGGGCAATCTGCCCGCCCTGGTCGCGGCCGACGCCTCTGCGCTTTATGCACGCAATGTGCTCGATTTTCTGAAGCTCGTGATTGATGCCGAGGGTGCACTCAAGATCGATCTCGAAGATGACATCGTCAAAGCCTGCCTGGTCACCCAGAGCGGGCAGGTGCTGCGGGCCTGAGGCCCGCCAGGAGAATCCTCATGGAAGCGATCAATCCCACCGTGATCAACCTGATCATCTTCGTGCTGGCCATCTATGTGGGCTATCACGTGGTCTGGAATGTCACCCCGGCCCTGCATACGCCGCTCATGGCGGTCACCAACGCCATCTCGGCCATCATCATCGTGGGCGCCATGCTCGCTGCTGCCCTGACCGAGACCCCGCTCGGGCGCTTCATGGGCGTGGCCGCGGTCGCGCTGGCAGCGGTCAATGTTTTCGGCGGTTTTCTGGTCACCCGCCGGATGCTCGAGATGTTCAAGAAGAAAGAGCCCAAGGCCAAGGGAGCGGCCCAGTGACCGTTCGCGCCTTCATCGTGCTGCTCATCGTCACGATCGTGGCGATCGGTATTGGTGATCACTTTGCCCACGATTTCACGAATCCGGGCATCGAGCGCAGTTTCGCGGTCCTGGTGATCGCGGCAATCATCGTCGCCCCGGTCGCATGGCTGCTGGGTCGCATCGGCTGGATCCAGGGGCGGTTCGAAATCGACCGCCATCGCCAGCCGCCTCGCAATGGAGGTGAGGCATGAGCATGAATCTGATCGTCCTGTTGTATCTCGTGGCTTCGGTGTGTTTCATCCAGGCCCTCAAAGGCCTGTCCCATCCCACCACGTCCATCCGGGGCAATGTCTTCGGCATGACCGGCATGGCGATTGCTGCGCTCACCACGGTCGCCCTGATCTTCATGTTGCGCGCCGAAGTGGGGCTCTCCGGACTGGTCTGGGTGCTGCTCGGTCTGCTGATCGGCGGGACGGCCGGCGCGGTCATGGCCAAACGGGTCGAGATGACCAAGATGCCCGAACTGGTCGCTTTCATGCACAGCATGATCGGCCTGGCTGCGGTGTGCATTGCGGTCGCGGCGGCAATCGAACCCTGGGCCTTCGGCATCACCGAAAAAGGCGGCCTGATTCCAGCGGGTAACCGGCTGGAACTGGCCCTGGGCGCAGGCATCGGCGCGATCACCTTCAGCGGTTCAGTGATTGCCTTTGGCAAGCTCTCGGGCAAATACAAGTTCCGGCTGTTCCAGGGCGCGCCTGTGGTGTTCGCAGGGCAGCACATGCTCAACCTCGCTCTGGGTCTGCTCACGGTGGGGCTGGTCCTGGGCTACACCTTCACGCAGTCCATCGAGATGTTCGTGGCCGTGCTGGCCCTCACCTTCGTGCTGGGCGTGCTGATCATCATTCCCATCGGCGGCGCCGACATGCCGGTGGTGGTCTCCATGCTCAACAGCTACTCGGGCTGGGCCGCAGCAGGCATCGGCTTCTCGCTCAACAACAGCATGCTGATCATCGCCGGTTCGCTGGTGGGCAGCTCGGGTGCCATCCTG
>JBMSOD010000053.1:0-15460 GCA_049422085.1 Burkholderiaceae bacterium
AGGTCCGCCGTTCCATCACCCACGCCCCGCACTCGATGGCGGGCAGATCGGCGCCCTGCGACGCGGTGAGGCCATCGGGGTCCTGCCGGATCAGGTGCCCAGCCAGGGGGAGGGCACCTGGGTTCCTTTTTTCAATCGCCTCGCCTACACCATGACCCTGCCCGAGCGCCTGGCGCGACTGACCGGGGCGGTGGTGCTGATGGGCCATGCTGAGCGTCTGCAGCATGGACAGGGCTGGCAGATGCGTATCGAACCGCTCGAGACAGACCCGACCCCGCTTGAGGTCAATCGCGCGATGGAAAAGATCATTCGCAGGCTGCCCGAGCAGTATTTCTGGGGTTACAACCGCTACAAGGCCCCGCCTGGGGTCAGTCATCCCGTGCGTGAAGACGCCTGACCATGAGCATCACTCCCTCGCCCGCGTCGACCTCGTCGAGCCCCGAGTCGGCTTCTGCTCGGCCCCTGTCATGGGCGAACTGGAAACGACATCCCCTGTCCTGCGTCGGTGTCGGTGCGCTGATGCTGATCTCCAGGCTGCCGCTGTCTCCCCTCAGACGGATCGGTCGTGCCCTTGGCACCCTGGCCTGGTGGCTGGCCGCGCCCCGCCGCCGGATCGCGCTCGTCAACCTTCAGCTGTGTTTCCCCGACTGGAGCGAATCCCGTCGGCGTGCGGTCGCCCATGAGCATTTCCAGTGGTTCATGTGCAGCATTCTTGAGCGCTTCATCTTCTGGAATGGATCCCCCGAGCGCATCCGAAAGCTGGTTCGAATCGAGAATCCCGAGGTGCTCGAAGGCCTGAAGGGCCGCCCCCTGATTCTGCTTGCCCCGCATTTCGTCGGCATCGACGCGGGCGGCATGCGACTGTCCCTGCAGGGCAGTCTGATGGCGGTGTATGCCCATCAGACCAACCCTGTGCTCGATGCAGCCATGATTGCCGGACGATCGAGATTTCCCGGTGCAATTGCCCTGGCCCGTCAGGAGGGCATTCGCACCACAGTGCGCCTGATGCGTCAGGGCATCCCTTTTCACTACTCTCCTGACATGGATCTGGGCATTCGAGATGCGATCTTCGTGCCCTTTTTCGGTATCCCCGCCGCAACCACCACGGCCGCTGCCCGGCTGGCGGGCGTGAGTGGCGCGACCGTGGTGCCCTGGGTCACCCGTATGACACCCGAAGGCTATGTCGGGCGCTTCATGACCCCCTGGGAGGACTTTCCTGGTGACGATCTGCAGGAGGCCACCCGCAGGCTCAATGCCTTCGTCGAGACTCAGGTGCTCGAGATGCCGGCGCAATACCTCTGGACACACCGTCGCTTCAAGACGCGGCCGCCTGGCGAGGCCGATCCCTATCGCCGAGTGCGCTGAGCGATAATCAGGCCATGAAACTGCGGTTTACCAAGATGCACGGTGCAGGCAACGACTTTGTCGTGCTCGACGCCACCCGCGCGCCCCTGACGCTGGGCCCGGCGCAGTGGCGCCTGCTGGCGGACAGGCACTTCGGCGTGGGCGCAGATCAGATGCTGGTGGTCGAGTCGGCTGACGGTCCCGATGTCGACTTTGTCTACCGGATCTTCAATGCAGATGGCGATGAGGTCGAGCAATGCGGCAATGGTGCCCGCTGTTTTGCGCGGTTTGTCTTTGATTCAGGACTGACCGACAAGACCGCCATCCGGGTGCGTACGCTCGGGGGCATCATCCGCCCCCGTCTGGAAGGGGACGGACGGGTGACTGTGGACATGGGGCGACCCGCCTTCGGTCCTCAGGCCACCGACTTCGATGCCAACGGTCTCGAGTCGGTTCAGGCCGGCGAAGACACCCTGTGGCCGGTCGATCCCGGGACTGGGAAGACCAGCCTGCTGTCTCTGGTGTCCATGGGCAATCCGCATGCGGTTCAGGTGGTTTCGGATGTCGATACCGCGGCCGTCCTGACCGAGGGCCCCCGACTGGAGTCGCACCCTCGATTTCTTCGCCGGGTCAACGCCGGATTCATGCAGGTGATCGATCGCTCCCATGTGCGCTTGCGGGTTTTCGAACGCGGCGTGGGCGAGACCCTGGCCTGTGGCACCGGTGCCTGCGCAGCGGTGGTGGCAGGGATTCGCCGGGGTCTTCTGGATTCGCGTGTCGACGTTCAGACCCGCGGCGGCATCCTCAGCATCGAGTGGCAGGGTGACTCGGTCATGATGACCGGACCGGCTGTCACGCTCTATGCGGGCGAATTCGACCTGGATGCTGCCTGGCAGGCCTGGCCGCCGGCAGTCAACCCCGTGCCGCGCACGCCCTGAAGACGATCGCATCCATTCTGTCGCGCGATCTCAAGCCCCCTGACTGAATCCATCTCATGAAGCCCCTGACCCATCCCGACCAGATCGCCCAGTACCTGCTCGACCATCCTGCCTTCTTCGAGTCCTATCCGGATCTGCTGTCGTCGCTGGCGGTGCCGTCGCCGCATGGACAGCGAGCGGTCTCGCTGGTCGAGCGTCAGGTCGACATCCTTCGCGAGCGGAACAAGCAGTTCGAGCTCAAGCTGGCCGAGCTTGTGCGACACGGGCGCGAAAACGACGCGATCGCCGAGAAGCTCCAGCGCTGGGCGCGAGAGCTTCTGCGCACCCGCGATGCCCGCCAGCTGCCCGAACAGGTGACCGATGGCCTGGCCTCGGGTTTCACCGTGCCCCAGGTGGCGCTGCGACTGTGGAGCCTGCCGGCGGAGCATCAGGATCTGCCTTGTGCGGCCGAAGTCGATGCCGAGGTCATCACCCTGACCGACAGCATTCGCAAGCCTTACTGCGGGCGCAATGTCGACTTTCAGGCCGCGCGCTGGCTTGAAGGGGCGGGCACCCGGACGGGTTCGCTCGCGCTCCTGCCAATGCGGGTCGGTGCAGCGCCCGAAGCATTCGGCCTGCTGGTGCTTGGTTCACCCGACCCCACCCGGTTCGGCGCCGATCTGGGTACCAGTTTCCTGGAGCAGATTGCCGAGCTGGCCAGCGCATCGCTGTCCCGGCTGTATGCCTGAGCCTTCGTCTGCGCACGCCCGGGCCATCGAGTGGCTCGAGCACCTGCGTACCGAAAGACGGGTCTCGCCCCTGACGCTGGCGAGTTATCGACGTGAGCTCGACATCCTGCTTCAGCATCTCGGATCTCAGGAGGTGTCCCGATGGGGTGAATCGGATGTGCGATCGGCCATCGCGCAGGCGGCGCGGCAAGGTCTGTCCCCGGCGTCCATCGCCCGCAGATTGTCGGCCTGGCGTGGTTTTTTCGATTGGCTGTGCGTGACCCGGGGTGAAGTGCAGGTCAATCCGGTCCGCGGGGTCCGGGGACCCCGTCGGCCAAGAAGACTTCCGAAGGCGCTGCCTCCCGATCAGGCCGCAGCCCTCATGGATTCGGTCGAAGTGCAGGGGGCTTCGTCAGCGCCCTTCGAGATCCTGCGCGACCAGGCCATCCTGGAGTTACTTTACTCAAGCGGACTGCGGCTGGCCGAACTGCTCAGCCTGGACTGCCAGCCGGTCGCCACCCCCGACTGGCGCAGCCTGAGCTGGCTCGATCTCGAGCAGGCTGATGTCCAGGTGTTGGGCAAGGGCAGCAAGCGTCGCACCGTGCCGGTCGGACGCAAGGCGCTTGAAGCGCTTCGGGCCTGGCTGGACGAACGTTCCCGCTATCTCTGCGAATGGACCTTGTCCGAGCCCGCGCGAGCGGCGGCGCGTACGCCAGGCGATCTTCATGCGCTGTTCATTTCGCGCCGCGGACGCCGTCTCTCGCCTCGTGCCGTTCAGCATCTGGTGAGCCAGAGGGCCCGCGAGCGCGGCGTGCCCAGCGCCGTGCATCCCCATGCGCTGCGCCATTCATTCGCAAGCCATGTGCTGCAGTCGAGCGGAGACCTGCGCGCAGTCCAGGAACTGCTGGGTCACGCAAGCATTGCCAGCACGCAGATCTACACCGCGCTGGATTTTCAGCGTCTGGCCGCGGTCTACGATGCCGCACACCCGAGGGCCCGGCAGCGTGCGAGCTCCGAGTCCTCCGCAGGTGATCCGCCTGCTTCTCCAAAGGCTGCTTCATGAACGCAAAGGCCTCCAGCCGGCAGGCCGGCCCAGCCCAGGGACCGACCAAAGTCGCTCCGTCGTCGGGACCCACGCAAGCCAGCCTGCACCTCAAGCCGGGCAAGGAGCGTTCGCTGCTTCGACGCCATCCCTGGATCTATGCCAATGCCATCGAACGGGTCAGGGGGCAGCCCGAGAGCGGGCAGACCGTGCGGGTCGTGAGCGCCGAGGGACGGTTCCTGGCCCATGCCGCCTACAGCCCGGCCTCCAGCATCCGGGCCAGGGCCTGGAGTTTTGACGAGACGGCCGAGATCGATGCGCACTGGATGAAGGCGCGTATCCATGAGGCGGTGACCCGACGCGTCGACCTTCAGCAGCGAACTTCCGCGATTCGCCTGGTCTTTGGCGAGGCCGACCGTTTGCCCGGCCTGGTCGCAGACCGCTATGGCGATCAGCTGGTGGTGCAGTTCCTGGCAGCGGGCGTGGAGTTCTGGCGCGAGTCGCTGGTGCAGGCACTGGTCGAGGCCACCGGCTGCGGCGCGGTCTATGAGCGATCGGATGCGGCCGCCCGTCAGCGCGAGGGCTTGCCCTCACGAGAGGGGGCCCTGCTTGGGCCGTCGCCGTCGCCGGTGCAGGTGATCGAAGATGGCGTGAACTATCGGGTGGATGTGGTCGGCGGTCACAAGACCGGCTTTTACATCGACCAGCGGGACAACCGGCGCGAAGTGGCCCTGCATGCGGCGGGCCGGCGGGTACTCAACTGCTTTTGCTATACCGGCGGCTTTTCACTGGCAGCCCGCAAGGGTGGCGCTGCCGAGGTGGTTTCGATCGACAGCAGCGCCGATGCTCTGGCCCTGGCGGCAGCGCACGAACCGCTGAATGGCTTTTCAGAGCCCTCGACCTGGATGCAGGCCAATGTCTTTGATGCACTCAAGGCGTTTCAGGCCGAAGGCCGGCAGTTCGACCTGATTGTGCTTGACCCCCCCAAGTTCGCGCCTTCGGTTCAGCATCTGGACCGGGCCTCGCGTGCTTACAAGGACATCAACATGCGGGCCCTGCGCCTGCTGGCCCCCGAGGGGCTGCTCTTTACCTTTTCGTGTTCAGGGGCGGTATCGGTCGATCTTTTCCAGAAGATCGTGGCCGGGGCGGTGTTCGATGCCGGCGTCGACGCCCAGTTGCTGCACAGACTCTCCGCAGGCTCGGATCATCCGATGGCCATGACCCATCCCGAAGGCGAGTACCTGAAGGGTCTGATGCTGCGACGAATGTAAACTTCCGGTCCCGGCAACACCCGCTCGCCCTACGAACTGAGATCCCATGGCCAAACCTCTGGTTCCCGTGACCATCCTGACCGGCTTCCTGGGCAGTGGAAAGACCACGCTGCTCAAGCGCATCCTGACCGAACAGCACGGCCACAAGATTGCCGTCATCGAAAACGAGTTTGGCGAAGAAGGCGTCGATAACGATCTGCTCGTTCAGGAAAGCAGCGAACAGATTGTCGAGATGAACAACGGCTGCATCTGCTGCACCGTGCGGGGAGACCTGGTGCGTATCCTCGGTGATTTGCGAGCCCGCCGAGACGAGGGCGAAATCGGTTTCGAGCGGGTCATCATCGAAACCACGGGCCTGGCCGATCCCGGCCCGGTCGCACAGACCTTTTTCATCGATGACGAGATCGCGGAGTACTACCTCCTCGATGCGGTCATCACCGTGGTCGATGCCCAGCATGCGAATACCCAGCTTGACCAGCACAAGGAGGCGCTCGAGCAGGTGGGTTTTGCTGACCGGCTGCTCATGTCGAAGGTGGACCTGGTCACTCAGGAGCAGCAGGATGCCTTGCGCCAGCGCCTGATGCGCATCAATCCTCGCGCACCGATCCGTGCGGTTCACTTCGGCAATGCCCCCATCGAAGAACTCCTCGACATCCGCGGGTTCAACCTCAATGCGGTGCTCGAAATCGACCCCGATTTCCTCAAGGATGATGAGCACGAGCACGACGACACCATCGCTTCATTCGTGTTTACGTCCGACAAGCCGTTCGATGCCGTCAAGCTCGAGGATTTCCTCGGCGGGCTGACCCAGGTTTACGGTCCGGACATGTTGCGGTATAAAGGCGTCCTTTTCGTGAAGGGCTCGGACCGCCAGATGGTGTTCCAGGGCGTTCACATGATGATGGGGGCCGACCTGGGCCGCCGCTGGCAACCCGGCGAGAAGCCCTCCAGCAAGATGGTGTTCATCGGCCGTAAATTGCCGAAGGACATGTTCATCCAGGGATTGAAGCAGTGCCTCGCCTGAGGGGTGCACTGCACACACCTGATTGACAGCGACGATTGACAGCGCCCATGGGCGCGGCGGGAATTCCGATGGCTGCAACAAAATCCACCAAACCCCTGACGGAGGCCGAGCTCCTGAAGATGCCGGAGTCCGCCTACATGAACGAGGCACAACTTCAGTTTTTCAGGGGGCGGCTGCAGCAGATGGAGCGGGATATCCTCGCCAACGCCGACGAGACCACCGAGCACCTGCGCGAGACGGTCATCGTTCCCGATCCCGCGGATCGGGCCACGATCGAAGAAGAGCACGCGCTCGAGCTGCGCACCCGTGACCGCGAGCGCAAGCTGCTCAAGAAGATCCAGCAGGCATTGTCCCGGATCGATTCCGGGGAGTACGGCTGGTGCGAGGAGACAGGCGATGCGATCGGCATTCCCCGACTTCTGGCCCGGCCCACGGCCACGCTCTCCCTCGAGGCGCAGCAGCGCCGCGAATTGCGACAAAAGCTCTACGGCGACTGAGCTTTTCGGTGCACCGGGGCGACCAGTCCCGAGGGAAGATCCAGCTCGCCCGGATCGGGTGAGGCTTTGCATTGAGGGCGCTTCAGGGGGCATCATCAGGGTTGCCTCCTTGGCCGCAATGCCAGTCCTGACGCAGCCATTCCGTCTGACGTATCCGGATCTCCCGCCAACGTGATCTTTTCTCTCTTTGGTCGCAAGCCTAAACGCAAGGACCCTCCGACCGGGACACGGACCCCCCGTGAACCCGCGCCGGTGCGCTCGAGCGGGCTGACCGCCAAGATCGATGCGATCGAGTCCGAGATGATCAAAAACGGACCGGCAACCCAAAGCAATCCGGTCACGCTGACGGTCGCATCGCGCACGCTCGTGCAGCAGACCGGTGTGGCAGGGAAGGTGGTGGTGCCCTCGTCGCAGGCCCGAACTGCGATCACGGACCCGCCGCTCACAACCCGAGGCACCTCCACCAGCCGCGATCCTTTGGGCGGACCCGCGTCCCGCGTGAACGCGGGTGTGCCCACCCGTGCTGCCGAGGCGACGCCGGAATCTCCCGCGCCGGTGGCTGCCGGCGGCGCGCTCGACGCCTCTGCGATCGAGATCTCCGGCTCCCAGATGCCGCCCGCCTGCGAGGAGGCTGCCGTCCTGTTCAGCAACGGACAGAATGCCGAGGCCCGTGTCGTGCTCTTGCAGGCGATCGATGATGCGTCGCTGGGCGTGCATCAGCGCCAGGCCTGGATGATGCTGTTCGACCTCTATCAGGGCACCGGCCAGCGCGATGCGTTTGACGCCCTGGCGATGCAGTTCAGCGAGCGTTTCGAGTCCTCGCCGCCGTCCTGGGACCCGACTCTGGCGGGCAGCCCCGAGGAGAGCTCGGCCGCATCGGCCGGACCGATCGTGGTTGGGCTTCCGGCCCTGCTTGATGCCGAAGCGGTCAAGGCGCTTGAACAGATCCGACGTGCTGCAGAACGGGGTCGCCCGGTGGACCTGGATGCCCGTCCGATCCGTCAAATCGACCCGCTGGGGGCAGACCTGTTGCGCCGGACCCTGAGCACACTGAATGATCGTCAGGCCCGGGTCCATCTGCTCGGTGCGACCGAGTTGCTGGCGCTGGCCGATGCGGCGGTCAGGACCGGCCGAAGGGATGACTCCGATGCCGTGTGGCTGCTTCTGCTCGAACTCCTGAGACTGCTGGGACAGCAGCAGGTCTTTGAAGATCGTGCAATCGACTATTGCGTCACCTATGAAGTGTCACCCCCGTCCTGGGAGCCTCCCTCTGCGACTTTTTCAACGGGGGCAGTTGCGTCCCCCCGCAAGGCCGCCGAACGTGCCTCCAGCGAGCCCGTCCTGATCGCCAGCGGTGCGGGCCTGGAGCTGATCGGTGATCTGGAAGGCCGTTCTGCAGAGGTGATTGCTGCCCTGCGTCAGCTCGCCGAAGCGCGCAATGATCTCTATCTTGAGTGCAGACGATTGCGCAGGCTTGATTTCGGCGCGGCCGGCGATCTTCTCAACGAGATCGTTGCGCTGCGGGCTGCGGGCAAGCGGCTACGCATGGGCGGGGTGAGCCCGCTGGTGGGCGCACTTCTCTCCGTGATGGGGATTCCGGACCTGATCGAGGTGAAGCAGCGCGCCTACTGATCAAACCGGTGGGCTTGTCGCCTCTGCGGCTCAATTTTGGAAGAGATTCAATGGAACAGTTTCATGGCACCACGATTGTCAGCGTTCGCCGTGGCCGGCAGGTGGCACTGGGCGGCGATGGTCAGGTGACGCTCGGAAACATCGTGATCAAGGCCTCGGCCCGCAAGGTCAGACGACTTCATCATGACCGGGTGATTGCCGGTTTTGCGGGTGGCACCGCCGACGCCTTCACCCTGTTCGAGCGTTTTGAAGCCCGCCTGGACAAGCACTCAGGGCATCTGCTGCGCGCCGCAGTTGAACTGGCCAAGGATTGGCGCACGGACCGTACCCTGCGCCGGCTCGAGGCCATGCTCGCTGTGGCAGATCTGGAGCATTCGCTGATCCTCACTGGCAATGGCGATGTCCTGGAGCCTGAGCACGGACTGATTGCCATCGGGTCCGGGGGGCCCTACGCCCAGGCTGCTGCACGCGCGCTGTTACAGCATTCCACGATGCCGCCGGAAGAAATCGTGCGCGAATCGCTCACGATTGCCGCGGAGCTTTGCATCTACACCAACCAGAGCCACACCGTCGAGACCCTTGGTTGAGTGCCGTTTGTGCGCCATGCGGGCGCGCCGATCCGCGCGTCAAAGGCGTGCTGCAGCCGAGTCGATGAATCCGCGCAGGGTGGCGTAATCGCGTGATACCGGGAACTGCGGGAACTGGGCTGCGATCGATTCGGGCGGATGAATGAAAAAGCCGGCATCCGCTGCACCGAGCATGGCGGTGTCGTTGTACGAATCGCCCGCTGCGATCACCTTGAAATTGAGTGCCTGAAACGCCTTCACTGCGGCGCGTTTCGGATCGGGCATGCGAAGCAGGTGGCGCGTGACAAACCCGTTTGCGTCGGTCTCCAGCCGATGGCACAGCAGGGTCGGTCGGCCCAGCTGTCGCATCAGGGGGTCGGCAAATTCGTAGAAGGTGTCCGAGAGGATCACCACCTGATAGCGCGTCCTCAGATCATCGAGAAAGGCACGAGCGCCATCCATCGGACCCATGCCGTCGATGACCTTCTGGATGTCAGCCAGCTTGAGTCCTCGCTCGCGCAACAGGTCGATGCGAAAGCGCATCAGCTTGTCATAGTCCGGCTCATCCCGGGTGGTCCGTGAAAGCTCCGGAATGCCGGAGCGCTTCGAGAACTCGATCCAGATCTCGGGCACCAGCACGCCTTCCATGTCGAGGCAGACGATTTTCATGTGGGGGTCCTTGGAGAAGCGGGGGCAGCCCGGGTCCGGCTCTGCTCGCGCATGAATTGCTGTACATAGTGAGTGCCCAGGCCGCCTTTGCCAGTCAGGCCCGAGCCTTTCCAGCCACAGAAGGTCTGGAATCCCGGCCAGGCACCGGTGGTGGCGCCACTGGCACGGTTGGCGTAGAGCACACCGGCCTCGATCCGGTCATCAAACAGTGCGAGCTCCGCTTCATCCTGGCTGTAGATACCTGCGGTCAGGCCCAGCGCAGAGGCATTCGCAGCATCGATCGCCACATCGAACTGTTCGAAACTTTGCAGGCTGAGCAAAGGCAAAAAGAGCTCGTTCACATGGATCGGATGGGATTCGGGGAGATCGGCCACGAGGGTCGGCGCGAGGTAGGCGCCCTCAGGCCGGCCAGCCAGGTGCCTCCCTCCGGTCAGTACATGCGCATGGCTCGCGGCAAGCACCTCATCGAACCGTCGGGCCGCCTTCGAATCGATTACAGGACCACTGAAACTTGCCGCATCGCGAGGGTCATCGATCTTGAGCGAGGCGATGACCTCCATCAGTCGATGCACGAAGGCTTTCCGAACCGATGCGTGGACATACACCCGGGAAAGCGCGCTGCATTTCTGTCCTGACATGCCGAAGGCGGAGCGGGCTACTCCCCAGGCTGCATCATCGAGATTGGCGCTGGGCAGGACAAAGGCGCTGTTCTTGCCACCGAGTTCGGCGAGCACTGGCTTCATGTAAGCACCAGAGGCAGCATGTCTGAGCAGACGCATGCCGACCTCGTGGGATCCGGTGAAGGCGATGCCATCGATGCCAGGATGCCTGGCAAGCCGTTCGCCCACACCGCCATCCCCATTGATCAGATTGAACACGCCCGAAGGTAAGGTATCGAACAGTTCACCGATGAGTCGCGCGGTGAGGACGGCCTGAGCCGTCGGTTTGAAGACCACCGTGTTGCCAGCAAGCAGGGCTGCCGAGCACATGCCGACCGCCAGAGCCACCGGATAGTTGAAGGGCGCGATGACCGCGAAACAGCCGTAGGGACGCAAGCGGTCATGGCCGGACTCCCCTGCGGGTCCGCTGCGCAGGGCAAACGCCCAGCCCTGATTCGACTCGACCTGATCGCAATAGAAGCGGATGAGGTCGATGGCCTCCTCGATCTCACCCAGAGCCTCAAGGCGCGACTTGCCGACTTCGAGCAGGGTTGCGATTGCAAGCTCAAGACGCCTGGCCTGAAGGCGGTCGGCCACGACGCGAAGACATCCGACCCGTGCTTGCCAGTCGGCCTGACGCCATCCGCCTGCCGCATCACGCGCCGCCTGAACAGCCCGATGGACCGTGTCCTGATCCGCCTGGAAGCGATGGCCAAGGGGAAGCGAGCGGTCGATGGGGGACATCACCCCTTCGGACACTCCGGTATGGACCGGCAGGCCCCCAATGCGATGCGCACAGGGCTGCCCCGTCAGTGAGGCACTGTACGCAGGCAGCAGTCTGTCGATCAGTCCGTGCAGCGCCGAGAAATCGGTGCCGCCATTGGCATACGTGACCCGCGGCAGTCCCGCCAGAGGGTCGCTTGCCGCCACCGATCAGGCCCTGCGACGGAATCGATCGGCGATCTCGCCCACGATGCCCTTGCGGAACAGCATCACGACCACCACGAAGATCAGGCCCTGGATGATCAACACCCAGTCACCGAAGCTGGCCAGATAGTTCTGCATGGCGATGATCACCGCGGCCCCCACCACCGGGCCGAAGACGGTACCCATGCCACCCACCAGGGTCATGAGCACCACCTCGCCCGACATCTGCCAGGTGACGTCGGTGAGGGAGGCCAGCTGAAAGACCTGCGACTTGGTCGCCCCTGCCAGTCCGGCCAGCGTGGCCGAAATCACAAAAGCAAGCAGCTTGTAGCGGTCGACCTGATAGCCCAGCGAAATCGCCCGGGGCTCGTTTTCGCGGATGGCCTTCAGCACCTGTCCGAAAGGCGAGTGAATGGTGCGGTAGATGATGGCAAAGCCCACCAGGAACACGGCCAGCACGAAGTAATACATCGTGAGTTCGTTCTTCGTGTCGATCAGCCCGAAGAGGGGCTGTCGCGGAATCGACTGGATTCCGTCCTCGCCTCCGGTGAAGGGCGCCTGCAGACAGAAGAAGAACACCATCTGCGCGAGTGCCAGTGTCACCATTGCAAAGTAGATGCCCTGGCGCCGGATGGCAATCGAGCCTGCAATGAATCCGAGCACGGCCGCAACAACGACACCTGCAAGGATGCTGGTCTCCATGCCCAGACCCCAGACCTTGGCCGCATGACCGCTGACATAGGCGGCAAACCCGAAGAACATGGCGTGCCCGAAGGACAGCAGGCCTACAAAGCCGATCAGCAGGTTGAAGGCACAGGCAAAGAGCGCGAAGCACAGCACCTTCATGAGGAACAGCGGGTAGCCGCCCAGATGGGGTGCCGCGATCATGGCCAGCACAAAGAGGCCGAAAAGAAGCGGTCCGCGAGAACGCACCGTGGTGGCGGGCGTGTTGCCGACGACAGGGGTATTGGAGGATGAAGTGGCGGGAGCGTTCATTTCTGCTTTCCGAACAGTCCGGCAGGCTTGATCATGAGCACGATGGCCATGATCACGAAGATGACGGTGCTTGAAGCCTCGGGATAAAAGACCTTGGTGAGCCCTTCGATCACCCCCAGGCCGAAACCGGTCAGGATGGATCCCATGATCGAACCCATGCCGCCGATCACGACCACCGCAAACACGATGATGATCAGGTTGGATCCCATGGTCGGGCTGACCTGATAGGCTGGTGCTGCCAGCACGCCCGCGACGGCGGCGAGGGCCACCCCGAATCCGTAGGTGAGCGTGATCATGCGGGGCACGTTGATACCGAAGGCCTGCACGAGATCAGGACGCTCCGTGGCAGCACGCAGATAGGCACCGAGCTTGGTGCGCTCGATCACGAACCAGGTGCCGATGCACAGCACCAGCGAGGCCAGGATGATGAACCCGCGGTAATAGGGCATGAACATGAAGCCCAGATTCACGCCACCCGGAATCGGGTTCTGGTAGGGCTGCCCTGACGAGCCGAACTGTTGCCTGTACAGACCTTCGATGATCAGCGCCACACCGAAGGTGAGCAGCAGACCGTAGAGGTGGTCAAGGTGATACAGGTGCTTGAGCAGGACCCGTTCGAGGATCATGCCTGTAATCGCAACCAGGATGGGCACGATGACCAACGCCGCCCAGAAGGGCACGCCAAACCAGGTCAGCAGCATCCAGGCCCCGAAGGCGCCCATCATGTACTGGGCGCCATGGGTGAAGTTGATGACATTCAGCAAGCCGAAGATCACCGCCAATCCGAGCGACATCAGGGCGTAGAACGCACCATTGATCAGGCCGAGCAGCAGCTGCCCGAAAAAGGCCTGAGGTGGGATACCTAGGAGTTCAAACATGGGTCATCGGATAGCGGGTTGATCTTCAGCCGGCGACGGCCGGCTCACTTCTTGACAAGGAAACACTCGGACTGCGACAGGGGACGGAAGGCCTCGTTGGCCGGCACGGTCTGGCGCAGCTTGTAGTAGTCCCAGGGACCTTTGGATTCAGACGGTTTCTTGACCTCGAACAGATGCATGTCATGCATCTTGCGGCCATCGACACGAATCGAGCCCTTGCCGAAGATCGGATCATCGGTCGGCATGGCCTTCATCTTTTCAACCACCTTGGCGCCGTCGGCATCACTCTTGAGTTCATGCACGGCCTTGAGGTAGTGCAGCACCGAGGAGTAGACGCCCGCCTGGATCATGGTGGGCATGCGTCCCTTGTGAGCGGCAGCGAAGGCCTTGCCGAAATTGCGGGTGTTGTCATTGAGGTCCCAGTAATAGGACTCGGCGAGCAGCAGCCCTTGCGCGGTCGGCAGACCGAGCGAGTGCACATCGGTGATGAAGACCAGCAGACCCGCCAAGGACTGGCCGCCCTTGGTGATGCCGAATTCGGCGGCCTGCTTGATGGTGTTGATCATGTCGCCACCGGCATTGGCCATGCCGATGACCTTGGCCTTGGAGCCCTGAGCCTGCAGCAGGAAGGACGAGAAGTCCTGGCCCGGGAAGGGATGACGCACCTTGCCAAGTACCTTGCCCCCAGCGCCATTGACGACCGCCTCGACATCACGCTCGAGCGCATGGCCGAAGGCATAGTCGGCAGTAATGAAGTACCAGGTGTCGCCACCCGTCTTGACCGCCGCCTTGGCGGTGGTGTTGGCCAGAGCGACCGTGTCATAGGTCCAGTGAACCGTGTTCGGCGAGCAGGCTTTTCCGGTGAGATCGGAGGTTGCTGCACCCGAATTCAGGTGCACCTTGTTCTTGTCGCGCACGATCTGGTTGACAGCCAGAGCGACTGAGGAGGTGCCCACATCGGCGACGGCATCAACCTTTTCAATGTCGAACCACTGACGCGTGATGTTCGAGCCCACATCGGGCTTGTTCTGATGATCGGCGCCGACCACCTCGACCTTCATGCCCTTGGCGGCCGGATTGAAGTCCTCGACTGCCTTGCGCGCCGCCCACAGCGAGCCCGGGCCGGTGATGTCGGCATACAGGCCCGACATGTCATTGAGCACGCCGATCTTGATGACGCCATCGGAGTACTGGGCGTTTGCGGCCGTTGCTGCACTGGCGAGCGCGAGTGCTGCAGCAAGGGTCTTCAGGCGGGGCAAATGCACGGCGGTCTCCTCTGGCCTCGGATCGATCGGACTTGGTGACGGTTTTATGTCTGATGTCTTTGTCGTGTCATGCATCCGGCGTCCTTGCTCCTCGGACTGACCGCGGAGCAAGGAACACTCAGGACCTTACTTCTTGAGCAGCGGGCACTCCGAGTCCGCTACCTGACGGAAGGCCTCATTGCCCGGGGTGGTGGCGCGAAGCTTGTAGTAGTCCCACGGGCCTTTCGACTCCGAGGGCTTCTTCACTTCAAAGAGATGAACGTCGTGCATCTTGCGGCCGTCCGCACGGATGGTGCCCTTGCCGAACAGCGGATCATCGGTCGGCATGGCCTTCATCTTGGCAACCACCTTGGCACCGTCGGCATCGCTCTTGAGCTCCTGCACCGCCTTCAGATAGTGCATGACCGAGGCGTACACACCCGCCTGAACCATGGTGGGCATGCGGCCCTTGTGGGCGGCTGCAAAGGCCTTGGAGAAATTGCGGGTGCCGTCGTTGAGGTCCCAATAGAAGGACTCGGTCAGCAGCATGCCCTGGGCGGTCTGAAGACCCAGCGAATGCACATCGGTCACGAACACCAGCAGACCGGCGAGGTTCTGACCGCCCTTGGTGATGCCGAACTCGGCCGCCTGCTTGATCGAGTTGATGGTGTCACCACCAGCATTGGCCAGACCGATCACCTTGGCCTTGGAGGCCTGGGCCTGCAGCAGGAAGGACGAAAAATCCTGGCCAGGGAAGGGATGACGTACCTTCTGGATGACCTTGCCGCCCGCCTTGGTCACGACGGCCTCGACGTCCCGCTCAAGCGCATGGCCGAAGGCATAGTCGGCCGTCAGAATGAACCAGGTGTCGCCACCGGTCTTCACCGCTGCCTTGCCAGTGGAGTTGGCCAGTGCCACCGTGTCATAGGTCCAGTGCACGGTATTCGGCGAGCAGACCTTGTTGGTCAGATCGGAGGTGGCTGCGCCCGAGTTCAGGTGCACCTTGTTCTTGTCGCGCACGATCTGGTTGACGGCCAGGGCCACCGAGGACGTAGGCACATCGACG
>JBMSOD010000054.1:0-15390 GCA_049422085.1 Burkholderiaceae bacterium
GGACCGAGGCCCTCGACCATGGCCCCATCCTTGCGCAGGCGGTTGTCCCCGTGCGTGATGACGACGATGAGGCCCTACTCGCAGCCCGGGTCCTGCAGGCCGAGCATCGACTCTATCCGCAGGTGGTCTGCTGGATGCTCGAAGACCGGGTCAGCCTTCACGAGGGCAGGATGCTCATCCGGGGGATCGATCCGTCGCAGCGCCTGATCGTCATGGACCTCGACCGCATGCAGGGGAACCCCGAATGATCCGGCCACGTCGCTCGTCAGACGGACCTGGCCGCGCGAAAGGTGGCCGGTCGGCCCAGGGCGCCCGCAAGAGCGCACCCACCGGCATGACCCTGTTCGAGCACATCTGCAGTGCACTGGATTCGGTGATGTTGCTGCAAGGGCCGGCAGACCTGGCCTTGCGTCAGCACTTCCGGTCGCATCCCCAGCTGGGCCGGCGCGACCGGGGCCTGATCGCGGAGACGGTATTTGATGTGCTGCGTCAGCGTCGGCTCTATGCCTACTGGGCGCAGGCCCTGCTTGGCCCACTCAATCGTCGACTGGCCCAGCTCTCACTGGCACGTCGCCTCGATGCGCAGACCCTGTCGGGTCTGGGTCTGGGTGAGCATGCCGACATGCTCTGTGCGCTGGCACGCTCCGACCGATCGGCGCTGCCCCTGGCAACGCAGCTCAGCTTGCCTGACTGGCTGCTTGATCGTCTGCGGGCAAGCCTGAACAGGGTCGTTCCAGGCGCGGCCGACAGCGACACGGCGTTGCTGGCGCTGGGCGGAGCCCTGCTCGAACCGGCGCCGCTCGATCTGAGAGTGAACCTGCTCAAGGCGGATCGCCCCGCCGTGCTCCAGGCGCTGGCAGACGCAGGGATCGAGTCCCAGGCCATCGACCAGATCGACACGGCCATCCGCGTGAGCGGAAAACCGGCCATTGAACGGATGGCAGCCTTCGAGTCGGGCTGGTTCGAGGTGCAGGATGCCGGCAGCCAGGCCCTGGTCGATTTTTGTGATGTCCGCCGTGGCCAGACCGTGGTCGATTTCTGTGCGGGTGCAGGGGGCAAGACGCTCGCAATGGCGGGCCGCATGCGCAACCGGGGTCAGATTTTTGCCTGTGACACGTCGCATGCCCGTCTTTCGCGCATGAAGCCGCGACTGATTCGCTCAGGCGCCACGAATATCCAGCCCTTTGTGATCGAGAGCGAGCACGATGCCAGGCTGAACAGGCTGGCTGGCCGGGCCGACCGGGTGCTGGTGGACTCCCCCTGTAGCGGCACAGGCACGCTCAGGCGCAACCCTGAAATCAAGTGGCGGCTCGCAGCCAGTGACATTGCCGAACTCGCAACGAGGCAGTCAAGCATCCTTGCCTCAGCCGCCCGACTGGTGAAACCCGGGGGCGCCCTCATCTACGCCACATGCAGTTTGCTCGAAGCCGAGAACGACGACATTGCCGCCGCTTTCGAGGCGAGTCATCCCGGCTTCGAGCCACAGGGCGTGTTGCGCCTGCTGCCAGGCCTGTCCGATCAGCCCGACAGGCCGCAGGGCGATGGTTTTTTTGCCGTCCGGTGGGTGCGCCGTTCCTGAGCCGCCTCGTGAAGGATTTGGACCTCGCGCCAGAGGGGTTTTGGCGAAGTCTTTTCTGGTCTCGGGGCAGCATTCCGGCTTACAATCAATGCGCTGCTAAAGGGAGTTTGCAACGTGCTTGAATCTTCCGCCGTCCAGGCGGTTCTGGGTTTCCTCGACAACGGGCTGCTGCATGCCACGGGCTGGGAGATGGTGGTCTACACCCTGGTCACCACGCATATCACCATCGCCGCGGTCACCATCTTTCTGCATCGCTGTCAGGCCCATCGTGCCCTGGACCTGCATCCTTTGGTGTCCCACTTCTTCCGCTTCTGGTTGTGGTTGAGCACGGGCATGATCACCAAGGAATGGGCTGCCATCCATCGCAAGCACCACGCCAAATGCGAGACAGAAGAAGACCCCCACAGTCCCAAGACGCGCGGTATCCGCAAGGTGCTGCTTGAGGGGGTCGAGCTCTACCGCGAAGAAGCCAAAAACACCGAAACCCTGGCCAAATATGGCCATGGCACACCCGATGACTGGATCGAACGCAAGCTCTATACCCCTTGGGCCACGATGGGGGTCTACCTCACGCTTGTGCTTGATGTGCTCATGTTCGGCGCCATCGGCTTGACGATCTTCGCGGTGCAGATGCTGTGGATCCCCATCCTGGCAGCGGGCGTGATCAACGGCATCGGTCATTTCTGGGGCTACCGCAACTTCGACAGCCCTGATGCCAGCCGCAATGTCCTGCCCTGGGGCATCCTGATCGGCGGTGAGGAACTGCACAACAATCACCATGCCTTCGGAACCTCGGCACGGCTGTCCAACCGCTGGTACGAATTCGACATCGGCTGGATGTACATCCGCATCCTTCAGGCCCTGGGTCTGGCCAAGGTCCGCAAGGTCGCGCCCGTGCCCAAGCTGGCCCAGCCCCGGCCCGCGGTAGACCAGCACACCCTGCAGGCCGTGATCGCACACCGCTACGACCTGATGGCAGCGTACGGACGATCGCTCGCCCGAACCTGTGCTGACGAGATCGTTCGCCTGCGCTCGGCTCAACCGGCGCAGGCTCGTCTGATCCAGACGGCGCAACGCTGGCTTCATCGCGATGCAGCCCAGTGGTCGGCCCAGGATCGCGCTTCGGCAGGCGAGGTGTTCGCGGCATCATCGGCCATTCGCAAGCTGGTCGAGATGCGTGCCGAACTGGCCAGCACCTGGGAGCGATCCAATGCAAGTGCAGAGCAGCTGCTCGCCCATCTGCAGGACTGGTGCCATCGTGCCGAGGGCAGCGGCGTTGCCGCGCTTCAGGAGCTCGCGCTCAGGCTCAGGCGCTATCAGGCGGCATAACACGCTGGGCCCCCGGGGCTGGGGGTTCGCCCGGGCGTGCGGGCCCGTCCAAAAACAAAAAACCCCCTGAGCTGAGCCAGGGGGTTTTTTTCGTCAAGTTTCGCTGAACCCGGCGCTGCGGCCGGGATGACGATCACTTGATCTTGGTTTCCTTGTAGGCCACGTGCTTGCGGGCCACCGGATCGAACTTCTTGATCTCGATCTTTTCGGGCTTGGTCTTCTTGTTCTTGGTGGTGGTGTAGAAGTGACCGGTACCGGCGGTCGACTCGAGTTTGATCTTGTCACGCATGATGGAGGCTCCTCAGACGGGTCGGATCAAAGATGACCCTGGGCGCGAAGATCGGCCAGGACCACATCGATGCCCAGTTTGTCGATGGTACGCAGGCCGGCGTTGCTCACGCGCAGGCGCACCCAGCGGTTCTCGCTCTCGACCCAGAACCGGCGATATTGCAGGTTGGGCAGAAACCGACGCTTGGTCTTGTTGTTGGCGTGGGAGACGTTGTTGCCAACCATCGGCCCTTTGCCAGTCACACGGCAGACTTTGGCCATGGCGAACTCCTGATCACGTAAAGCCCACGATGATAGCCGAGGCATGGGGGCTAATCAAGCGCCTTTCAGATCAGCCCTGCCTGGGCAAAGGAGAAATGCCCTCCGGTCCCGACGATGATGTGATCAAGAATGGGGATTTCCAGGCAGCCCAGGGTGTGCTTGAGGGTCTGAGTGAGTTGCCGGTCGGCCGCGCTGGGCGTGGTGACACCCGAAGGATGGTTATGGGCCAGGATGACGCCGGCGGCGTTGCAGTCGAGCGCACGTCGGGCGACCTCGCGTGGATAGACCGCGGTTTGCCCCAGAGTGCCCGAGAAGAGCTCTTCGAACCAGAGCAGCCGGTTGCGGCAGTCGAGGAACAGGACACAGAAGACCTCACGGGGCTGGTGGGCCATGCGCAGGCTCAGACACTCGGCCACCGCAGCGGGGCAATCGAGCAGATCCCGTTCACCCAGGTTTTCGCGGATGCTGCGGTGGGCCAGTTCGAGTGCGGCCCCCAGGAGCTGTTCGATGCGACCACCAGCAAACAGACCCCGCTGGGTGCGCTGGGCAAGGGCATGAAGGCCACCGGCCTCATGCAGGGCGCGGGCTGCCCGCTGACGCAGGCGCGGGCCAGGCAGACCGGGCCCCCGGTGCAAAAGCTGCGCGAGCAGATCGGCATCGGTCTGGAACAGCGGGCTGAGGGCAGGCGACTTACAATGCACGGCTTCAAGGAATGGATGCATGAACCCAGCAGAGTCAGCGACACCGGTGGTCGGAGCCGGAGCCCATCTCACCCTGCATTACCGCATCAGTCTGTCGGGTGCCGGTGCAGATGTCATTAGTACTTTCGGCGATCGTCCGGCCACGCTCACGCTGGGTCAGGGCCAACTGGCCGAATCGCTGGAGCAGCGTCTGATCGGCCTGCCCGAAGGCGCCCGACAGATCTTCGAGCTGGCTCCGGGCGAGGCCTACGGAGAACGCAACCCCGAGTTGCTTCAGCGTGTTTCGAGAAGCCTTCTCGAGGCGCAGGGCGAGCCGGGTGCCCAGTACAACCCGGGCGATCTGCTTGACTTCGCGGCCCCGAACGGCGGACGCTACGCAGGAATCGTGCGCGAAGCCGACGCTACCGGCGTCGTCGTCGACTTCAACCATCCTCTGGCCGGTCAGGCCTTGCAGTTTGAAGTGCACCTACTTGGAGTGCTCTGATGACGACCTCCCCTGATGCATCGACCACCGAGGCATCGAATCCCGGGACTGCCATCTCCGGTTCGTCCGCTCCGATCGCGCTCCTGGCCCAGCCGAGAGGGTTCTGTGCCGGCGTGGATCGTGCGATCGAAATTGTCGAGCGCGCTCTTCAGCGCTTTGGCGCACCGGTCTATGTGCGCCACGAAATCGTGCACAACGATCATGTGGTGGCCGACCTTCGCAGCAAGGGCGCCGTGTTTGTCGACGACCTCCAGGAGGTTCCGCCCGGAGCCACGCTGGTGTTTTCGGCCCACGGCGTCTCGCGTGCGGTGCGCCACGAGGCCACCGATCGGGCCTTCCATGTCTTTGACGCCACCTGTCCGCTGGTAACCAAGGTGCATGTCGAGGTGGCCAAGCTGCGCCGCGAGGGGCGCGAAGTGATCATGATTGGTCATGAAGGACATCCCGAGGTCGAGGGCACCATGGGCCAGGTCGACGACGGCATTCATCTGGTCGAGACTGCTGACGATGTCGCACGCCTGTCGGTCGCCGATCCTTCCCGCCTGGCCTATGTCACCCAGACCACGCTGTCAGTGGATGACTGTCGGGTGGTGATCGATGCCCTCAAGCAGCGCTTTCCGCTGATCGCCGAGCCCAAGAAGCAGGACATCTGCTATGCCACCCAGAATCGGCAGGATGCGGTGAAGTTCATGGCGCCGCAGTGTGATCTGGTGCTGGTCATCGGTAGCCCGAGCAGTTCCAACAGCAATCGTCTGCGCGAGGTGGCCGAAAAAATGGGCAAGGAAGCCCGGCTGATCGGTTCGGCGGACGAACTCGACCCGGCCTGGCTGGTGGGCAAACGGCGTATTGGCATCACGGCCGGTGCATCCGCGCCAGAGGTGCTGGTTCAGGCCCTGTTGGCCCGGCTCGAGGCCCTTGGGGTGCAGCGGGTCCAGAAACTCGAAGGCATCGAGGAGCATATCCAGTTCCCTCTGCCCAAGGGGCTTGGCGGTTCGGCTTCGGGGGCTGCAGTGGTCGCGCCCTCATCGCAGGACTGAACGAGGCGAGGGAGTGAGGCCATGAGGCCAGGCGCCCCCGCCCCAGGTCGACGGCGTTGCCTGGTCGGGTCGGCAGGGCTGGCTGCAGGCCTTCTTGCGGGGACATCGTCGCAACTCGCCGGGTGCGCCTCCACGCAGCCGGATCAGGCGGTCAGGGAAACTCATCCGACCGGGGCGCCGACTGACAGGGCAGACCTGGCCAAGATCAAGGCGGGGCGCGCCATGGGCGAGTCACTGGCCCTGCATGCCTTGCAACGCCTGAGCTGGGGTCCGCGTCCGGGCGATGTTCAGGCCTGCGCCCGGCGGTCCTTGTCCGAGTGGCTGGAGGCGCAACTGCACCCGCAGGATCTGCCCGAGTCCCCCCGACTGCTCGAACGCCTGCAGGGCTACGAGACGCTCGGCCGCCGACATGCCCCTGTTCTGGCAGAGTTCGCTGCCTTGCAGGCGGCCGCGCTGTCGGCGAGACGCTCGGCTGAAGAGCGTCAGCAATCGGCGCGCGAGGTGACCCAGCTGATCCAGCGGGTCCAGGGCCAGGCCCGACGTGCACGCCTCCTGCGTGCGGTGCATACAGAGCGGCAGCTCGAGGATGTCCTGGTTGCCTTCTGGTTCAACCATTTCAACGTCTTTGCGGGCAAGGAGTCGGTCCGGGTGACGGTCGGCTATTTCGAGGCTGAGGCCATCCGCCCGCATGTGTTCGGCCGCTTCCGGGACCTTCTGGGTGCGACGGCCCGACATCCGGCCATGCTCAACTATCTCGACAACTGGCAAAGCGTGGCTCCCGGGTTCAGGTTCCCGGCAGCAGCGCAGGCGGCGGCCGCGGCACAGGGGGGCTTTGTCCTGCCGCGCGGGTTGAACGAGAACTACGCTCGCGAATTGCTCGAACTCCACACGCTGGGCGTTGATGGCGGTTACGGTCAGGCCGATGTGACCGCAGTGGCCCGCGCGTTGACCGGCTGGAGTTTTGATCGACGCAGCCCTGGGCCGCATGATGCCTTCAGGTTCTATCCGGCACGCCACGATGCTTCGGCAAAGACTGTCCTCGGACAGATCGTGCAGGGCCAGGGTCAGAGCCAGGGGGAGTGGGTGCTCGACCAGCTGGCACGCCATCCCTCCACTGCACGCCGGATCAGCCTGAAGCTTGCCCGACATCTCGTGGGCGAAACGCCGGGCGAGGCGCTGGTGCAGCGGCTGACGCAGATCTACATGCAGACCGACGGCGACCTGCGTGCGCTGACGCGTGCGCTGGTGATGAGTGACGAGTTTGCCGAACCGGCGAATTACGGAAACCGCTTCAAGCCGCCTGACCGGTACGTGATTTCGGCAGTGCGGGCCTGTGGACCGAGTGAGCCTGATCCCCTGGCCATGGCCGCTGCCATCGCAGGCATGGGCATGCCGGTCTGGCTGTGCCCGTCGCCGGATGGCTGGCCCCAGACCCGTGAAGCCTGGCTCACACCCGAAGGCCTGCGCCTGCGAGCGGAATATGCAAGCCGTCTCGCAGCAGGCGGTACGGCTCAAGGATGGGCGCGGGACCCGACTCAGGATCCGACCCTGGACGGGCTGAGCGAGGCCACCCGCGCGGTGCTCAGGGCACAGCCTGCGCAGCACCGTCTGGCGCTCGCGCTGGCCAGTCCTGACTTTTCGCGTTTCTGATCGGGGAGGCCCGCATGTCAGCATCCTGGAGAAGCGATCCGGCACGAAGGCGGCTGATTCTGGCCTCTGGCATGGGCGTGGCGGCACTCCCGCTGCGCGCGAGAGCATCCGGCCTTCAGAGTTCAGGTGTCGCAGGTCCAGACGCTCCTGCGGTGGTTGTGGTGATGCTGCGTGGTGCGGTGGACGGGTTGAGTGTGGTGGTTCCGCACGCTGATCCGGAATACCGTCGGGTGCGGGCCGAGATTGCAATCCCCGCGCCAGGCAGCGCCGAAAGCGCCTCGCTGCCTCTTGATTCAGGGTTTGGCCTGCATCCCTCACTGGCGCGACTCATGCCCTGGTGGCAGGCAGGCCAACTTGCTTTCGTTCATGCCAGTGGCTCACCCGATCCCACACGATCGCATTTCGATGCTCAGGATTTCATGGAAACGGCAACCCCGGGGCGACGGTCGACCCCGTCGGGTTGGCTCAATCGCCTGCTCGCCCTGAGCGAAGGCGAGCAGATCCGGGGCATGAATCTGGGCACCGGCATGCCGCGCATCCTGAGTGGCAAGGCCCCGGTGGGTTCGATCGCACCCAGCCCGACCGCGATCGCGGCCGGCTCGCGCCAGAACGTACGACCGGGGGAGACTGCCACGGTGCTGCAAGGGCAGGCCCTTGAGCAACTGCATGCCACGGATCCGGCATCGGCCTCAGCCTGGCGGGCCTTGCAACAATCCAGAGCCGCCATGCAGCACAGCGAGCAGCAGATGAAGCACCTGCGGGAGATGGCGCAGACTGGACAGGGGGCGCCGGCGTCGCGGATGCCGGGTCGCGCCGGTGCCGAAGGAGCCATGGAGGGCATGGATCCGGGGATTGCTGCGGGGGCGCTACCACTCACCGGATTGTCGCGGGATGCTCAGCGGCTGGGACAGTTGCTGCGGACCGAGCCCGGGCTGCAGGCAGGTTTTCTGTCGCTGGGGGGCTGGGATACCCATGTGAATCAGGGCGGTGTACGAGGCGCGCTCGCCAATCGGCTCCGCTTGCTGGGCGATGGGCTCGACACCCTGGCGCACTCGCTCGGCCCACGCCTGCAAAACACCGTCATTGTGGTGATGTCCGAGTTTGGGCGTACTGTCAGCCAGAACGGCACTCAGGGAACCGATCATGGTCACGGCAATGTCATGTGGCTGCTCGGCGGTCCAGTAAAGGGCGGCCGGGTGCATGGCGAGTGGCCGGGCCTGGAGCGCTCGGCCCTGCATGAGGGCAGGGATCTGGCGATCACGACCGATTTCAGGGCGGTGCTTCAACAGGTGCTCGAACGCCACATGCAACTTGATGACCGGGGACTCCAGGCCGTGCTGCCTCAGGGGGCAGGACGCACAGCCGACCTCGATCTGCTGCGCGCATAACGCCCTGTGTGAACCCGTCCAGGACGACGTGATGAGCCTGCCCAGGAATACGCCACCGATTGCCGAAGACCAACGACACAACGAACATCCATCAGGAGACCTCTCATGAACGCACCCACCCCCTCCCGCGGGATCCCTCTGCAGATCGAACCCTATGGCAATGCGCTGGGGGCCGTGATTCATGGCGTCGACCTGGCGCAACCGATCGATGAGGCGACCTTTGCGTTTATCCGCAAGGCCTTTCATGACCATGGTGTGATCTTCTTTCGTGATCAGGACATCACGCCCGAGCAACATCTGGCCTTTGCACGGCGCTGGGCGCCGGTGGATGTCAATGCCTTCTTTGCGCAGGTTCCAGGGCATCCGGAGATTGCCGAAGTGCGCAAGGAGGTTGACCAGAAAACCAATATCGGCGGCAGCTGGCATACCGATCACAGCTATGACATCGAGCCGGCCATGGGCTCCTTGTTGCTCGCAAGAGAAGTGCCCGCGCAGGGCGGCGACACTCTGTTTGCCAACATGGCGCTCGCCTATGAGGCGCTCTCTCCCGGTCTCAAGCGCACTCTCAACGGATTACGCGCTGTGCACGACACCGCCCATGTGTTCGGGCGTCAGGGCGCCATCGCGCGCAAGGGCGAGTCTGAAGGCCGCATCGGCAACACAGAGGCTGCAACCCGCAAGGCGGTCCATCCGGTGGTCATCCGTCACCCCGAGACCGGACGACCGACCCTCTATGTCAATTCGGCGTTCACCACCCACTTTGAAGGCTGGACCGTGAAGGAAAGCGAAGGACTGCTCCGGACCCTGTACGAGCATGCAGCCCGACCCGAGTTTTCTTGCCGCTTTGTCTGGCGCAAGGGGTCACTGGCGTTCTGGGACAACCGCGCGACCTGGCATTACGCGCTCAATGACTATCACGGGCATCGTCGCCTGATGCATCGCATCACGGTGCAAGGCGGGCCGATCGAGGCTCACGAACTGGCGAACTGACGATTCATCATGACCCGTTCGGAACTGATTCAGGCCTTTGCACCCACCGGGCGATTGCGAGCTGCCATCAATGTGGGCAATCCCATCCTTGCGCAGCGTCATCCCGACAGCCACGAGGTGAGCGGCATTTCTGTTGATCTGGCGCGCGGCTGGGCGCACACGCTTGGGGTCGCACTGGATCTGATCGTTCTTGAGACCGCAGCCGCTTCTGTGGATCGGGTGGCTAGCGATGAAGCCGACATCGGTTTTTTCGCCATCGATCCCAAACGGGGCGAGGGTGTTTATTTCACCGAGCCCTATGTCCTGATCGAGGGCTGCTATCTGGTGCGAGACGATTCGCCGCTGACCGACAACGCGCAGGTGGATCGCCCGGAGCATCGGGTGGTGGTGGGCCAGGGCAGTGCCTACGATCTTTTTCTGTCGCGAGAACTCAAGCAGGCCCGCATCGAACGGGCGCCCAGTTCACCTGCGGTGGTTGAATGTTTCCTCGCTCAGGGGGCCGATGTGGCGGCCGGGGTGAAGCAGCAGATCGAGGACGAGGCAAGGCGGCTGGGCGGGCTCCGACTCTTGCCCGGGCATTTCATGCTGATCCGTCAGGCCATGGGCTGTCCGCGCAGTCGGGGCGAGGCTGCGGCGCAAGCGCTGGGAGCTTATCTGCGCGACATGAAGGCAAGCGGCTTTGTCGCCGAGGCACTCGCCCGACATGGCGTTCAGGGAGTCGGCCTGGCACCCTGAATGGTGACGGCCTTGAATATGGTGCCGGTGAAAGGAATCGAACCCTCGACCTTCTCATTACGAATGAGCTGCTCTACCGACTGAGCTACACCGGCAAGCCGGACCACAGAGAATGCCTTGAAGGCAACCGAATCCGGCGAAGGGCCGCAAGGATAGCATGGCCCCGAGCATGAATCAGGGCGTGCCTCAGCCCGCTTCTGTCCGCAGCGTCGTCTCAGCGCGCTTCGTTTTGTGTGACTCCAGAAACATGGTCACGGTCGGCCACCGAAGACGGCAGCGCAGTTCTCTGCGCAAGCGCTGATCACTCAGCCGCCTGGACTCGGACATGAAACTCCAGAGCATCGGCGACACCTGCGCCTTGACCTGCTCGCGAGACAGCCGGGGCGGCCGGGGCAGCTCGAAGCTGTCGGCAACCGCATCGAACCAGTCCCCCATCTTGAGGTCACTCGCATCAACAGCATGGATCACTCGATTCACGCCCCCTCGCCATAGTGCGTAAAAGGTGATGCGTGCAAGATCATCGGCATGGATGTGATTGGTATAGCCATCCTCGGTCGCCTGTAAGGCCGGTGTGCCCTGCCGAAGGCGCTGCAAGGGAAGCCGGTCTTCTGCGTAGATTCCGGGGACTCGCAGGATCAGGGCGCGTCGGGTCCTTCGCAACTGGACCTCGGCCGAGACCCTCCTGAAAGCACGATCGTTTCGGGGCGACACAGGGCGATGTTCTTCGACCCACTCCCCTGCGCAATCGCCATAGACGCCACTGGTGCTCAGATAGACCCAGCGGCGGGTGGCATGCAGGGCACTGAGTGCATGGCGGGTTCGCGGGTCTGCACGACCCCGATCGGGAGGTGGCGCGCTGTGCAGCACACGGGGCGCGAGCCCGCGCAGCCTTCTGAGGCTCGCAGGATCATCAAGATCGGCGCGCAAGGCGAGGGCCCCCGCCGCCCGGGCTGCTTGCCTGGCTTCGGTGCTGCGGGCCACTGCGATGATCTGCAGGCGCTTGGACCAGGCCTGCACGAAACGCAGCCCGACGTCGCCACACCCCAGGATCAGGACGCGTGGCTTGCGCAGCCGACGGGGCAGAGGCCTTGCGGGCCGGGTGACCTGATCAGTGCGGGAATGTTGGTATCGACGGAGAGGGCGCATCCGTGGGGGATAATCGGCAGGTTTGTGACTGACCCATGCAGTGTACGCAATGAGCTTCACCATCACGGTTCTGCCAAGCGGCAAGCAGTTTCAGGCAGAGTCCGACGAAACCGTGCTTGATGCCGGCCTGCGAGCTGGCATCGTGCTGCCCTACGGATGCAAGAACGGCGCCTGTGGCTCGTGTCGTGCGAGGGTCGTCCAGGGGCAGATCGAACAGGGGCCCCACCAGCCTCAGGCCCTGCGGCGCGAAGACGCCCGCCAGGGCAACGCCCTGCTGTGCTGTGCGAATGCGTGCACCGACCTTGCCATCGAGGCCAGGGTTGTTGCGGCAGCGGGCGACATCCCGGTGCGCAAGATGCCCTGTCGCATCAATTTCATCGAGCGGCTTGCGCCTGACGTGGTGCAGCTGAAGTTGCAGCTGCCCGCCAACGACCGGCTGCAGTACCTCGCAGGGCAATACATCGAACTCATTCTGAAGGACGGAACGCGGCGAAGTTATTCGATGGCTGGCGCGCCTCATGGTGCAGACCTGCTCGAGCTTCATGTGCGTCACATGCCAGGAGGGCACTTCACGGACACGCTCTTTGGCAAGCGTGAGCCGGCAGTGAAGGTGCGCGACATCCTGAGATTCGAGGGCCCCATGGGCACCTTCTTTCTGCGTGAGGACAGCGCCAGGCCCGTCGTTTTTGTGGCCAGCGGCACCGGCTTCGCACCGATCAAGGCCATCATCGAACATAGTCTGCACAAGGGCATCGAACGGCCCATGGTGCTTTACTGGGGTGGACGACGGCCGCAGGACCTCTACATGGATGCGCTGTGCCGCGCCTGGGCGACCGAATACCCACACCTTCGCTACGTGCCGGTGGTGTCAGACGCATTGCCCGAGGACGACTGGCATGGCCGCACCGGCTTTGTACATCAGGCTGTCCTGCAGGACTTTGCCAGCCTGTCAGGCCACCAGGTCTACGCCTGTGGCGCACCTGTGGTCATCGATTCGGCGCGCCAGGATTTCGTGGCGCTGCGCGGCCTGCCGGCCGAAGAATTTTTTGCCGATGCGTTTACATCGGCAGCGGACCTTCAGGCAGGCTTCAGAAAGACAACGAGCCCGCCAGTTGCCTGAGCGGGCTCGCGTTGGAGCGGGGTGCGAAGTGGCTTACTTGATCGAAAGAACCCACTTTGCCAGCGTCTCGGCTTCAGCCGCGCTGACCTGCGGATTGGCGGGCATGGGGATCTGGCCCCAGTTGCCCACACCGCCCGCACGGATCTTCTGAGCCAGCGTGCCGACGGCGTCCTTGTTGCCCGCGTACTTGGCAGCAACATCTTTGTAAGACGGGCCGATCAGCTTTTTGTCGGCGGCGTGACATGCCAGGCAGTTTTTCGACTTGGCCAGATCGGCGTTGGCGAAGGCGGGTGACGCTGCGACGAGCGAGAGCGCGGCAAGAGCGGGGGCGAGCAGACGGACTTGCATGAGAACTCCTTCAAAAGGGAACTGAAACCGGCGTGGGTCGAGCGCATGGACTGCAGCAAACAAGCAGAGTGACTGGCGCCGATGACTCTCAGAACGGCACAAGCCACTGGTCGGTTGACGCTAGCCACCGATGCTCTTCGATCTGACACACGCGGGCGGATGATACAGGCTGGGTTTTGCTTGCCCGGGAGTAGGCCATGCCTTTGCTCTGGATTGGCGCCCTGATGGTGGCGCTCAAATGGTTCGAGGTCGATCCGGTCGCCCACTGGGCCTGGTGGTGGGTGCTGAGCCCGTTCGCGCTCGCCATCATCTGGTGGGAATGGCTCGAGCGCCTGCTGGGGCTTGATCGCCGCGACCCCGACAAGGCGCGGCGATCCGGTCGTTTTACTCGAACAGGTCGGTGACCGCGCCCTTGCTGGCGCTTGAGGCGAGCTTGGCAAACTTGGCCAGAACACCCCGCGTGTAGCGCGGGGTGGGTGCCGTCCAGGCCGCGCGTCGACGCGCAATCTCGGCTTCGCCGACATTGAGTTGCAGCAGCAGTTGATGGGCATCGACCGTGATCGAGTCGCCCTCATGCACCAAGCCAATCAGCCCGCCCGCAGCGGCCTCAGGTGCCACATGCCCCACCACCATGCCCCAGGTGCCTCCCGAAAAGCGCCCGTCGGTAATCAAGGCCACCGATTCGCCCAGACCTGCGCCGATGATGGCCGAGGTGGGCGCGAGCATCTCAGGCATGCCCGGTGCGCCCTTGGGTCCGAGATAGCGCAGCACCAGGACGTCACCCGCCTTGATCCGGTCTTCCATGATCGCGGCCAGGGCTGACTGCTCGTCATCGAAGACACGTGCGGGGCCGGTAATCACCGGGTTCTTCAGACCGGTGATCTTCGCCACAGAGCCTTCGGGCGAGAGGTTGCCCTTCAGGATGGCCAGATGCCCCTGAGCATAGATGGCCTGGCTGATCGGGAAGATGACTTTCTGGTCGGCACGGGGCTGGCTGGGAACGGCCGCGAGTTCCTCGGCCATCGTGCGACCCGTGATGGTCATGCAATCACCATGCAGCAGGCCCGCATCCAGCAGGATCTTGAGAACCTGTGGAATGCCTCCCGCCTTGTGCAGATCGGTGGCCACATACTGGCCTGAGGGCTTCAGGTCGCAGAGCACCGGCACGCGCTTTCGGATGGTTTCGAAGTCATCGATCGTGAAGGCGATGCCGGCCGAGTGGGCGATGGCCAGGTAGTGCAGCACTGCATTGGTCGAACCGCCGGTGGCCATGATCAGCGTCACCGCGTTTTCGATGGATTTGCGCGTGACGATGTCCGACGGGCGCAGATTGTTGCGCACCGCCTGCACCAGCACCCGGGCGGATTCACGCGCCGATTCGAGCTTGTCTGCATCCGGGTTGGCCATGGTCGAGGAGCCGAGCAGACTCATGCCCAGGGCTTCGAACGAGGACGACATGGTGTTGGCGGTGTACATGCCCCCACATGAACCCGTGCCCGGCACCGCGTTTTTCTCGATGCCTTCGAAGTCTTCCTCGCTCATGCGGCCGCGCGAGAACTCACCCACCGCCTCGAAGATCGAGACCACCGTGAGGTCCTTTCCTTTCCAGTGACCGGGCTTGATGGTGCCGCCATAGACATAGATGGCCGGCACATTGCAGCGCAGGATGCCCATCATGCCGCCTGGCATGTTCTTGTCGCAGCCGCCCAGCACCAGCACGCCGTCCATCCACTGGCCCTGCACCGCGGTCTCGATGCAATCGCCGATCACCTCGCGAGAGATCAGCGAATACTTCATACCTTCAGTGCCCATCGACATGCCGTCGGAAATCGTGGGCGTGCCGAAGAGCTGAGGATTGCCGCCCGCCTCGCGGATCGCTTTTTCCGCCGCATCGGCCAGAGGCTGAAGCCCCGAGTTGCAGGGGGTGATGGTGGAGTGCCCGTTGGCAATGCCGATCATCGGATTGGCAAAGTCGGACTTCTTGTAGCCCATCGCGTAGTACATCGAGCGGTTGGGTGCGCGGGCAACGCCCTCGGTGATGTTTCGCGAGCGGCGGTTTGCGTCGGTCATGGTCTGGGCCTGTGGAGGAAAAGGCGGGCCGGTTCGGCCCTCTGGTGAAGAGGTGGGCTGGTAGGGCCCCCAAAACCTTCGATGTTAAAAGGCGGAGCAAGGGATGGGCAAATGCCCCATGGCCCGAAGCGGGTGTCGTGGGAGAATCCCGACCATGCTGACCCATCCCCAGTTCAACCCTGTTGCCCTCCAGCTCGGCCCGGTCGCCATTCACTGGTATGGGCTGATGTATCTGCTGGCGTTCCTTGCGTTCTACCTCATGGG